>NZ_JBHUHU010000002.1:324903-325764 GCF_042682725.1 Flagellimonas iocasae | reverse complement strand
CGAAAGTTCGTTCGTTGGGTCTGCATCGGCATCATCAGTGTCAAGGGCAGCCAATTCAGCGTCCGTGGCGAAGGTGCCGTCAAGGTCCTGGCTCAAGGTGCCGCCAAGGTCGGTCACCGTGATCGAGGTTCCGCTCAGCCCGATGGCCGTGTTGTATTCGTTGGTCGGGTCGGCATCCGCATCGTCCGTGTTCAAAGCTGCAAGCTCAGCGTCAGTGGCAAAGGTACCGTCAAGGTCCTGGCTCAATGTACCGCCAAGGTCGGTCACCGTGATGGAGGTACCGCTCAGCCCGATGGCCGTGTTGTATTCGTTCGTCGGGTCGGCATCCGCGTCGTCCACATTGTCTATCCCATCATTATCAATTGTAAGGACGTCTCCGTCCGCCAACGTGATCGTGGATGTGCCATTGCCGTTATCCACAGCGCTGGATGCAGTGAAAGTGGTCGGTGTTCCATTTTCGCTTGTGTAGGTAAAGCTCCCATCCCCATTGTCCGTCAAGGTGGTCACAGTTTCCGAAATGGAAACGGAGGCAACGTTAAGGTATAGACCTCCATCGGTTCCTGCGGTAATATTATTGTTGGCATTGGAGCTTATCAAATTGGTGGATATCGTACCGCCTCCATCGGTAATCTCAACACTACCGGCATTCATGGCCGCTCCAGTATTGTACTCATTGGTCGGGTCGGCATCCGCGTCGTCCGTGTTCAGGGCTGCCAATTCAGCATCGGTGGCGAAGGTACCGTCAAGGTCTTGGCTCAAGGTGCCCCCAAGGTCGGTCACCGTGATCGAGGTTCCGCTAAGCCCGATGGCCGTGTTGTATTCGTTCGTTGGGTCGGCATCGGCGTCGTCCGTGTTCAAGGC
>NZ_JBHUHU010000002.1:0-324851 GCF_042682725.1 Flagellimonas iocasae | reverse complement strand
GTAATGGAGGTACCGCTAAGCCCGATGGCCGTGTTGTACTCGTTCGTCGGGTCGGCATCCGCGTCGTCCGTGTTCAAAGCCGCAAGCTCAGCGTCAGTGGCAAAGGTGCCATCAAGGTCGACACCGGTGGCTCCGGCAACCGCGTTCGTCAATTCAAGGGTCGTTCCCGTCAATGAAAGGTCCGATAGTTCGTTCGTTGGGTCGGCATCCGCGTCGTCCGTGTTCAAAGCCGCAAGCTCAGCGTCAGTGGCAAAGGTACCGTCAAGGTCCTGGCTCAATGTACCGCCAAGGTCGGTCACCGTGATGGATGTCCCACTCAAGCCGATAGCCGTGTTGTATTCGTTGGTCGGGTCGGCATCGGCATCATCCGTGTTAAGGGCTGCCAATTCAGCATCGGTCGCGAAGGTGCCGTCAAGATCGACACCGGTGGCTCCGGCAACCGCGTTCGTCAATTCAAGGGTCGTTCCCGTCAATGAAAGGTCCGATAGTTCGTTCGTTGGGTCGGCATCCGCGTCGTCCGTGTTCAGGGCTGCCAATTCAGCATCGGTGGCGAAGGTACCGTCAAGGTCTTGGCTCAACGTGCCCCCAAGGTCGGTCACCGTAATCGAGGTACCGCTAAGCCCGATGGCCGTGTTGTATTCGTTCGTTGGGTCGGCATCCGCATCGTCCGTGTTCAAAGCTGCAAGCTCAGCGTCAGTGGCGAAGGTACCGTCAAGGTCCTGGCTCAAGGTGCCCCCAAGGTCGGTCACCGTGATCGAGGTACCGCTTAGCCCGATGGCCGTGTTGTATTCGTTCGTTGGGTCGGCATCGGCGTCGTCCGTGTTCAAAGCTGCAAGCTCAGCATCCGTGGCGAAGGTACCGTCAAGGTCCTGGCTCAAGGTGCCCCCAAGGTCGGTCACCGTTATCGAGGTACCGCTCAGCCCGATGGCCGTGTTGTATTCGTTGGTCGGGTCGGCATCCGCGTCGTCCGTGTTCAGGGCGGCAAGCTCAGCATCCGTGGCAAAGGTGCCATCAAGGTCAACACCGGTGGCTCCGGCAACCGCGTTCGTCAATTCAAGGGTCGTTCCCGTCAATGAAAGGTCCGATAGTTCGTTCGTTGGGTCGGCATCGGCATCGTCAACATTGTCAATGCCATCAGCAAAGCCTACTGGTACATTAGCCAAAGATGTCCATTCACCATCAAAGTCATCCGTACTATCCGTATCCAGATTTGGAAACTCATTATTTACTGCGGTTGCCACTTGGGCATCTGTCAATGTGGTATCTGTATCAATAAGTGCGGCAAGGTCGGCCAATGCCACTGCATACGTATTGGCATCAGAATCAGTTATAATAAGATTTGTATTTGTACCATCAATCCCAAAAGATGTAATCGTTGTATTGGTATCGGTAATGCTATCACTTAAACTGCTTAAATCGACATTTACGCTACCTCCATTCTCCAAAGTCAAGGTCAATGTGTTTGTAGCCCCATCAAAATTGAACCCTTGAAGTTGTTGGTTATCCGAAGATGTCAATTCCCAAGAATTTCCATCCCAAAAATATATTGTACCAGTGTTGGTATTGACATAGATATCTCCCGTATCTACGCCACTCGGGGTAACGGCTCCTGGGCTGGAAACAGCGGTACCTTTTAAAACCTCGCAATTGCATTGGTCTTGAAGAGTAACTGTAGTTTGAGAAAAGGCAATTCCTGTAGAGAGAAGTAGGATTAGGGCTATTATGCTCTTTTTCATGGGGTTAATTATTGGTTGAGGATCGTATTTGTTGTGTTTTTTAAAGTCTAATTTGCTTGGTTTTTATATGTTATTTTCCTCCAATGCACACTTCGGATGCTATAACATGCTACAAAATTACCTTTACTTATAGGGGTAAGAAATATTTGTTGTGTATGCCCTAAATCGTACTGTATAGTATCCATATTCTGAGGTCTTGACCCAAAATATTTACCATTTTTTTAAGACCATTGGTCGATGACGGTAGGAATAGCAACAGCTGTAAGAGGGTGATCAAATAAGAAAAATACTACAGTGACAATTGAAAAAACAGCGGAGGAAATTTACCCAAAAAAGTTACAGGCAAAAAGGTTCACCAATCAAACGGAAAAGAGGGTGCTTGGATGTATCAAATGCAAAAGAAATGCAATTTCAATCAAGAACGAAATCCAACTATTTTGAAAATCAATCAATTACAAAGAGACGGAGCCCCCTTATCCCCAAAGCCATTTTGAATAATATAGTGCTCTATTCAAATATGATGAATTCCGATCTACGGTTTAATTGATGCTCTTCTTCTGAGCAACGCACTCCGTTAAAGCATTCATTGACCAACCTTGTTTCGCCAAAACCCTCTCCTTGAAGTCGGTCTGGAGAAATTCCCTTGGAAATCATATAGTTGACTGTAGATTCTGCACGCATTTGTGATAACCAAAGGTTATAGGCATCATTACCGCGGCTATCGGTATGGGAGTTTACTTTAATTTTTAAGCTAGGATATTTTTCCATGGCCACGATAACCTTTTGAATCTCAATTTCGGCATCTGGACGGATGTTGTATTTGTTCAAATCGAAATAAATGGTGCTTAGTTGGAGTAGTTTTGCCAAATCGTCCCCAAATCCACCGGTAATCACATCTCTTTCCAAATAGAAATCAATAATACGTGGTTTCCCGTAGGATTTATTCAAATATTCTTCCGCAGGTACATAACCGTCACGGGAAGCCCTAACAAAATTACCTTTGGAGCAATCCAACTGAAGGGTGTAATTACCTTTAGAATCCGTAATCGTAGCGGAAATCTCCCTATTTTCTTCATCAATCACCTTGACTGTGGCGCCTGGCAATACCTCATTGGAAATACGGTCGCGTACCGTACCTGATACATCTTGAATGCAGTCCAATACCAAAGGTTCGTTTTCAACAAACGCATAAATATCGTCCTCGCCCATGCCCCCTTCCCTATTGGAAGAAAAATAACCCGTCTTGGTCTCTGGGTCAAAAATATAGGAGAAATCATCCAATTGACTGTTTATGGGTTTTCCCACATTGACCACCGGTTGACTGTAGTCATTAAAGGCAATTTTGGTAGCAAAAACATCCAATCCTCCCAAGCCTTGGTGACCATCGGAAGAAAAATACAACACACCATCTTTAGTGATGGATGGAAATGTTTCCCGAGCAATGGTATTGATATTATTGCCCAAGTTGATAATGGGACCATAGGTTCCATCCCCGATAATATCGGTCATAAAAATGTCCGACTCGCCCAAACTTCCAGGCATGTCCGAAACAAAATACAGTTTCTTTTCATCTGGACTCAATACGGGGTGTGCAACGGAATAGGAGTCGCTATTGAAGGGCAACTCAGTTACATTGGTCCACATTCCATTAACATTTTCCGCGCTATAAATCTTTAATCGGATGATTCCGTCTGCGTCCTTATACTTTTTCCCATCCAAGAAATTGTTTCGGGTAAAATACATGGTGGTTCCATCCTTGGTGACCACTGATGTGGATTCGTGCAATCTGGTGTTCACGTCACCTTCCAGCTTTACCACTCGATCATTGGAAATGCTGTCTGCATTGACTTTGTACAGGTCCAAAAAGTCTTTTGAATTCCATGTGTGTCGGTATCGCGCCAAATTTCCGGTATCCCTATCGGAAGCAAAAATGAGTCCCTTTTCATAGTATGATGCGGCAAAATCGGCATATTTACTGTTGTATTTAAAGGGTTTTAGGGTATATCGACCTGAATTCGCCTCAATCTTTGCTAAATAATCCTCATCAAAATCTCCTTCGGTGGATGTGATGTCCCTGAATTTTTCCATCATTCGATTAGCTTCGTCATACTTCCCCAAGGTTTTTAAACTTTGGGCATAACGAAAGATGTAATCTGGACTTATTTTGTCTGGATATTCGTTTTCGAGTCTTTTATATATGTTGGCCGCTTCTTCATATTGGGCATTGAAATAGTATGAATTTCCAAGTCGCTTCAGTAAATCAGAAGAAACATAACCCTTGTCCAAGACCTTTTTATAGATATCGATGGCCGGTCTAAAAGAATATTCCTCATATCGTTCATCTGCCTTTGCCTTAACCCTAGATTGCTGGCGATCTGGAATGCTATCTTGTGCAAACATGTGTACTGCACAACTTGAAAAAACAATAAGAAATATGAGTATTCTTCTGAACATCCTAAACTATATTAAAAGAATCTGGGTGACACTGTTCTTTGAAATCTTTTCAACAACTCCATCCTCAGAAATATCTCAAACGAACCATCATTAAACTGGGTACCTCCCAATTCAGTGGTCTCTCTATCATAGGCCAAACCAATCATGAGTTGATCGGTAATCTGAAATCCTGCCAAAGCACTTACCGCAGCATCCCATCTGTAGGCAGCTCCAAAACTGAAACGGTCTGCAAACAAAAAGTTAGCGGAAAGGTCCACCTGCAAAGGTGCACCGCCTACTGCCTTGGTCAACAAGGCGGGTTTAAATTTAAGGTCCGCCCCTATATCAAAAACATATCCGGTGATTAAATACAAATTGATTTGCTGCGCAGACAGGAAATTGACCGAGTTGGCATCCCTTGCACTATTGTCGAAATATTCCGATTCCAAAATATTTGGTGCGGAAACCCCGGCATAAAATCGGTCTGTATGATAATATAGTCCCAAACCAAAATTAGGGGTGAACTTGTTATCAATATTGTCTTGCTGAACTACCTCTTGATCAAAATTGCGAAGTTTGTTAAAGTCAAGACTCATCATATTACCTCCCATCTTCAATCCGAAGGAAAGTTTTCTGTCATATGCAAATTCCAAGGTATAGGAAACCACGGCGTCAAGATAGGTCTGTTGTACCACCCCATCACCAATATTATCATTGACGATGGATACACCATAACCCAATCTACTATTTCTTATGGGGGAATGAAGGTTGAGGGTAAAGGTTTCGGGAGCTCCATCAAGGCCAACCCATTGTGACCTGTACAAGCCCGCAAAACTCAACTGTCCCCTTGATCCAGCGTAAGCCGGATTCACACTTAAGGTATTGAACATGTACTGGGTATATTGCGCGTCTTGCTGGGCCACCAACCCCTGAAATACAAATCCTATAAATAAAATTGGAATTAAAATATGCTTTTTAATCATCCTACATCAATGTATTACCTGCTTATATATATGTATTCGGAGTCCGTAAAACTGCCTTTGTCCGTAACGTATTCAAAAATATAAAAATATACCCCCGCTGGCAGGTAATTATTGTTGCCTACCGCAGATTTTGACCTTGAACGGCCGTCGAATACGTTGTTGATATTGTTATAATTCCTTCCTTCGTAAACCGCGGTTCCCCATCGGTTAAATATTTTGAGGGTGCTAGACCGAATTTTATCGGTTCCTCGAATAAATAGGAAGTCGTTCTTTAAATCCCCATTTGGGGTCACCAGTTGGTTTACTGAAATGTTTTCAACATTAACCGTTACGGTAGCCGTATCACAATTGGATGGATTGGCAGCCTCACAAATGGTGTATTCAATGGTGTATGTGCCATCTTCCAATCCAGGAGCTACCGTTACACTTCCATCATCATTTATGGTAAGCTCGCCGGTAGGAGTCGAAGTCAATATCACATCTATGGCATCAACCAATTCTTCATTAAGCGTATCATTGTCCAACACATTGCTGTCTGGAATCAATCCGCCAAAGCTATCGGATTCATATCCATCATCCATCGCGTCGATGACATTGTCCATACCTGATTCCACTTGCACAGTGACGGTTGCTGTATCACAATTGTCCACATTGGTAATATCGCAAATGGTGTAGTCGATTGTATATGTACCCTCAGGTGTACCAGGGATTACGCTTACGCTTCCATCATCATTGACTGTTAATTCATCTGTTGGGGTTGAACTCAGCAGCACATCTTCCAAAGTGACAGGCTCGCCGTTGAGCGTATCATTATCCAATACATTACTATCGGCAATAACACCACCAACCGAGCCATCAGCTGTATAGGAATCATCCACTGCATCGATCATATTGCCAGTTCCGGGACCTACTTCCACGGTAACCGTTGCAGTATCGCAGTTATCCACATCGGCAATATCGCAAATGGTGTAGTCGATTGTATATGTACCCTCTGGGGTGCCCGGGGCAACACTTACAGTTCCATCGTCGTTCACTGATAATTCGTCTGTTGGGGTTGAACTCAGTAGCACATCCTCCAAAGTGACAGCCTCGCCGTTCAGGGTATCGTTATCCAATACATTACTATCGGCAATAACACCACCAACCGAGCCATCAGCTGTATAGGAATCATCAACTGCATCGATCATATTGCCAGTTCCGGGACCCACTTCCACTGTAACCGTTGCAGTATCACAATTGGATGGGTTCGCGACCTCACAAATGGCATAATCAATGGTATAGGTTCCTTCGGGTGTACCTGGCGTAACACTAACACTTCCATCTGCGTTGATGGTCAATTCGTCAGTGGCAGTTGATGAAAGAACCACATCCTCAGCGGCCACTAGTTCCCCGTTCAGGGTATCATTATCCAATACATTACTATCGGCAATAACACCACCAACCGAGCCATCTGCCATATAGGAATCATCGACTGCATCGATGATATTGCCAGTTCCGGGACCCACTTCCACTGTAACCGTTGCAGTATCACAATTGGATGGGTTCGCGACCTCACAAATGGCATAATCAATGGTATAGGTTCCTTCGGGAGTACCTGGCGTAACACTAACACTTCCATCTGCGTTGATGGTCAATTCGTCAGTGGCAGTTGATGAAAGAACCACATCCTCAGCGGCTACGGGTTCTCCATTCAACGTATCGTTATCCAATACATCACGATCCGCAATGACACCACCCGCGGAGCCATCAGCTGTATAGGAATCATCCACTGCATCGATAGTATTCGGCCCAACCTCTATGGTAACGGTTGCCGAGGCACAAACCGACGGGTCTGGAACCACGTTGCATACTTCATATACAACGGTAACGGTGGAATTTGATTCAGCCAAAGTCGGAGTATAGGTCATTAAACCCGTTTCAGCATCAAAAGAAACTATTCCAGCTGCACTACCTCCTATTCTTGAAAGGTTTGTAATTCCTAAATTATTCTCATTGTTGTTGGGCAGGTAATCATCATTCTCAAGAATGTTAATGGCTACCTCGGTAAGTGCGGGTGTTGAACCATTATCATCCACTGCGGTTGCTGCTAAAGGATTAGGGTCTGTTCCATTTGGATTTCCATCATCATCACAATCCAACGAGTCCCAATCTGCAGAAGGTGTCAATGTAATACTATCTGGATTATAATCACAAGGATCCAAGGGGTCAGTTCCGTCCTCTTTCTCGTCTTCATTGGTTACTCCATCACCATCACAGTCTTCTGCGTTCCACGAAGTGGAAGGTTCAACGGTTTGACTGGTCAATACGAAATCACAGGAATCGTTGGGGTCCGTACCATCTTCTATCTCATCCTCGTTAGTGACACCGTCACCGTCGCAATCAGCTTCCAAATAATCACCGCTTTGTGGCAGAGTGACATGGTCTGGATCATAGTCGCATGGATCTAAGGGGTCCGTTCCGTCCTCTTTCTCATCCCCGTTGGTCACGCCATCACCATCACAGTCCTCTGCGTTCCACGAAGTGGAAGGCTCCACGGTTTGACTGCTCAATACAAAATCACAGGAATCGTTAGGGTCCGTACCATCTTCTATCTCATCCTCATTGGTCACTCCATCGCCATCACAATCAGCTTCCAAATAAGCCCCACTTTGTGGTAAGGTAACATGGTCTGGATCATAATCGCAAGGATCTAAGGGGTCCGTGCCGTCTTCTTTCTCGTCTTCATTGGTTACACCGTCGCCGTCACAGTCGTACTTTTTCCATTTGTCTGAAGGAGAACAATCTTGATGCTCCAAAATAAAGTCGCAAGGGTCCAAGGGGTCGGTACCATCTTCTTTTTCCTTGCCATTGGTTACGCCATCACCATCACAGTCATCCTTTTTCCATTTGTCTGAAGGAGAACAATCTTGATGCTCCAAAATAAAGTCGCAAGAGTCCAAGGGGTCTGTTCCATCTTCTTTTTCCTTTCCGTTGGTCACGCCATCGCCATCACAATCGTCCTTTTTCCATTTGTCTGAAGGAGAACAATCTTGATGCTCCAAAATAAAGTCGCAAGAGTCCAAGGGGTCTGTTCCATCTTCTTTTTCCTTGCCATTGGTGACGCCATCACCATCACAGTCTGCTTTTTTCCAAGCATCAGTTGCTGAACAGTCCTGATGACTCATGATAAAATCACAAGCGTCATAGGGATTCGTGCCGTCCTCATTTTCCTTTCCATCGGTTACCCCATCACCGTCTGAATCCTTGGTAGATTCCAAACCGGAACCTATATTGAATTCAAATGAATGGTTTATATCAAAAATACCGGCCATCAACACATCAGCATCCATGGTATTTGTAATACCAGTGTTTAATGTATTCGTAATGTTTGAGCTTTTGATGCCAAAAGCATCCCCTTCCGAAGAAACCTTAAAGGAGGTAACCAGCCCAAAAATTAATAGAAGGGCCGTATATGAAATGTAGCGACTAGCTTTGGTGCTAAGTCCCACAAAAGTAAAATTCTCCATAAATGATAAGTTTTGGTCAACTAATCACCATGGCCAGTAGTTCTCGTAATTGTAAGAAAATTGGGGCTTTTCTTGTTAAAATAGGGTCTAATTATTCATTAGGACACCTTACCAATAATGCGGTCACATAATTAATGCTTTTATGGTTAATCGCCTATTTTTATCGACAAAAAGCGCATTACACATTACTAGCTACCACATGTCTTGACTTATCGCAGTTTTATTTGAAAATTACTCTTGGTAATACCCAAAAAACCGTAACGAGGCGAAAATTACTTCACTTTTTGGTTTTACATGGACATCACATTCCTATTTTTTTCCAATGATATCAACAATGACCTATCTTTCAACAAATCGATGTCATAAGTTAGAATTACCCTATTTTTGCCGAAATTTTTGTTGATGGATTTTGAAAGGGAAATAGCAAGACGAAGGACTTTTGGGATTATTTCGCACCCTGATGCCGGTAAAACCACCTTGACCGAAAAACTGCTTTTATTTGGTGGCGCCATTCAAGAAGCTGGGGCCGTTAAAAGCAATAAAATCAAGAAGTCGGCTACCAGTGACTTTATGGAAATAGAACGGCAAAGGGGAATTTCCGTGGCAACCTCGGTTTTGGCCTTTATCTACAAGGACAAGAAAATCAATATTCTAGACACACCTGGACACAAAGATTTTGCGGAAGATACTTTTAGAACCCTAACTGCTGTGGACAGCGTCATTGTAGTGATTGACGTAGCAAAAGGTGTGGAGGAGCAAACCGAAAAATTGGTGGAGGTCTGCCGAATGCGAAACATTCCCATGATTGTATTTATCAACAAACTGGATCGGGAAGGAAAGGATGCTTTTGACCTTTTGGACGAAGTGGAACAAAAACTTGGTTTGTCCGTCACCCCGCTCAGTTTCCCAATTGGAATGGGGTACGATTTTAAAGGCATCTACAATATCTACGAGAAAAATATCAACCTGTTTAGCGGCAATAGTAAAAAGAACATTGAAGAAACGATTGCCTTTGACGACATTGATAGTCCTGAACTCGAAAAAATAATTGGGACCAAAGCGGCTGAAAATCTACGGGACAATCTTGAATTGGTCAATGGCGTTTATCCTGACTTTGACAAGGAAACTTACTTAAAAGGTGAATTGCAACCTGTTTTCTTTGGTTCGGCCCTGAACAATTTTGGTGTACGAGAACTGCTGGATTGTTTTGTGGAGATTGCACCCGCCCCAAGGTCAAAAATGTCCGAAGAACGTTTGGTAAAGGCCAATGAAAAAGATTTTTCGGGATTTGTTTTTAAAATTCATGCCAACATGGACCCCAAGCACCGCGACCGCCTAGCATTTATAAAGGTGGTTTCCGGAACTTTTGAGCGTAATACCCCCTACTTGCATGTCCGCCAAGATAAAAAATTGAAATTCTCAAGTCCCAATGCCTTTTTTGCCGAAAAGAAAGAGATTGTGGATATTTCCTATCCTGGCGATATTGTGGGACTACATGATACTGGAAATTTTAAGATTGGTGATACCTTAACCAGTGGTGAAGTTTTGCACTACAAGGGTATTCCAAGCTTTTCACCGGAGCATTTTAGGTACATCAACAATGCAGACCCGATGAAGGCCAAGCAATTGTACAAAGGCATCGACCAGCTTATGGATGAAGGTGTGGCCCAGTTGTTCACCTTGGAATTAAACGGAAGAAAAGTAATCGGTACCGTAGGTGCCCTCCAATATGAAGTTATCCAATACCGATTGGAGCATGAATATGGGGCCAAATGTACCTATGAAAACTTTCCTGTTCACAAGGCTTGCTGGGTAGAACCGAAAGATAAAAACAACGAGGAGTTCAAAGAATTTGTTCGGGTAAAACAGAAGTTTTTGGCGAAGGATAAAAGAGGTCAACTCGTATTTTTGGCTGATTCTCCTTTTTCATTGCAGATGACCCAACAAAAATATCCTTCGGTAAAACTTCATTTTACATCAGAGTTTGAATAGCAGTTTTCACCCAAATTGGGGGATAATTTGGTGTTGTCTTCTTGCGCAGTGGTTTGAAATGTGAAATATAAGCTAGTTCAATTGGTCATGAATTAGCCAAACACAAATCATACCCTTCTGAATAATAGAACATTATGTCATTTTTCGTATTTTGTTGGTCATAACCAATAAAAACGAACGATTATGACAACTACCGTAAAACCGCCTATTTCATTTTGGATAATGAGCGTTATTGCATTGCTCTGGAACCTGATGGGCGTATTCAACTATCTGAATCAAGCTTTTAATCAAGTGTCTATTTTGGAAAGTTTAGATCAGGCCCAACGCGAAGTTTTTGAAGGTATTCCGGCATGGGCCACGGCCGCCTTTGCCATTGCCGTATTTTCGGGTTTGGCAGGTTCGATTGGTCTTTTACTACGTAAAAAATGGGCACGCCCTCTTTTTATCGTTTCCTTTATTGCCGCTTTGGCACAGTTCATAAATTGGCTTTTTATTTCGGATGCTGTTGAGGCATTTGGACCATCAACCTATACCATGCCAATTCTGGTACTGCTCATTGGGCTTTACCTTATCTTCTTTTCAAAAGTTGGCATTAAAAAAGGGTGGTTAAAGTAACAGATACAAAAAAGCCCCGATTTAAAAATCAGGGCTTTTTTATTTATGCTTCTCCCGTAGGTCCAAAATTTAAGGGAATCGGAGGTTGTTCGTAATCTTGAATGGTTCCATGCGCCTTTTCAAAACGGGCCACATTTTCATTTAATGCCTTTAGAAATTTTTTAGCGTGTTGCGGGGTAAGCACTATTCTGCTCTTGACCTTGGCTTTGGGTGCCCCGGGCATCATGCTTATAAAATCAACCACAAACTCAGATACGGAGTGATTGATGATTGCCAAATTGGAGTAGATTCCCTCTGCGGTCTTCTCGTCCAACTCAATATTGATTTGCTTTTGATTTTGCTCTTTTTCAGCCATATGTTCAATCGTTCAAAATGAAAAAGAAAACCCCGGCGGTTAGGCCAGGGTTTCGTTTATTTAGAATTTAAATTCCTCTTTTCGGGCCATGATTTCATCGTATTCCTCTTTGGAACCAACAATGATACTGTCATAATCCCTCATACCGGTACCGGCTGGAATCTTATGTCCTACAATTACATTCTCCTTCAATCCTTCCAAACCATCAACTTTACCGCTAACCGCAGCTTCGTTCAATACTTTGGTAGTCTCCTGGAACGATGCCGCAGAGATAAACGATTTCGTCTGCAACGACGCTCTTGTGATACCTTGTAGGATTGGAGTCGCAGTAGCTGCAACTGCATCTCTAGCGGTAACCAAGGTCTTGTCCTCTCTTCTCAAGATAGAGTTTTCATCCCTCAATTCACGGGCAGTTACAATCTGACCAGGCTTCAATCTTTCAGAATCTCCGGACTCCTCAACAACTTTCTTACCAAAGATTTCATCGTTTTCATTGATAAAGTCGTCTTTGTGCACCAATTGATTCTCCAAGAAGGTGGTATCTCCAGAATCCTGGATCTGTACTTTACGCATCATTTGGCGTACCACAACCTCAAAGTGCTTATCGTTGATTTTCACACCTTGCAAACGGTAAACCTCTTGAACTTCGTTCACCAAGTACTGTTGTACCGCAGATGGTCCTTTGATGGCCAAGATATCCTCTGGAGTGATGGAACCGTCAGATAGTGGCATACCAGCGCGAACGTAATCGTTCTCCTGAACCAATATCTGGTTGGAAAGTTTCACCAAGTACTTCTTCACCTCACCAGTTTTGGATTCGATGATGATTTCTCGGTTACCTCTTTTGATTTTTCCGAAGGAAACCACACCATCAATTTCAGATACAACGGCTGGGTTCGATGGGTTACGAGCCTCGAACAACTCAGTTACCCTTGGAAGACCACCAGTGATATCCCCTGCTTTTGCAGACTTACGTGGTATTTTTACCAAGATTTTACCTTCCTTGATTTTCTCACCGTCGTCCACCATCAAGTGGGAACCAACAGGCAAGTTATAGGAACGCAAGGTTTCACCCTTACCATCCTTAATCAACAAGGTTGGAATCAACTTTTTATTTCTTGATTCAGAGATTACTTTTTCTTGGAAACCGGTTTGTTCATCGATTTCAACTTGATACGTAACTCCTTGCTCAATATTCTCATATGCAATCTGACCTGTGAACTCGGAAACAATAACACCGTTATAAGGGTCCCACTGACAAATCAAGGTGCCTTTGGAAATCTTATCACCATCCTTCACGAACAATTGCGAACCGTAAGGAATGTTATTGGTGCTCAAGGTAATGCCTGTTTTGGCATCCACAACCTTGATTTCAGAGGTTCTTGAGATTACGATGTTGGTTTTTCCACCTTCACTGTTCTCCCCTTCAACAACGCGCAAATCTTCGATTTCAGCAACACCATCAAACTTCGCTTCCAACTTGTTATCTTCGGAAATGTTACCTGCAATACCACCCACGTGGAATGTACGCAAGGTCAACTGTGTTCCAGGCTCACCAATGGACTGTGCGGCAACAACACCAACAGCTTCACCACGTTGCACCATTTTATTGGTGGCAAGGTTTCTACCGTAGCATTTTGCACAGATTCCTTGAGGTGCCTCACATGTCAAGGCAGAACGTACTTCAACTTTTTCAATTGGAGCAGATTCCACTCTTCTCACATCTGCTTCAGAGATTTCTTGGCCTGCTTTAAGCACCAATTCCTCTGTCATTGGATTGTATACATCATGAAGAGAAACCCTACCTAGGATTCTTTCTCCAAGGGATTCCACAACTTCCTCATTTTTCTTCAAGGCTTCCACCTCGATACCTCTCAACGTTCCACAATCCTCAATGTTGATGATCACATCTTGGGAAACATCCACCAAACGACGGGTCAAGTATCCAGCATCCGCAGTTTTCAAAGCGGTATCCGCAAGACCTTTACGCGCACCGTGGGTAGAGATAAAGTATTCCAAAATCGATAGACCTTCCTTAAAGTTGGAAAGAATCGGGTTTTCAATGATCTCACCACCACCTGCAGTGGATTTTTTAGGCTTGGCCATCAATCCACGCATACCGGTCAACTGACGAATCTGCTCTTTGGAACCCCTCGCACCAGAATCCAACATCATATATACGGAGTTGAATCCTTGCTTGTCCTCACGAATTCGCTTCATGGCCAATTCGGTCAACATAGCGTTAGTGGAAGTCCATACATCAATAACTTGGTTATATCGCTCATTGTTGGTGATAAGACCCATGTTATAGTTCATCATAATACCATCAACCTGCTCGTTGGCATCGTTGATCATATCTTGTTTTTCCGCTGGAATGATGATATCTCCCAAACTGAAGGACAACCCTCCTTTAAAGGCGAAATCATATCCCATGGACTTTATCTTATCCAAGAAATCAGCCGTGGTAGGAACATCAGTAACGGCAAGAATGTCCCCGATAATGTTTCGAAGCGCTTTCTTGTTCAATACTTGGTTGATGAATCCTGCTTGTTCTGGCACAACAGTGTTGAACAATACACGACCTACTGTGGTTTCAATAATTTTCATGACCAATTCACCAGCTTCATTGAAGTCCTTGGTCCGTACCTTAATGCCTGCGTTCAACGCAACTTTCTTCTCATTAAAGGCAATCTCCACTTCTTCAGCGGAATAGAAGGTCAATCCTTCACCTAAAACAGGTTCTTCTGGAGTTGATTTCTTCTCTTTGGTCATGTAGTACAATCCCAAAACCATGTCTTGGGAAGGTACAGTAATTGGAGAACCGTTGGCAGGGTTAAGGATGTTCTGTGAAGCCAACATCAACAATTGTGCTTCCAAAATGGCCTCAGGCCCCAATGGCAAGTGAACTGCCATCTGGTCCCCATCAAAATCCGCGTTAAATGCGGTACAGGCCAATGGGTGCAAACGAATCGCCTTACCTTCAATCAGTTTAGGCTGGAACGCTTGGATACCCAATCGGTGCAATGTGGGGGCCCGGTTCAACAATACAGGGTGTCCTTTTAGGACGTTTTCAAGGATATCCCAAACTACAGGCTCCTTTTTGTCGATAATCTTCTTGGCAGATTTTACCGTCTTTACGATACCTCTTTCAATCAACTTACGGATGATGAAAGGCTTGTAAAGTTCGGCTGCCATATCTTTTGGAAGACCACATTCGTACAATTTCATTTCCGGTCCAACGACGATTACGGAACGGGCGGAGTAATCCACACGTTTACCCAACAAGTTTTGACGGAAACGACCTTGTTTACCTTTCAAGGAATCAGAAAGGGATTTCAAAGGTCTATTCGATTCAGTTTTAACCGCAGAGGCTTTTCTGGTGTTATCAAAAAGAGAATCCACAGCTTCCTGAAGCATACGTTTTTCGTTCCTCAAGATCACCTCTGGTGCCTTAATTTCCATCAAACGCTTCAAACGGTTGTTACGGATGATTACCCTACGGTACAAGTCGTTCAAATCCGAAGTGGCAAAACGACCACCATCCAATGGCACCAACGGACGCAATTCTGGTGGAATTACGGGAATCACCTTCATGATCATCCACTCAGGGTTGTTCTCACGGTTGTCTTGCGACTCACGCAAAGCCTCAACCACTTGAAGACGTTTCAATGCTTCGGTCTTACGCTGCTTTGAAGTCTCTGTGTTGGCTTTGTGACGAAGTTCGTATGACAATTGCTCCAAATCGATTCGAGCCAATAGATCAATCAAACATTCGGCACCCATTTTGGCGATGAACTTATTGGGGTCGTTATCCTCCAAATATTGGTTTTCGGAAGGAAGGGACTCCAAAATGTTCAAATATTCCTCTTCGGTCAAGAAATCCAGTTTTTGGATTTCTTCACCTTCTGGACCTTTGGCATTACCCGGCTGGATGACCACATACCTTTCGTAGTAAATGATCATATCCAACTTTTTGGAAGGCAATCCCAAAAGGTATCCTATTTTGTTTGGCAGTGAACGGAAGTACCAGATGTGCGCTACGGGAACCACCAAGTTGATGTGTCCCACGCGGTCTCTACGTACTTTTTTCTCCGTTACTTCAACACCACAACGGTCACAAACTATACCGCGATAACGGATACGCTTATACTTTCCACAAGCACATTCGTAATCCTTTACAGGACCGAAGATACGCTCGCAGAATAATCCATCACGCTCAGGTTTGTGCGTTCTATAGTTAATAGTTTCAGGCTTCAATACCTCGCCACGGGACTCGGCCAAGATTGACTCTGGAGAGGCTAATCCTATAGAAATTTTATTGAACCTTTTTGGTGCGTTATTATCTTTTATTCTAGCCATAACAATATGGTGATGATATAATTAATGTAAATAGTGTTCTACTCTTCCAATCTGATATCCAAGCCCAAACCTTTAAGTTCGTGCATCAATACGTTGAAAGATTCTGGTAATCCAGGTTCTGGCATGGTTTCGCCTTTTACAATGGATTCATAGGTCTTGGCCCTTCCGATCACGTCATCTGACTTCACGGTCAAGATCTCACGTAGAGTGGATGAAGCACCGTAGGCTTCCAATGCCCATACCTCCATCTCACCAAAACGCTGACCACCAAACTGGGCTTTACCACCCAATGGTTGTTGTGTGATCAATGAGTATGGTCCAATGGAACGTGCGTGCATCTTATCGTCTACCATGTGACCCAATTTCAACATATAGATCACCCCAACGGTAGCGGCTTGGTCAAAACGTTGACCGGTACCACCATCATAAAGGTGCGTATGTCCAAATCTTGGTACACCTGCTTTATCGGTAAGTTCGTTGATCTCGTCCAACGTAGCACCATCGAAAATTGGAGTCGCATATTTCTGACCCAATTTCTGTCCGGCCCAACCCAAAACGGTTTCGTAGATCTGACCAATGTTCATACGAGAAGGTACACCCAGTGGGTTCAATACGATATCCACAGGGGTTCCATCTTCCAAGAATGGCATATCCTCTTGACGAACGATTCTGGCAACGATACCTTTGTTACCGTGACGACCTGCCATTTTATCACCTACTTTCAACTTACGTTTTTTGGCGATGTACACCTTGGCCAACTTCATGATCCCTGCAGGAAGCTCATCTCCAACAGAGATGGTAAACTTGTCCCTTCTTAGGTTACCTTGAATGTCGTTCAACTTGATTTTGTAGTTGTGCAACAAATCGGCCACCAACGCATTGGTATCGTCATCTGTTGTCCAGCTTCCACCAACCAAGTGAGCAAAATCATCAACAGCGTTCAACATTTTAATGGTGTATTTCTTTCCTTTTGGAAGTACTTCTTCACCCAAATCGTTGATAACACCTTGCGATGTTTTACCATTGATCAATCCGAACAATTTCTCGATTAAAACATCTTTCAATTGTTGGAATTTCACTTCGTAGTCCATCTCCAATCTTGAGATAGCCTCTTTATCTTCGGAACGTTTTCTTTTGTCCTTGATGGAACGCGAGAACAATTTCTTATCGATAACAACTCCACTCAATGATGGAGAGGCTTTCAAGGAAGCATCTTTTACGTCACCTGCTTTGTCACCAAAGATGGCACGCAATAGTTTTTCTTCTGGAGTTGGGTCAGATTCACCTTTAGGTGTGATCTTACCGATCAAAATATCGCCAGGCTTCACTTCGGCACCGATACGGATCATACCGTACTCGTCCAAATCCTTGGTAGCTTCTTCGGAAACGTTTGGAATATCGTTGGTCAACTCTTCAGCCCCCAACTTGGTATCCCTAACTTCAAGGGCGTACTCATCAATGTGGATGGAGGTAAAGATATCCTCACGTACCACTTTTTCAGAGATTACGATCGCATCCTCAAAGTTATATCCTTTCCAAGGCATGAAGGCAACCTTCATGTTTCTACCCAAGGCCAATTCGCCTTTTTCAGTAGCATATCCCTCACAAAGTACCTGACCTCTTTTCACTTTGTCCCCTTTTCTTACGATAGGTTTCAAGTTGATGCTGGTACCTTGGTTGGTTTTTCTAAACTTCACCAAATCATAGGTCTTGGAATCTTCTTCGAAGCTTACCAAGCGCTCTTCCTCGCTACGATCGTACTTAATGGTAACTTTTTGAGCATCTACATATTCAACAGTTCCATCGCCTTCAGCATTGATCAATACTCGGGAATCGGTAGCTACTTGTCTTTCCAAACCAGTTCCAACGATAGGTGAATCAGGACGCAACAATGGTACAGCCTGACGCATCATGTTGGAGCCCATCAACGCACGGTTCGCATCGTCATGCTCCAAGAATGGAATCAAGGAAGCGGAGATGGATGCAATCTGATTGGGAGCCACATCGGTATAGTGAATTTCAGCAGGATCCACCACAGGGAAATCACCTTCTTCACGGGCAATTACTTTTTCCCTTTCGATGGTTCCGTCTTTTGCCAATGGAATGTTGGCTTGGGCAATCTTCATGCCTTCTTCCTCTTCAGCACTCAAATAGATGTGGTTTTTCACATCCACTTTTCCATCTTCAACCTTGCGGTAAGGGGTTTCCAAGAAGCCCATATTGTTCACCTTAGCAAATACAGAAAGTGAAGAGATCAAACCAATGTTTGGTCCTTCAGGTGTCTCAATAGGACACAATCTTCCGTAGTGGGTATAGTGAACGTCACGCACCTCGAAACCTGCTCTTTCACGGGAAAGACCACCTGGTCCAAGTGCGGACAATCTTCGTTTGTGTGTAATCTCAGCCAACGGGTTGGTCTGGTCCATGAACTGGGACAACTGGTTGGTTCCAAAGAAAGAGTTGATCACAGAAGACAGGGTCTTCGCGTTGATCAAGTCAATCGGGGTAAATACCTCGTTGTCACGAACGTTCATACGCTCACGGATGGTACGTGCCATACGCGCAAGACCTACACCAAACTGCTGGGACAATTGCTCGCCCACCGTACGTACACGTCGGTTGGACAAGTGGTCGATATCATCAATCTCAGCTTTGGAGTTGATCAACTCAATCAAATACTTGATGATGGTGATGATATCTTCTTTGGTAAGAACTTCTTTGTCCATACCAATGTCCAAGCCCAATTTCTTGTTCATTCTGTATCGACCTACTTCACCCAAAGAGTAACGTTGATCGGAGAAGAACAATTTATCGATAATACCACGAGCGGTCTCTTCATCTGGCGGCTCGGCATTACGCAATTGTCTATAGATGTGCTCTACCGCTTCTTTTTCAGAGTTGGTAGGGTCTTTTTGTAAAGTGTTGTGGATAATGGCATAGTCTGACTGTGCATTGTTCTCCTTGTGAAGCAAGATTGTCTTCACATCGGCATCAATGATTTCATCGATATGCTCTTTTTCCAAAACGGTATCACGATCTAGGATGATCTCGTTACGTTCGATGGAAACCACTTCACCGGTATCCTCGTCCACGAAATCCTCATGCCATGTGTTCAATACCCTTGCGGCCAATTTACGGCCCATTACTCGGGAAAGTCCGGCTTTGGTCACCTTAATTTCTTCAGAAAGGTCGAAGATTTCCAAGATATCCTTATCCCTTTCAAAGCCAATGGCACGGAAAAGGGTGGTTACCGGCAATTTTTTCTTTCGATCAATATAAGCGTACATAACGCCATTGATGTCAGTAGCAAATTCAATCCAAGATCCTTTGAAAGGAATTACCCTGGCTGAATACAGTTTTGTACCGTTCGCGTGGAACGATTGTCCAAAGAAAACCCCTGGCGATCTGTGCAACTGGGAAACAACCACTCGCTCGGCTCCGTTGATCACAAAGGTTCCGCTAGGTGTCATGTATGGAATTGTCCCCAAGTACACATCCTGCACGATGGTTTCAAAATCTTCGTGCTCTGGATCGGTACAGTATAATTTTAAACGTGCCTTTAGAGGAACGCTGTAGGTTAGTCCACGCTCAATACATTCTTGGATGGAATATCTGGGTGGATCTATGAAGTAATCCAAAAACTCGAGTACAAACTGGTTTCTGGTATCGGTGATTGGAAAATTCTCCATGAAGGTATTGTAGAGACCTTCGTTTCCTCTTTCATCAGATTTTGTTTCAAGCTGGAAAAAGTCTTGGAACGATTTTATCTGAATGTCCAAGAAATCCGGGTAATCCGGTATGTTCTTAGCAGATGCGAAATTTACTCTTTCAGTAGTGTTTGTGAACATCAATGGACAAATTTTGATCGTGAATATTATGTGGGTTGGTGTACGGCTTTATACACTCCTTATATAAATAGGCTAAGGTCTAACCAAAAAATGGAAAGACCTTAACCAAACTTCTATGGTAAAAGCGATTATTTAAGCTCAACTTCTGCTCCTGCTTCTTCCAATGATTTTTTGATGCCTTCTGCTTCGTCTTTAGCAACACCTTCTTTAACAGCTTTAGGTGCGCTATCAACGATATCTTTAGCGTCTTTAAGTCCAAGACCGGTCAATTCCTTAACCAATTTTACGACTGCCAATTTAGAAGCTCCAGCGGCTTTAAGGATTACATCAAACTCTGATTTTTCCTCAGCAGCCTCAGCATCACCACCAGCGGCTCCACCACCAGCAGCAACAGCTACTGCAGCAGCAGCAGGCTCAATACCATATTCTTCTTTTAGGATGTTGGCCAACTCATTTACCTCTTTTACTGTTAGGTTAACCAACTGTTCTGCAAAATCTTTTAAATCTGCCATTTTTCTATCGTTTAATAAAAATGTTTAAAAATATACTTAGTTTATTGTGCGCAAATTATTCTTTCTCAGATAAAGTCTTAAGGATACCGGCCAGTTTACCGCCACCAGATTTAAGTCCAGAAATAACATTCTTGGCTGGTGATTGCAACAATCCGATTATATCTCCGATAACTTCTTCTTTGGACTTGATATTTACAAGTGCCTCCAAGTTTTCGTCACCAATGTAGATTGCCTCTGCAATAAAGGCTCCTTTCAATAAAGGTCTATCTGATTTTTTTCTAAAGTCCTTGATAAGTTTCGCGGGTGCGTTTCCTGTTTCAGAAAACATCATAGATGTATTTCCTTTCAATACGCCAGGAAGTTCACCGAATTCCTTATCAGAAGCTTCCATTGCTTTTGCAAGCAAGGTGTTCTTAACAACCGCAAGTTTAATATTGGCCTTAAAACATGCCCTTCTTAAGTTAGAAGTGGCAATGGCGTCCAATCCTGAAATATCAGCCAAATAAATATTGGCATTTTCAGCTAACTGTGCAGTCAAATCTTCTATTACTGTTGCTTTTTCTTCTCTTGTCATAGTTAAAATATTGAACTACCAGTTACTTAAACTGCTTTAGGATCTAATTGAACACTGGGACTCATAGTGCTAGACAAGTAAATGCTTTTCATATACACTCCTTTTGCAGCAGCTGGTTTAAGCTTATTCAAGGTATCAATCAATTCCTTGGCATTTCCTGCGATTTTATCCGCAGAGAATGAAGCTTTACCTATTGCAGCGTGTACAATTCCTGTCTTGTCCACTTTAAAGTCGATCTTACCGGCCTTCACATCAGATACAGCTTTGGCCACATCCATAGTTACAGTTCCAGTTTTTGGATTGGGCATTAATCCTCGAGGCCCCAAAACGCGACCTAATGGACCAAGTTTACCCATAACGCTTGGCATGGTGATGATGACATCAACATCGGTCCAACCGCCTTTGATTTTCTCCAAATAATCATCCAACCCAACATAATCAGCACCTGCTTCCTTAGCCTCTGCTTCCTTATCTGGGGTCACCAATGCCAAAACCTTAACGTCTTTACCTGTTCCGTGAGGAAGGGTAACAACGCCACGAACCATTTGATTAGCTTTTCGTGGATCTACACCCAAACGAACTGCAATATCAACGGAAGCGTCAAATTTTACATTGGTTATTTCTTTTACTAAAGCGGAAGCCTCTTCCAACGTATAGAGCTTATTCTTCTCTATTTTAGCTTGGGCTTCTTTCTGCTTTTTAGTCAATCTTGCCATTTATAAATTGCTTTAAGATTTTAAAAAGGTTTGGTTCCAGAAACTTTAAGACCCATAGATCTTGCCGTACCGGCCACCATACTCATCGCAGATTCCACGGTAAAAGCATTCAAATCCGCCATTTTATCTTCAGCGATTTGTTTTACTTGATCCCATGATACTGACCCTGGTTTTACCCTGTTAGGTTCGCCTGATCCTTTTTTAATCTTCGCTGCTTCCAACAATTGAACTGCCGCAGGTGGTGTTTTTACGACAAACTCGAAAGATTTGTCCATGTAAACGGTGATAACAACGGGCAATACCTTGCCTTGTTTGTCCTGCGTACGTGCATTGAACTGCTTGCAGAACTCCATGATGTTAACACCGGCAGCACCTAAGGCGGGTCCAACCGGTGGCGACGGATTCGCAGCACCTCCCCTAACTTGTAATTTAACTACCTTACTTACTTCTTTTGCCATTGTTTCTAATTAAATTTAAAGTGTGTCAATTGGAAGCAACACAGCTTTATATATGTAACAGCTCTAATTATACTTTTTCTACTTGCATATAACTGAGTTCCAATGGTGTTTTTCTTCCGAAAATCTTCACCATAACCTCCAGCTTACGCTTTTCTTCATTGATTTTCTCAACAGTTCCATTGAACCCGTTGAAAGGACCATCGATAACCTTAACCGTCTCACCCAACACAAATGGAATGGCAACGTTGTCCGTATTTACGGCCAACTCATCCACTTTTCCTAGCATACGGTTCACCTCTGATTTTCGCAAAGGCACGGGATCACCACCTTTGGTTTCACCCAAGAAGCCAATAACATTGGTAATAGAGCGAATAATGTGCACCATTTCCCCACCCAAGTTGGCTTTAATCATGATATATCCGGGAAAGTAAACTCTTTCTTTGTTGATTTTCTTTCCGTTTCTGATCTGTACAACTTTTTCGGTAGGCACAAGAACCTCGTCAAGATAGTCACCAAAACCAGCGCGCTCCACTTCACTTTCAATGTAGCCCTTGATTTTGTTCTCTTGACCACTAACGGCCCTTACCACATACCATTTTTTCTCCAGAACCTCAGACATACCTATCTTATCCTATTAGTTTATCGAAATACAAAGCGATCAACTTACTAAAAAGGGAATCCACGCCCCATGTTGCCAAAGCAAACACGATGGAGAAAACCGCTACTATAACCATAAGGTTAGAAGCTTTATCCCTGTCCAACCAGGTAACATTGTTCTTTAATTCCTCAAATGATTCTTTAACGTAAGTCAACATAGTACTTTGTATTTTCTTGCACGGGAGGAGAGACTCGAACTCCCGACACCTGGTTTTGGAGACCAGTGCTCTACCAACTGAGCTACACCCGTTTAATTACGCCGAAAGGTATCCCGAGAAAATCGGAACACCCTTTGGCGCATTATTATTGTAAATGATTAATCTAGAATTTCAGTAACCTGACCAGCACCTACTGTTCTACCACCTTCACGGATAGCGAAACGTAGACCCACGCTCAATGCGATAGGTTGAATCAAATCAACAGTGATTGTCAAGTTGTCACCTGGCATAACCATTTCAACTCCATCAGGAAGGTTGATGTTTCCTGTTACGTCAGTTGTACGAACGTAGAACTGAGGACGGTAGTTGTTGTGGAATGGAGTGTGACGTCCACCTTCTTCTTTTTTAAGGATATAGACCTCAGCTTTAAATTTAGCGTGTGGCTTAACAGAACCTGGCTTACAGATAACCATACCTCTTTTTATATCAGATTTCTCGATACCTCTCAAAAGAAGACCAACGTTATCACCAGCTTCACCTCTATCCAAAATTTTACGGAACATCTCAACTCCAGTAATGGTAGAAGTCAATTTCTCAGCACCCATACCAATGATTTCAACAGGATCACCCGTGTTGGCAACACCAGTTTCAATACGTCCTGTAGCAACAGTACCACGACCAGTAATGGTGAATACATCTTCGATAGGCATCAAGAAAGGCTTATCAACATCCCTTGCAGGAAGTTCGATCCAGTTATCAACAGCTTCCATCAACTCCATAACAGTGTCAACCCATTTTTGCTCACCGTTCAAAGCACCAAGTGCAGAACCAGCGATTACAGGCCCATTGTCACCATCATACTCATAGAAAGAAAGCAATTCTCTTACTTCCATTTCAACAAGCTCTAAAAGCTCTTCATCATCAACCATATCCACTTTGTTCAAGAAAACAACGATACGTGGAATACCCACCTGACGACCCAATAGGATGTGCTCACGAGTCTGTGGCATAGGACCATCTGTAGCAGCAACAACCAAAATAGCACCGTCCATCTGGGCAGCACCGGTAACCATGTTCTTTACGTAATCCGCGTGACCAGGACAGTCAACGTGAGCGTAGTGACGGTTTGCAGTTTGATATTCAACGTGTGAAGTGTTGATAGTAATACCTCTTTCCTTTTCCTCTGGTGCATTGTCGATAGAATCAAAGCTTCTCATCTCTGAAAGACCAGCATTTGCCAATACAGTTGTAATAGCAGCAGTCAATGTAGTTTTACCGTGATCCACGTGTCCAATGGTACCAATATTTAAGTGGGGTTTGGAACGATCAAAAGTTTCCTTTGCCATTTTAAAATAATTTTAATCTTAGTTTATATTAGTGTACAAATCGTTTTGAGCCAATGAGGGGATTTGAACCCCTGACCTCTTCCTTACCAAGGAAACGCTCTACCCCTGAGCTACACCGGCGTAAAGTGTTGAATCAACTCCCTTTAAAATTCACTTTTCAAGGGAAGAGATTCCTGCCTTCGCAGGAATGACAATCTTGTCTTAGAGCGGGAGACCGGGTTCGAACCGGCGACATTCAGCTTGGAAGGCTGACGCTCTACCAACTGAGCTACTCCCGCATTTTTTTTTGGGCATTGCCCAAAAAAGTTATCAACATTTCAAAAAACCTTCGTTTCCACGTTGTTACGCCAACAACTTTTGTGGGGAGAGCAGGATTCGAACCTGCGAAGGTGAAAACCAACAGATTTACAGTCTGTCCTCGTTGGCCGCTTGAGTATCTCCCCGCCTTATTTTCAGTAACTTACGAGCCGATGGAGGGACTCGAACCCACGACCCCGAGATTACAAATCACGTGCTCTAGCCAGCTGAGCTACATCGGCAATTTACCGGCTTTTCTACATAAAAAAAGTCCGCTATTTCTAACGGACTGCAAATGTATAGATTTATTTTTTTAATCAAAATAAAATTTCAAAAATTTTGATCAAACATTGGCCCTTAACTTTTCCTTCTTTTTTACCAACTGTCTTTCCAAGGAACTACAGGCGGAATCCACCGCTTCTTCAAAGGACTTGCATTGCTTTTTTACCATGAGCTTATCCCTTGGTACGGATACCATAATTTCCACAATCTTATTCTCTTTAGCACTAGTGTTATCCACTTTTAAATAAACATCCGAGTCAATGACCTTGTCATAGAACAATTCAAGCTTATCCATTCGTCTTTGGACAAAATCCAAAAGCTTACCATCAGCCACAAAATTTACCGATTGTGCATTTACTTTCATAAGAAGTAGTTTTAGTACTGCCTAGCGACAGTGAAGTTAAACAATACAAGAACGTTATTTCTTGTTTCTTGGATGGGCCTTCCGATGCACCTTTTTTAGTTCGGCAATGCTATTGTGCGTATAAACTTGGGTAGATGCCAAACTCGAATGACCCAATAATTCCTTTACTGAATTTAAATCTGCCCCCCGATTCAGCAAGTGTGTTGCAAAGGTGTGCCTTAATACATGTGGGCTCTTTTTTACCTTGGGAGACACCAAACTAAAATACTTATTTATGGTACGATAAACAAGTGTTTCATAAATTTTAAGACCTTGTTTTGTTAATAAAAGATAATGGGGGTCTTGTACCTTTTCCAACTGCGAACGGCTCTCCATATAGCTTTTTATGAGGTGAGCAGTGGCTGGAAGCAATGGCAGTATCCGTTCCTTGTTGCGCTTGCCCAATACCTTTATCACATTTTGGGAAAAATCTATATCACCCACTTTCAGATTTACCAATTCTGCCCTTCGTATACCTGTAGCGTAGAGCAGTTCAATCATGAGTTTGTCCCGGGTTCCTTCAAAGTCATCCGTAAAAGGGATTTCCTGAAGGATTTCCTCCATCTCATGTTCAGAAAAGGGTACCTCAATTTTCTTGTCCGTTTTAAGTGCCTTGTGTTTTGCAAGGGGAGAAACGGAAATCTGGCCCACCTTTAACAAAAATCTGTAATACGCTCTTAGGGATGATATTTTCCTGTTGATGGTCCGGTTGGAAACTTCATTGCCAGACAAATGCACAATCCAATTCCGCACCATGGGGTAACCAATATCAATTATGGATTCAACTTCGTGATGTGTTTCGCAAAAATTGGAAAATTCAGCAACATCCCGTTCATAGGCCAAAATGGTGTGCCGGGAATAATTCTTTTCCAACTGTAGATAGGATATGAACGCGTCTACGGACATAAATCAAAGGTAGCCATTTACAAAATGGAAATGCCTAAAAACAAAAAATCCCGCTCCTAAGTAGAAACGGGATATGTAATATGGTATAAAAAGTCAGTTACACTTCTTCTTGATCTCTCAAGCTTTGGATGTACTGTGCTTTTTGGATTTCAGCTCTACGCTGTACAGAAGGTTTGGTAAACTGCTGTCTGGTTCTCAACTGACGCATGGTACCTGTTTTATCAAACTTACGCTTGAAACGCTTTAGCGCTCTATCTATGTTTTCTCCTTCTTTTACTGGTATTATCAACATGGGCTACAACCTCCTTTCTTTTAGATTTCGGACGGCAAATATACATTTAAAAGTAAATAGCAAACAAATTACTTTAGAATATTTCTTGAAATAACCAATTTCTGGATTTCGGTGGTGCCTTCTCCTATAGTGCACAACTTTGAATCACGATAGAATTTCTCCACCGGAAAATCCTTGGTGTAGCCATATCCCCCGTGAATCTGAACAGCATCATTGGCAATCTTTACGCATACTTCGGAAGCATACATTTTAGACATGGCACTAAGCTTGGTCATGGGCCTCCCCTCATTCTTTAAGAAGGCGGCCTTGTGCAACAACAATTCCGAAGCCTCAATCTCCGTGGCCATATCGGCCAACTTGAAAGATATGCCTTGGAACTCGCTGATGGGCTTCCCAAACTGCACCCGTTCCTTGGAATATTTAAGGGCCGCTTCATACGCTCCTTTTGACACACCCAACGACAACGCACCGATGGAAATTCGGCCACCATCCAAAACTTTCATGGATTGAATGAACCCATCACCTACTTCACCCAAACGGTTGGCATCTGGAATCCTACAATCTGAAAATATCAGTTCTGCGGTTTCGCTGGCGCGCATACCGAGTTTATCTTCCTTTTTTCCGCTACTGAAACCTGGAGTACCCTTTTCAATCACGAAAGCGGTCATTCCATGACTGTCGCCTTTTTCTCCGGTACGGGCAATCACAACAGCGATATCCCCACTTTTTCCATGGGTAATAAAGTTCTTGGCGCCATTCAAAACCCAATCATCCCCATCCTTTATTGCAGTGGTGTTCATTCCACCCGCATCAGAACCGGTGTTGTGTTCGGTCAAACCCCATGCACCTATCCACTCCGCTGAGGCCAATTTTGGAATCCAGCGTTGCTTTTGCTCCTCGTTCCCGAACGATAAAATATGATTGGTGCAAAGTGAATTGTGTGCTGCCACCGATAGTCCAATGGCAGGGTCCACTTTAGAGATTTCTTCCAAAATGGCAATGTACTCGTGATACCCCAATCCAGAGCCACCGAGTTCTTCGGGAACCAAAACCCCCATAAACCCAAGTTCTCCAGCCTTCTTAAAGACCTCAACCGGAAATGTTTGGGACTCATCCCATTCCATAACATGGGGCAAAATGTACTGCTGCGCAAACTCTTTGGCAGATTCAGCGACCATCTTCTGGGTCTCCGAATAATCAAAGTTCATTGTGGACAAGGTATCCGTAACCATTCATGCAATTTTTATAGGGTCAAATATAGCTTAATTCTCTCAATCCTATCCGCTGGAAACGACTTGAGGTTTTTTAATTCGTTTAATGAAGTGAAAGCCCCATGGGTTTCCCGATACGAGACAATTTCCCTTGCCAGATTATTGTCAATATATATCAACTGGGCCAGCTGTTGCGCCGTAGAGGTGTTCACATTGATTTTTTCAATATTCGGCACAGTGTTCACCTGAAACTGCCTCAAAGCTTTTTCTACTACCGAAGGTTCCAATCCATACACATCGTATAGTTGTTCATTAACCAAAAATCCGCCTAGTCTGTCCCTGAACTTTACAATTCGGTTGGATAAGGTTTCCCCTATACCATTTATAGTTTTAAGTTCCTCAGCGGTTGCCTTGTTTAAATCCTTAGTAGTTTTCTTAATTTCTTTTCGGGACGATTTGGAAGTTGGATGAACTTCTTCTTTTTGATGATTCACCCAATCCGGAAACTTAAAATAGGGGGCGATTTTGTTCAGTAACGTGTCAGAAATCTGTGTCAACTCCTGAAACTCTTCGGCTGAATTCACAAACTTACCGGAAGCTCGATACGCCATAAGCCTATCAATTTTTTCGGAGGTCATTCCTAAAGTATACCCTTTATAATCTGTAATGTAGTTGGGGTTGAAGGGAAATAACTTCAGGGAGTCTTTTTTGGCAGTATTCTTAAGACTATCCAATTGGGATTGGGCCAAGGTGTTGACAACCACCTTCAGTTTGCCGTTAAATGGTTTCGCTTTTACGTAATAAAACAAGCCTTGGCAGGCAAAAATGATGAGTAACAAAAAGAAAATCCCACTTCGTTCTTGTTTGTTGAACCTGAAGTGGGATTTTATTTCTTCCAAATCTTTAGGATTTAGTAGACCTTTTTAATGGCTCTTACATATCGTTTTAACTCGTCGTTCACCCGTGGGAACAAGATCAATAATCCAACCATGTTGGGGAATACCAGTGCCAAGATCATGGCATCCGAGAATTTAATCACCGCATCCAAGGTTGCTCCTGCTCCAATGACCACAAAAAGCAAGAATAAGATTTTGTATACAATGTCAGCCGTTCTTCCACGTCCAAATAGGAATTTCCAAGATTGAAGTCCGTAGTAAGACCAAGATATCATGGTAGAAAATGCAAAAAGGATAATGGCAATGGTAAGCACATATCTAAACCCAGGAATTACGGAATCATAGGCCATTGAGGTTAAATCTACCCCGCCAATATATTCTCCAGTATCATTGATCAAAACGGTACTACCTACACCATTTCCATAATCAAATGCACCTGCATCCATATTAAAGAAAATGATAACAAGCGCGGTCATGGTGCAAATAACCACAGTATCAATAAAAGGTTCCAAAAGTGCTACCAACCCTTCGGAAGCAGCATATTTTGTCTTTACGGCAGAGTGTGCAATGGAAGCCGAACCGGCTCCTGCTTCATTGGAAAATGCAGCCCTTTGAAAACCAACAATTATAACTCCTAAAATACCTCCAAGTCCTGCTTCAGGGGTAAACGCTCCTTCAAAAATCTGCGTAAAAGCTACGTCTATGAATTTAATGTTTGCGAAAATAATCACCAAAGAGGCCAAAACATAGATCACGGCCATGATAGGAACTATCTTTTCCGTAACACTGGCAATCTTCTTAATTCCACCAATAATAACTACACCCACTAAAGCAGCCAAGACCACACCGATGATTACACCAACGGCACCACCTTGAAGGTTCAACATAGAGGAAAGTTGCACGGCTGCTTGGTTGGATTGAAAGGCATTTCCACCTCCAAAAGATGCACCCACACAGAGTACTGCAAAAATCACTGCGAGAACTTTACCTAGACCTTTAAGACCTTTTTTCTCGAGTCCTCTCTTTAGATAGTACATAGGTCCACCATGCACCACACCATTTTTATCAACGTCGCGGTATTTGACCCCAAGCGTACATTCCACAAACTTGGTGGACATACCGATCAATCCGCAAATAATCATCCAAAAGGTTGCTCCAGGTCCTCCCAAAGCAATGGCAACTGCAACACCGGCAATATTTCCAAGACCTACTGTTCCAGAAACTGCTGTAGCAAGTGCTTGAAAGTGACTTACTTCACCTTCTTCGCTCTCATCCCGAATGGTATCAGGGATATCTCCATCTTCGGTCATGTGCAGTTCTACTTTTTCCAAACCGTACATTTCAACCTCTTCAAACTTTCCTCGAACCACGTTGATGGCGAGGGGGAATTTTAGGATATTGGGGAATCTGAAATAAATTGTAAAGAAAGTGGCACCACCCACCAATAATAAGAGTACAATGGGAATGTTCATGCCGCCAAGCGGTATTGATGTCAATACGAATCCCTCCCACCAAACTGCGAAAGGCATGAAAGCATCATTGACACGTTCATCCAAGCCCTTTTCCGTTGCTTCTTGAGCAAAGGTAAAGAGGGGGACAAACAAGGTGAAAATTGAAAGAAGTCTATACTTCATAATGATTTTTGGTTATGTTAGTTTTTTGTAAAGTTTCGAATATCCTAAAAAAAATTTACGCAAAAAAATTAATGCCTGTTAAACTATCCTATTTGGAACATTTCATTGAGTTTGCGTATCTGTTCTGGCCTGCCAAGGACAATGACCTTTCCTTTTGGCTCTAATTTAAGGTCGGCTTCTGGGTTGATGATGTATTTTCCATTTGGATCGATATACCCTATAATAGTGCATCCTGTTTTTCTACGAAGATCTAAATCTCGGAGTGATTTATAGTCCGTCTGACCAGTGAATTCTTCAATTTCTACTTCTTCCAAATTGGTGGTGTGCTCCCCTTCCATGGAAAGTTTATCCATAAATGTGATCAAATCGGGCATAACCACTAAAGATGCCATGTGGTCCCCTCCTATTTTATCGGGCATAATGACCTTATTGGCCCCAGCAAACTCCAACTTTTTCTGTGAAGTAACCTGCGAAGCCCTGCTGATGATAAAGAGATTCCGATTTAGTTGACGCGCAGAAAGCACGATGAACAGGTTGGCCGCATCGTCGGGAACGGCAGTGATCAAGTATTGGGCTCGTTCTATTCCGGCTTGAAGCAAGATCTCATCCTCATTGGCATCTCCCTCCACAAAAAGTACCTCATCTTCATGCCGTTCAATGATTTCCTTGTCCTTTTCAATCACCACGAATGGTTTGTTATAGGCCATCAGTTTTTCAGCGGCTTGCTTGCCATTCCGTCCAAATCCGCAAACCACCACATGGTTTGAAAGACTTTCTATCTGCTTCTTCACTCTCTTCTTTTTTAGTGCTTCGACGGAATTTCTGGCCAAAATGTATTCTGTCACCACAGAGATGGCAAAACCGAAGATGAAAACACTGGTTACGATTAAAAATACGGTAAAAATCTTTGCATTGGCGTCCAATGGCCTCACTTCGGAGAAACCCACCGTGGTCACCGTAATAATGGTCATATAGAAAGCCTCTATCCAGGTATAGCCTGCCAATAATTTGTAGCCTGTCACCCCAAACAATAGCACCAACACCATTAAGGAAAGGGCCAGCACTATTTTAGAGCGAAAAAGTCTGATCATAATTAAAGGTCAAATACAGAGGTTCTCTTGGTATAGATTAAATCTTTGATACGTAACCAAAATGCAATGAAAAGATACAGGGCAAAGCCAAAACCGAGGGTAACAAAAGTTAAATAAATAAAAGTGGTACGGACCACCCTGGCGCGAATGCCCAATCGTTCGGCAATGCGTCTACAGACCTCAAAGCCTCGCTTTTGAAAGTAATAAAGTGTGTCGTAGAACAATGCCATGCCTAAAATTATGTATTTCTATTCAATAAATGTGTACCCAAGGCGCAGCGCAGGCATTTATTTTTGGTACAGTAGTGGGTATGGAGTTGAATCTTGGCCTGACTCTCCATGGCATTTTTGGTCTTGGACCCTATATTTTCAAAACCCTTAATGATGGAATTTTGCTCCTTTTCAATGGCTGACACCAAGGTGATTAGGTCGTCCGTCCAATCCAAACCGAGGTGTCTTGCATAGCAAAACTTAAGTGGAATTATGGTATTGATAACCAATAGATCCATGAAGCTCTTTGAAAGTTTCTTTTTGCTCTTCTTGGATATTTTTCCAAAAGTAAAGTGATCATCCCAGTACGATGTGGCCGTAATTTCAAAAATTGAATAGATGTCGTCAAGCGTTTTTACTTCCATTACTAGTGCAAAAAGCCCCTGCTCTTTACCATATAATTGTGCCAATTGTGATACCCTGATGGTGGGAAAGTTGGGTGGACGAAGTCCAAAGAACTCAGGTTTGGTTAAAATGGGGAGTAAATCAAATTTTCTAAGGAGGTATTGATATTCTTTTTGAAGTCGAAGAAAATAATGGTCCGAACAATCCTCCACAGACAAAAGCCCAAAATGACCAAACAACAGGCTCTCCAAAACTTCCAATGAACCACTCACCTTCCTAACAATGGAAAATTGCAGTGCCTGTGCCCTATCCAAAAAGAAATCTCCATTGACCTTGGAACCAAAATTTTTGGCCAAAAGCATGAATAACACTCCCTCCCAATCATTGTTGCATTTTTTGAGCAACGCTTCAATCTGGTTGCTCTTCTGTTCCAATCGTTCCACATAAAGCCGATGCAACCAATGTTCCACCAAAAAAAGGTCTATTCCAGCAAAGTCCTTTTCACAATTAATGAACTTTGGTTTCGCTTTTTCAACTAAATTCTGATAGTTGAGCAATAATTCTTCGGAGACATAATTCTTTAGTTCCAGTGTGGGAATCAAAGAACCATCCTTTCGGAACACGGCAATATCATCCTCCCAGACCACATGAAGAATCACATTATCGTAATTGGAATCTGTTTGATGGTGATGGGCATACCAATCCGAGGATTTCAGGTGAATTTCCACGTTACCCACCCACATTTGGGCATCAATCTCGACTTGGGCATTGAAAAAATCCGGGCCTGAATACTGATTTGGGACTCCCGGGGCCTTAATGGTAATGGCTTCGTTGGCAGTTGAGGTAAGTTGTCTTCCATGAAGCTTTTTTTGCCCCCAAATAAAATGGAGCAAGTCTTCCTTCATGGGGCCAATATAGAAAAAACCCTACCAATTTCCGGCATACTCCAAAGAATCGCCTGAATCTTGTTTTAGAAAGTTGTATTTGATTCGGTTGATTTGCCGAATATGGTGATAGTCATGTGCCAACCAATTATATAGGAATGAACGGGCAGACATAGTCCCCAACTCCGGATGGTACAGTGTGTTTTGCCAGTTAAGGTCTTCGGTGGTTTGCAACCAAGCAATGGAAATCTGTCGCTCTTTATCAAATTGCTCCACTTTTTTCTCAAAATCCTGCGTATTGTAATCCCGTTTTTGCACCCATCCTACTGGGTCAATGGATTTAAGGGGAGCATCAGGATGTTGTAAGGTATAGTCAACCCGTGTCCTAAAATCTTCTTTTTCCTCATCCACCAAATGGCAAATGATTTCCAGAAGTGACCAATCCTTTGGATTGGCCTTCCAATTAATGAGAAGTTGGGGCATATCGGCCAAAGTCTCCTTGAAAACCTTTCGGTTCCGCTCCAATTCCGCTATGACCGATTCAAGTTTCATGATCTATTCGGCAATATCGCCCTCCCAGTTCATAAAACCACCTTCTAGATTATAGGCATTCTCTATACCGATGCTGTTCATAATGGCACACGCCTGACCGCTTCGGTTACCAGACCTGCAGTACACGTAGTAGTTTTTGGACTTATCCAGTTTTTCAAGCTCATCAATGAATTCTTGTCCTAAATAGATATCGATATTGACGGCACCCGGGATATATCCTTCTTCAACTTCTTCTCCGGTCCGTACATCCAAAATGACTGCATTGTCATCATTTTCCAATTGCTCGGCCCATTCTTCTTGTGATAGATCTGACATTTTTATAGCATTTATGTTCTGCAAAAATAAAAATCCGGAGGATTACCCCGGATTTTAATGTATTTAATTTTGTGATTTTAGACTATACTTTTATGCCACATCCAATGGCTCTGGTGGTCTTCACTTCTATTTCCTTCCCGGCCAACATGGCATCAACGGCATCTTCAACAAAGGTATCTTCCACTTTTGCGGCATCTTGGTAATTATCGTCAATGGCTCCAATATATCGAACCACATTGCCCTTTACCGTTTTTTCCAACAAATACACATGAGGGGTTCTGGTAGCGCCATACTGTGGAAATACTTTTTGTCCTTCATCCAAAAGATAGGGATAGGTAAAGCCTTTCTCCGCCGCACGTTGTTTCATTTTATCAAAACTATCGCCAGCTTGCACATCAGGGTTATTGGGGTTGATGGCTATCACAGGCACACCCTTGGACTTATAGGTTTTGTCCAATGAAATAATTCTGTCTTCATACGCCTTGGCATACGGACAGGTATTGCAGGTGAAGATCACCAAGAATCCCTTGGCATCTTTGTAGTCTGAAAGTGAGACCATTTTTCCATCCACATTCTTAAGCGAAAAATCCGTGGCGATATCGCCAACTTCGTATCCATCGACCATTGGGTTCGGGTTGATTGTAAAAGCACCCAAGGAAAGTATTAAAGCAAGCAGTCCAAAAAATTTAAATGTTTTCATGTGGTGTCAGTTTAAAAATTTGTTCAACTCAGTGTTCAATTCTTCGTATGTAAATCCGTGTTCGTAAAAGCTTCGTTTGTCCTTAGTATATATTAAGGTAGCCGGAATTCCCCCACCCCACTCTTCAGCCACTTTGGGAATCCAGTCGTTTTGCTTGGGGTCATCCAGAATAACGACTTCGGATTGCAATTTTCTATTTTCAACAAAAGGTTCCAATCGGGATTTCCACATATTGGGCATATCCAAACTCACTAGAATAACTTCAACATCATCTTTCCGCTCCGCAGTTACTTTCTCAAAATAGGGAAGCTCGGCAATGCAAGGCTTGCACCAAGTTGCCCAGAAGTTGACCACATAGATTTTATCGTCATCTTTATGGAGTAGTGGCTCAAAACTTTCAAAATTGTAGACTGGAAACTTCACCGCTTCTTCCGTGGGTTGATTCTCCGCAACTTGCGATTCCTCAACAGCACCTTCATCGGTTTCTTTCTTGTTCTTGTTCCCACAGCTCGACAAAAGAAGCAACATTGTCATCCCAAGAATTAGTAAGTTCTTCATTATCTGTATTTTACTCTTTAAAAATAAGCAATGGAGATGGCTCAATTTTCCTTTTAACAAAATTTTATCTGTTAAATATTAGGAGGAAACCTGTAGATCATCTTACATTTGTATATACAAATATTGTTTATACATGAATGTTGAGGAAATAATAAAGACTTCGAAGAAGATGCCGTTGGAAAGCAGAACCCTGATTCACATCACATTAGTGCACAACATGATTTATGAATTGGCGGGAAATGCACTTAAACCTTTTGAGGTTTCACTCCAACAGTTCAACGTGCTTCGCATTCTTAGGGGGCAAAAGGGCAAACCAGCCAACCTGTCCACCCTTAACGAACGTATGGTCACCAAAATGAGCAATACCACACGATTGGTGGACAAACTTTTGGCAAAAGGATATGTAGACCGGAGTGTTTGTCCATCCAACAGACGTAAAGTTGAGATCATAATCACCGAAAAGGGTTCGGAAGCTTTGGCCCAGATGGATAAAGTGGTTGCCGAGACGGAAAGCAATATTGTAAAACATTTCAGCACAAAGGAACTGGAAGAATTGAATCACCTACTGGATAAATTTTAAAGTAAAATGAACAACGTTTTAGAACATAGAACCTGGCGTTATGCCACCAAAAAATTCGATGCCACTAAAAAAGTTTCGGATGCAGATTTGGAAACCATTTTGGAAGCCACTCGATTGAGTGCTTCTTCTTACGGATTGCAACCCTATCACCTATTTGTGATATCTGACCAAGAGGTCAAGGAGCAATTGAAACCCGCTTCTTGGAACCAATCTCAGATTACGGATGCTTCGCATATCATCGTATTTGCCAACACTACCGATTTTGGTGAAGAATTGGTGGATGAGTATATCGATAACACAAGTATCACCCGAAATATTCCTGCGGAAGCATTGAAAGGTTACGGGGAATTCATGAAATCAAAATTATTGGAGCTTCCGGTAGAAACTAAAAATGAATGGGCTGCCAGACAGGTGTACATCGCATTTGGCAATACCATGCAAGCAGCCGCTGAGTTAAAAATAGATACTTGCCCCATGGAAGGCTTTGAAGCCGACAAATACAACAAAATATTGGGATTGGATGCCAAGAACCTCAATGCAACTGTAGTACTTGCCATTGGATACAGGTCCGAGTCTGACGCCACACAACACCTTCCTAAAGTAAGGAAGTCAAAACAAGAATTATTTACACATATATAAATTTTAACCCTAAAAACAGAAATAATTACAATCATGAAAAAGAGAGTTTTAAGTTTGGTATTGACCACCGTAGTTGGTACATCATTGGCAAGCGCCACCGAAAAAGAAACCAAGGAAGTAAAGGCGAACGAAAGTCAAGTTACTTGGAAAGCCTATAAATTTGGTGGATCGCACACTGGTACCGTAACCTTGAAGTCCGGTGCTTTGGAATTTGATGGCGAAAAATTGGTAGGTGGTGAGTTTGTAGTGAACATGGCTTCCATCAATACAACTGATTTGGAAGGCGACTACAAAGCTAAATTGGATGGTCACCTTAGTTCAGAGGACTTCTTCTCAACCGAGGCCAACCCAACATCAACCTTGGTATTTACCAAAGTAAAGTCAACCGGTAAAAATAGCTATGAAGTTACCGGAGACCTTACTATTAAAGGAATTACCAAGCCTGTCACTTTTGATGTGTCTGTGTACGGAGACAAAGCTACCGCTACCTTGAAAGTTGACCGAACTAAATACGACATAAAGTATAGTTCTGGTATCATCGGTACGGCCAAAGACAAATTGATCTATGATGAATTTGATTTGGTAGTGGACTTGCAGATGTAATCAGCTCATGTTAAGTGTTTGGAAATCCCGTTCGAGAAATTCTTGGACGGGATTTTTAATTTTACACAAAACAATGTTTGTCCGTTAAAAATTCCTCCCTATATTTGACGCAATGAACAACAGAATAGTAAATACTTGGTGGTGGATTAACTTACAACGAAAGTCGTGAGCTAAGTCCCCATTATAATCATACAAGAGGCTTGTCATCACGACAAGCCTTTTTTAATTTATAGCTTTTTTAAAATGAGTTACACTTTAAGTACACATTACAAAAAAATTCTGGCGGACACCATCACCCCGGTGAGTGTTTATCTAAAGATAAGGGACCAATTTCCCAATAGCATTTTGTTGGAAAGTAGCGACTACCACGCTAATGATAATAGCTTTTCATATATCTGCTGTAACCCCATTGCCTACATTAAAGTGGAGAATGAAACCATTACCCAACGGTTTCCTGATGGTAAGAAAGAAGTGACCGAAATCACCCCAGAAATAGATGTTACCGAGGTCATCCACAATTTCGGGCAGCAGTTTTCGGTTACCCATAATGACTTTAAATTCATCAATAATGGGCTTTTTGGGTATATGGCCTACGACGCTGTCCGCTACTTTGAAGATGTTGAAATCTCTAAAAAAGAAGATTCCGTCCGTATTCCGGATATCTATTACGCGGTGTACAAGAATATCATCGCGATCAACCATTTTAAGAACGAGGCGTATCTCTTTGCCCATTGTTACGATTCCGAAAGCAATGTGGATGAAATTGAACAACTGTTCAACGTTCGGAATTTTGCCTCCTACAATTTTTCAAGGGAAGGTGAACCTCAGTCCAATCTAAAAGATGAGGATTACAAGGAACATGTGGAATTGGCCAAAAAACATTGCAAACGTGGTGATGTCTTTCAACTCGTTTTGTCCCGAAGGTTCACCCAAAAATTTAAAGGGGATGAATTTAATGTGTACCGTGCGTTGCGCTCCATTAACCCCTCCCCTTACCTTTTCTATTTTGACTACGGAAACTTTAAAATATTTGGTAGTTCACCCGAAGCCCAACTCATTGTAAAAGAAGGCAAGGCTGAAATCCATCCCATTGCTGGCACCTACAAACGTACCGGAAATGATGAAAAAGATGCTGAATTGGCCAAAAAATTGGCGCAGGACGATAAGGAGAACAGTGAGCATGTAATGTTGGTAGATCTAGCTAGAAATGACCTCAGCCGCAATGGAAACACCGTAAACGTTGAAACTTATCGCGAAGTGCAATATTTTTCGCATGTTATCCACTTGGTTTCCAAAGTAACCGGACAAAAGAAAAAGGATATCACCACCATGAAAGTGGTAGCGGATACCTTCCCTGCGGGAACTTTGAGCGGTGCACCCAAGCACATGGCCATGCAACTTATTGAAAAATATGAAAAAACCAGTCGTTCCTATTACGGTGGGGCCATTGGCTTTATGGATTTTGAAGGCAACTTTAACCATGCCATCATGATCCGCACCTTTTTGAGTAAAAACCATGAACTCTATTACCAAGCCGGTGCAGGATTGGTGGCCGCCTCTAACCCCGAAGACGAATTACAGGAAACCTATAACAAACTGGGCGCATTGAACAAAGCCTTGGAAATTGCCGAAACAATCTAACGATGGGAAGAAAGATTTTAATGATAGACAATTACGATAGTTTCACCTATAATTTGGTGCACTATCTGGAAGATTTGGATTGTGAGGTCACTGTAAAACGGAACGACCAACTCACACTGGATGAAATTGAACCGTTCGATTATATAGTGCTTTCCCCTGGCCCTGGAATTCCGGATGAAGCAGGATTGCTCAAGGAAATCATCAAGAAATATGCCCCTACCAAACGTATTTTTGGCGTGTGCTTGGGGCTGCAGGCCATTGGTGAAGTCTTTGGCGGAACCTTGGTCAATTTGGATAAAGTTTATCACGGAGTGGATACTGAAATTACGGTAACCAAGGACGACCCTATTTTTAAAGGGTTGCCCAAAACGCTTCAAGTGGGACGATACCATTCGTGGGTGGTCGATACCGATGTGCCAGATGAATTGGAAGTCACCTCGGTGGATGAAAACGGGCAAATCATGTCACTTCGACATAAAACGTATGATGTAACGGCGGTTCAGTTTCACCCCGAATCTGTACTCACCCCAGAAGGAAAACAAATGCTAAAAAATTGGTTGGAGAGCAAAAAGATTTGAGATATGAGATTTTAGTAGTGAGAAATAGCTCAATACTCACTTCTAATATCTAAATACTATAAGAATGAAAGAGACACTAAATAAATTAATCAATCACGAGATACTACCCAAAGAGGAAGCCAAACAGATTTTGGTGAACATTGCCAAGGGCGATTACAACACCTCGCAAATAGCGGCATTCCTTACCGTGTATATGATGCGTAGCATCACCATTGAAGAATTGGAAGGGTTCCGCGATGCGCTGTTGGAACTTTGTCTGGCCGTGGATTTATCCGATTATGACCCAATTGACCTATGTGGAACAGGAGGAGATGGCAAGGACACTTTTAACATTTCCACTTTGGCGTCCTTTGTGACCGCCGGAGCTGGGGTTAAGGTGACCAAGCACGGAAATTATGGAGTATCCTCCAAATGCGGAAGTAGTAATGTAATGGAATTTCTGGGCATCAAATTCAGTAATGAAGCTGATTTTCTGAAAAAATCCATTGATGAAGCGGGGATTTGTGTGCTGCATGCTCCCTTGTTTCATCCTGCCATGAAAAATGTGGGGCCTATCCGGAGGGAATTGGCCGTTAAGACCTTTTTCAACATGTTGGGGCCCATGGTAAACCCTGCCTTCCCTAAAAATCAGATGGTGGGTGTGTTCAACCTGGAGTTGGCCCGAATGTATGGCTACCTCTACCAGAATACCGATAAAAAATTCACGGTGCTGCATGCCTTGGATGGGTATGACGAGATTTCATTAACGGGAGACACCAAGACCATTTCCAACAATTCAGAGAGCATGTTGGCTCCTTCGGATTTTGGTGTGACCAAAATTTCCCAATCAGAAATCACCGGAGGTGAGGACATCGCCGAATCAGCTCAAATATTTTTAAATGTATTGCATGGAAAGGGAACCGAGGCCCAAAACAATGTGGTCTGTGCCAATGCAGGAATCGCCATCGCCACGGTGGAGGGCCTGACCCCTAAAGCCGGTTTTGAAAAAGCGAAAGAATCTTTGTTGAGTGGAAAGGGCTTGGAGGCATTGAAGACATTGCAAAAATTAAGTGCCCAATGAACATCCTAGATAAAATAGTAGCCGATAAACGCAAAGAGGTCGACCTAAAAAAATCATTGATCACTGTCCAACAATTGGAACATTCAGTGATGATGGAACGTACCTCAGTTTCTTTAGCATCCGTATTGCAGAAAAGTAACACCGGAATCATTGCGGAGCACAAACGCCGTTCCCCGTCCAAATCCGTCATCAACCAAAGTTTGAATGTGCAGGATGTGGCCAAAGGCTATGCGGATGCAGGCGCTTGTGGAATGTCGGTTTTGACTGATGGCAAATATTTTGGAGGCTCATTGGATGATTTGGTATTGGCTCGGGCATCGGTGAATATTCCGTTGTTACGTAAAGAATTTATCATTGACGAATACCAGATTGTGGAAGCCAAAGCTTATGGAGCCGATGTGATTTTATTGATTGCCGCAATTTTATCCCGAGAAGAGATTAAATCGTTGTCCCAAACTGCAAAAAGTTTGGGATTGGATGTCCTTTTGGAAGTCCACAATGAAGAGGAATTGCAAAAATCCATCATGCCAAGTTTGGATATGCTGGGGGTGAACAACCGAAACCTAAAAACCTTTGAGGTAAGTTTGGAAACCAGCAAGTCCCTTTCGGAGCAGATACCGGATGATTTTGTAAAGGTTTCGGAGAGCGGTATCAGTTCCATCGAGGCTATCAAAGAACTTCAAACATATGGGTACCAAGGTTTTTTGATCGGGGAGAATTTCATGAAAACGGATGACCCTGGCGCAAATGCCAAAAAATTTATTGATGAATTAAAAAAATAATGCCATTTCGAAATGAGCGTAGCGATTGAGAAATTCCCATTCCGATTTCTCACTTTGATTTCGACTGCGCTCAATCTGACAGTTCGGAATAACAAAAACGAAATATGAAACTGAAAGTCTGTGGCATGCACCATAACCCCACCGAGGTTGCCCAATTGCAACCCGATTATTTGGGCTTTATCTTTTGGGAACCTTCCTCCCGTTTTTTTGAGGGAGACATGCCCCAATTGCCCAAATCCATCAAAAAAGTGGGCGTATTTGTTGATGCTGCTGTGGAAGAGATTTTGGAAAAAGTAGTCCAGTATCAATTGGACGCGATTCAACTTCACGGAAAGGAAAGTGCTGAATTCTGCAAAACATTAAAGGACAACTTTCTGTCATTTCGAGCGCCCGCCTACCGGACGGACAGGCAGTCGAGAAAAAAGAAAGTTGTTCCCCGTGATGAGGTCTTCCCGAAAGCTTTCGGGACGCTCGACCTGACAACTTTGGAAATCATCAAAGTATTTTCCATCAAAGATGACTTTGATTTTTCCATTTTGAAGGACTACGAGGATGTCTGTGATTACTTCCTGTTCGACACCAAAGGAAAATTGCCCGGAGGTAACGGTTATACCTTCGATTGGACTATTTTGGAAAACTATCCCTCCTCCAAACCTTTCTTTTTAAGTGGCGGAATTGGATTGGAATCCGTTGAAAAATTGAAAGAATTTATGAAAAGTCCAGCATCCAAATATTGCTTCGCCATTGATGTGAACAGCAAATTTGAAATAGAACCCGGACGAAAAGATGTCACAGTATTGAAAGTGTTTCAAGAATCACTTTCTGAATTTTTAACCAAGTAAAAACAACCAATTGCCAAAAATGGGTAATTGAGAATTGATAACTGATAATTGTAAATTGATATGAGCTATCACGCTGACGAAAAAGGCTATTACGGAGAGTTTGGCGGGGCATTTATCCCCGAAATGCTCTATCCGAACTGTGAGGAACTTCGGCAAAACTACCTCCAAATCATGGCGGAGCCCTCTTTTCAGGAAGAGTTCCATCAATTATTGAAGGATTATGTAGGCCGCCCTACCCCACTCTATTTTGCCAAACGCCTTTCCGAAAAATACAACACCAAAATCTATCTGAAACGAGAAGATTTATGTCATACCGGTGCCCACAAAGTCAATAACACCATCGGGCAGATTTTGATGGCCAAAAAATTGGGCAAACACCGAATCATTGCTGAAACCGGTGCAGGTCAACACGGGGTGGCCACTGCCACTGTTTGCGCCCTGATGGGCATTGAATGTGTGGTATACATGGGTGAAATCGATATTGCCCGACAAGCCCCAAATGTTGCCCGAATGAAAATGTTGGGGGCCGAAGTGCGTCCTGCCAAATCTGGAAGTAGAACCTTAAAGGATGCCACCAATGAGGCGATTCGTGATTGGATCAATAATCCGGTTGACACCCACTATATTATTGGGTCAGTTGTTGGACCTCATCCCTATCCAGACATGGTGGCTCGATTCCAATCTGTGATTTCGGAAGAAATCAAATCCCAGTTAAAAGAAAAAGAAGGCCGAGAAAATCCAGACTACGTAGTAGCTTGTGTGGGGGGAGGAAGCAATGCTGCGGGTGCCTACTATCACTTTTTGGATACCCCTGAAGTTGGTATCATTGCCGTGGAAGCGGCCGGAAAAGGGATTCACTCTGGAGAAAGTGCCGCAACCTCGGTTTTGGGTAAAGTGGGTATTATCCATGGCAGCAAAACCTTATTGATGCAGACCCAAGATGGTCAAATTACCGAACCATATTCCATATCGGCCGGGTTGGATTATCCAGGGGTTGGGCCGTTACATGCCCATTTGTATACCTCTGGGCGGGGAGAATTTATTTCCATTACGGATGATGATGCCATGACCGCCGGGCTTGGGCTGTGCCAGTTGGAAGGAATTATCCCCGCCATTGAATCGTCACATGCCCTGGCCATTTTTGAGGATAGAAAGTTCAATCCAGATGATGTGGTGGTGGTGAACCTCTCAGGCAGGGGTGACAAGGATTTACAGAATTATATTGATTATTTTAAATTATAACTGTCCCCTTGAGGGGACTTTAGGGGTGTTTTTACATCCCCCTCACCCCCTTCAAAGGGGGAATAGACACAGAATATCATGATGAACAGAATCAAACAAAAACTACAAGAGGATAAAAAACTCCTCTCCATATATTTCACTGCGGGTTATCCCCAATTAAACGACACGGTAAAAATCATCCAAGATTTGGAAAAAAGCGGTGTGGATTTTATTGAAGTGGGGCTGCCTTTCAGTGACCCGCTTGCTGATGGGCCCACTATTCAAGAAAGTTCCACGGCAGCCTTAAAAAATGGCATGCACACCGAACTGCTCTTTGAACAATTAAAAGACATTCGGAAAACGGTTTCCATCCCTTTGATTTTAATGGGCTATTTTAATCCGGTGCTCCAATATGGGGTTGAAGCGTTTTGCAAAAAGTGTCAGGAAATTGGTATCGATGGTCTCATTCTTCCCGATTTACCGTTGGATGTGTATCAAGAAGAATACGAATCCACCTTTAAGCAATATGGCCTCATCAATATCTTCTTGATTACCCCACAGACGAGTGATCAACGAATCAAGGCCATTGATGCAGCTTCAGATGGTTTTATTTACATGGTGAGTTCAGCCAGCACTACGGGCGCCAAAGAAGGGTTTGGAGAAGAACAGTCCTCGTATTTTGAACGCATCTCTGGCATGCATCTGAACAATCCACAAATTGTTGGCTTTGGCATCAGTAATGCCCAAACATTTCAACAAGCCACCGAGAAAACAAAAGGTGCCATCATTGGTTCTGCTTTTATTAAGCACTTGACGCAAAATGGTGTCAATGGCATTGGTGATTTTGTGAAAAACATCAGAAAATAGCGGCTCAAAAGCCATTGTAGTGTTGGGTTAACAGTTACTAACAAAGTTTTATAAAGGGGTTAACGGAGTTTCACGGCTGTATCTATTATCTTGAAGTGAATCAAGAAAAAGAAAGATATGGGAGTTATTAAAGAAAAGAAAAAGTTTAATCGAAAAGTGGAACAGAACAATCCTACCAATCCTACGGGAAATATAAATCAAACGACGAACAAGGTAGATTTTGATGATGATTCCATAAAAAAACAGCAAAACAAAAAATAAGTTTTCACACATACAATTAGAGGTTGAATCCTCTTAAGCCCCATTAGCGCAAACCTGATGGGGCTATTTTTTTGACTTTGGCCAAAATTTACGGTTTTATGAATCAAAATCGTTAATTTTCATCCTTCAAAAACTGAACTCAAATCATGAAAAGAACTGTCTTTTTACTAACGTCGCTGATTGCCATTTCGGTTTCGGCTCAAGACGATATGGCCATTAAGTCCCAAGTGGCCTCAGCCATTAAAGAATTACGGGAGTTCATCGCCATTCCCAACGATGCTTTGAACGCCCGCGATATTGATGATAACGTATTTTGGCTGAAACGAAAATTTGGGGAACGTGGCTTCAACACTGCAATTTTGGAAACGGAGAACATGCCGCTTTTCTTTGCTGCATTGCCCGTGGATGATGCCAAACCTACGCTTCTTTTGTACATGCATTTTGATGGACAGTCCGTTGACCCATCCAAATGGGACCAACCCAATCCGTATGAGGTTGTATTGAAAGCTCCCGAAGGTGATGGTTTCAAAACCGTTTCCTTTGATGAGCTTGATGATGATATTAACTACGACTGGCGGTTGTTCGGTCGTTCCACTTCGGATGACAAATCGCCGATCATCATGTTTTTGAATACAATTGACCTCCTGAAAAAAGATGGAAAAGAAATCCCAATCAATGTGAAGGTGATTTTGGATGGCGAGGAAGAAAAAAGCAGCGAACCCCTTCCCAAGGCCGTAAAACAATACCGCGAATTACTGGAAGCCGACTTTTTGGTGATTGCTGATGGCCCAACGCATTCCACCGGCGACCCAACGGTAGTGTATGGTTGCAGAGGAATCACTACGCTGACATTGACCACTTATGGACCTATAAAGCCACAGCACAGTGGACATTACGGCAACTATGCCCCTAACCCAGGGTTTCAATTGGCACAATTGCTCGCCAGTATGAAAGACAAGGATGGCAAAGTGACCATTCCTGGGTATTATGATGGAATCACTATAAGTGATTCGGCCATGGAAGTCTTAAAGAGTGTTCCGGATAGCGATGCGGAAATTTCGGATAACCTTCAATTTAAATCAGCCGAAAAAGTGGGCGGATTTTATCAGGAGGCCCTTCAATATCCTTCCCTGAATATTCGAGGTCTGGGTTCTGGATGGATTGGCGACAAAGCCCGAACCATAGTACCCGAAAGTGCCACAGCCGAGTTAGACCTTCGCTTGGTGGTGGAAACCGATGGAAATCGCTTAAAAAAATTAGTGAAAGACCATATTGCAAAACAGGGGTACACTGTATTTGACCATGTTCCCACAAAAGAGGAACGGATGGCCTATGACAAAGTGGTCACCGTGACCGAGGGCAGCGTTACCGATGCGTTCCGCACTGATTTGGACAATCCCTACGGACAGTTTTTGGTAAAAACCTTGGGAGAACAGTTTGGCAAGGACGTGATTCAAATCCGAACCACGGGAGGAACAGTCCCAATCGCTCCTTTTATCAACGAGTTGAAGATTCCCGCTTTTATTGTCCCTATGGTGAATCCAGACAATAATCAGCATAGTCCCAATGAAAATTTAAAAATTGGGCAATTGGCCTACGGAATTAAGGCCTTTTATGGGATGCTGACTTCAGCAATAGATTAAATCCAGCGAACGGAAACCAAATAAAAAACCGCCTTCAAAATTGAAGGCGGTTTTATTTGTTAAAATAGGAGATTAAAATTGTTCCTAATTATCATTCTTTTTGCGTTGACCAGGGGCATACGCCTTAGCGCTTTTAGCTCCGGTCGCTTTTTTAACTTGACCGGGTGCTGTACTACTTTTCACAGTTCCGTGATTTACTTTACAGGAAGCTATCATAACCATTGCGCATAAAGCGACGGTAATTCTAAGTAAGTTTTTCATGATATTAATTTTGGGTTTCCTTGAATGTATGCTTTAAAACGTAAAATTGGGGTAAAAATTGACCAATGCCCTAATCCATTTGACGAATAGATTGACTGTATTGCTTTTAACCCAAATCCTCAAAAAAATCCCGGTATTGCATAACCCTAAAATCAAAAGTGGTGAAGGATGGGTTTTCGCTTTTGAGGTCTTTGTACAACTGAAGGCTACCAATTGCCCGGTTTGCCGCACCCGACGGTGCTGTAAGGGAAACGGTCTTTACCCTTCTATTTTCAATCTCAACCTCATGAATACGAGGCACTTCATCGGAAACTACGTCTAGCTGTAGACCATACTCCTTCAATTGCCTCCGGAAAAAGTATTCAGGGCCATTTTTACTGTTTCCGCCAGTGAACAAAAGGGTATCAACATTGGGGTAATCCTTTAAATATCCGACCAAATCCCGAAGCACCACGTTTTTCATTCCTAAATCCGAGGCATCAATCTTCTCACGTTCGGCACTGTGGACGATATCGCAGACCCCTATTTTATATTTTAACAAGAAGTGCTCTCGTTGTAGAATAGCTTCGGCTGTATTTTCGAATTTAAGATTCAGCCCAAAAATCCGGTCCAAAATTGGCCAAAGCATTCCATTGCAACTTCCATAGCAAAAATCCACATCTTCCAACTTCAATTCACCTGTAGTGAACCGAGGTGGTGGGAGAGTGCCCACAATCAATTTTGTGGCCTCGGGAAATAGAAAAGGCTCATAAGGATGGGTATGCTTAAATAGTTCCAAGTTCAAAAGTTGTAAGTTTTAAGCAATCTTATCTTTGAATGCTTTCATTATTTTAAAAAAATAATAGAATCCGTCATGCTGAACTGGTTCCAGCATCACATGAACTTTTCATTCAACTAACTTGATGAGACCCTGAGATCAACTCAGGGTGACGGAACATAAACTAAAAAAACATTTTACGCCGAGTTTCTACTGGCATTGATATTTCCGTAAAGGGAGCGGGTCACAATTTTCTCGTAAAGCTCTTTGTATTCTGAATTTTGGGTGATGTGATACAGTGCATTCTGTTGAATGACCAATAATGGCAACACAATTTTCTCCCTAATTTTTACGGATTCACGGGAAACTTCTTCGTCTTCCATCAATATGCTCAGGCCTGAAATCTGCAAGAGCATCTTTTTGGAGAGTTCAAATTCCCTATGAAGAATATTCCAAAAATCTCCAAACTCAGGGTCTTCCTTCATATAGCTGGTCAAATCAAAATTGGTCTTTGCCAATGACATCATACTGTTGAGCATCAACGCCTTAAAGAACGGAACTTCTTTGTACAGTTTTTTCACTTCGTTCAGTCTGCCCTCATCCTTCAAGGTTTGCAGCGCGGTACCCAATCCAAAATAACCGGGAACGTTCTGCTTCAATTGGCTCCATGAACCCACAAATGAAATCGCCCTCAAATCAGAAAGTGTCAATTGAGCTTTGTTGCCCCGTTTTCCAGGCCTACTTCCAATATTGGCTTTGGTATAATATTTTAGGGTACTGCGGTGTTCCAAATAAGGAATGAACTTGTCATGCTGTTTTAGCGCGTCGTACTTTTCAAAACTAAGCTCCGAAAGTTCCTCCATTAATTTGCGCTGTGCTCCAGAAATCACCAGTTCCTTTCCGAAGATATTGTTGCTAAGACCAGCCGTAAGCAATTGCTCCGAGTTATGGATAAACTGCTCCTTAGTACCATAGGTACTGGTAATGGTCTGTCCTTGAATGGTAAGCTGAATTTCGTGATTGGCCACATCTTTGGTCTGCGCTGCGTAAAACCGGTGTGTCTTTCCACCTCCCCTTGCTGGTGGTCCTCCCCTACCATCAAAGAAAATGGCTTTGATACCATTCTTTTTGCAAACTTTGCTCAAGGTTTCCTTGGTTTTGAGGATAGACCAGTTTGCTTTTAAGTAACCGCCATCCTTGGTTCCATCCGAAAAGCCCAACATTATGGTATGGGTTTCATTTCGACGCTCCAAGTGTTTTCGGTATGCAGGAATATCAAAGAGGGTCTGCATTACTTCCTCAGCGGCTTCCATACCCTTCATGGTCTCGAACAATGGAATGATATCGAAGGTGATGTCCTTTTCATCCCAACCACACCATCTAAATAATCCAAACACGAACAAAACGGCAAAAATATCCTCTGAATTACTGATAATATAACGATTGCAGCCATCTTGTCCATTCTTCGCCTGAATCTCACCCAATTGCTTGATGTTGGTGATGGTATCTTTTACAATATCATCCTCAAAATCATCAGGGTTCAAGGTGATGTTCTCCTTCAGCAACCATTTAATAAGTTCTTTTTCCTTTAGCTCGGAAATACTTTCCTTGATGGCTCCTTTTTGTTTTAAAATAGTTTCCACAACAAGAAGATGCTTACTGTTATCTTGGCGAATGTCCAAAGTGGCAAAATGGGTCTTGAAAATGTGCACCTTGTCCGTAAACTTATCCAAAAGGTCCAAATACAACTCGTGGTAGTCCGCAATCAATTTTTCGCGAATGGTCCCCAAATGTTCAATAATCTCTTCATAAGATATAGGCGCATTCGGGTCGAACATGGCTTTATAGAGCTTGCCGCTCAATTCATTTAGGTGCTCCTGAACACCTTTGAATGTCAATTTTTTGCGCAGTTCCTTCAACTCATTGTAATAGCATTTCATCAATGTAAGTCGAAGTTCATCAGCGACTTCTTTGGTAATATCAGCCGTTACAAAAGGGTTTCCGTCCCTATCGCCACCGGGCCAAAATCCAAGTTTTATAATGTTGTAGTTTTCAAAATCAGCATCCCGGATGTTGCTCTTTACATATTGATACAACTCGCCTACGGCGTCATAATAGGTATTCCTTAAAATGTAGATGATGTTTTTGGCTTCGTCCAAGGGCGTTGGCTTTTTAGCATTCACCAAAGAAGTCAATCCCAATTGTTGAAGGGTCACATCGATATCATAAATACGGTCTTCATCGATAAGCGATTGCAATTCCGCAATAATGTCCAAAACCGCTGGAGTATAAAATTGTGTAGGGTGGGCGGTCAGTACAATCCGTGCACTAAAGGTTGAAAGTTTTTTGGATACTTTATCCCAGTTTTTGGTGCGGTTTACCAACTCAAAATAATCCTTAATCGTCAAGGAATTACTGTATTTCTGCAATTTAGAAAAAGCAGAATCCTCAACACTGTCATAAAGCACTACTTGGCGTTCCACATATTGAATGATACGGAACATAAAATCCAACCGCTCTCTTTCATCTTGGATATCGGCAAAATTGGCAAAAAAGACTTCCAAAATTTCTTGGGGATCCTTGCCCGCTTTAAGTCCTTTTTCGCACTGATCCAATAATAATGGGATAAGCATCCCCACATTCTCAATGTTTTTGTAGGGTAAACTCAGAAAAAGGCTGTTGTAAATGTTGAATTTATTGGTGACCGATTTTTTAAACTCTTCTAATCGTCTGGACTGCTGCATACTTCGGTGTTAGTGTTTTCTATATTGTTTGAGTACCCAAAGATCGGCATAAAAGCCAAACCTGAGGATTAAATTCGCTCCTATCACAATTTAAGACATGTGTTCCACAAACCTAACACCTTGTCTTGTTTTTTAAAAGAAGTTACCCCTAAATCTCGGGGAGAAAATTTGCTGATTTATCGGATGAACACGGGTTGATTTTCCTTGAGGGTATGCTCTGCACTGAACAGATACCCATCATAATCAAAGCCTTTAATGTCATCCAATGTCTTGGCATTGGTATCCAAAATATACCGCACCATGGAACCTCGGGCCCTTTTGGCAAAAAAACTGATGATTTTCAGCGTGTCGTTCTTCCAATCTTTAAAAATTGGGGTGATCACGGGCACTTTCAGCTTTTTTTCATCGATGGCCCCAAAATACTCGTTGCTGGCCAAATTAACGAACAACTCATCCTCTTTCAGCTCTTCATTTAGATAGTCGGTAAGCTGTTTTTTCCAAAACTCATGAAGGTTCTTTTTTCTTCCCACCTTCAATTGGGTTCCCATTTCCAAGCGGTAGGGTTGCATCAAATCCAATGGCTTTAAAATTCCATAAAGACCTGATAAGATTCGGAGGGTGTCCTGTAGCTCATCCAACTTTTCCTCTGGAATGGTATAGGCATCCAGCCCCTGATACACATCCCCATTAAAAGCATACACTGCAGGTCTGGCATTGTCCGTGGTAAAGGGCAATGAAAATTGTTGATTTCGCTCCCAGTTCAGTTCGGCCAAATTGTCTGAAATTGACATCAACTTGGACAAGGCTTTGGGCTTTTTCTTTTTAAGAATGCCGTTCAGCTTTTCGGATTGTTCCAAAAATTGGGGTTGACTATATTGGGTTGTAGGCAAAGTGGTTTCAAAATCGAGCGACTTTGCCGGTGATACTACAATTTTCATCAGAAACTAAATTTTCGTAAAAATAGCGAGCTTTTTGGTTTTATGGAGTGATGGACTAAAGGTGTTTTCAATCTTAAGATTGAAGATAACTATGATTCGTGATGCTTGGCATATCCGCGCCACTTTTCAATGCCGTTGACCATATCTTCGGGCAATTCAGAATTGAAACGAAGAAACTCTCCCGTCACCGGATGCTCAAACCCCAATGTCTTAGCATGAAGGGCCTGTCTGGGCAAAACCTTAAAGGCATTTTCCACAAACTGCTTGTATTTGGTAAAGGTGGTTCCCTTCAAAATTTTATCCCCACCATAGCGCTCATCGTTGAAGAGGGTGTGGCCGATATATTTCATGTGAACCCGAATCTGGTGGGTACGTCCCGTTTCCAATCGGCATGAAACCAAGGTCACATAGCCAAATCGTTCCAAAACCTTATAGTGAGTAACAGCCTCTTTGCCATCTTCGCCATCCGGAAACACCACCATCTGCAGTCGGTTTTTGGGATTTCGTCCAATATGGCCCTCCACTGTGCCTTCATCTTCCTCCACATTGCCCCAGACCAAAGCTATGTATTCACGTTCGCTGCTTTTTTCAAAAAACTGCTGGGCCAAATGGGTCATAGCCAATTCGGTTTTGGCAATTACCAAAAGTCCAGAGGTATCTTTATCTATTCGGTGTACCAAACCGGGGCGTTCGGAGCTGTTGTTGGGTAAATTATCAAAATGATAGACGAGCGCATTGATCAAAGTACCGGAATAATTTCCATGACCGGGATGCACCACCATTCCTGCAGGTTTGTTGACCACCAGTAAAGAATCATCCTCATACACAATATCTAGAGGGATGTTCTCCGGGGTCAGCAAAAATTCATACGGTGGATGCTCAAACAAAACCTTCACCTCATCCCCTGCCTTAACTTTGTAATTTTGTTTGACGATGGACCCGTTCACCCAGATATGGCCATCCTTTGCTGCCTGCTGAATCTTGTTTCGGGTAGCGTTTTCAATGAAATTCATTAAAAACTTGTCCACACGTAACGGTTCCTGCCCTTTTGAGGCCACAAACCTATAATGCTCAAAAAGTTCGTCTTGTGACAGTTCTTGGATATCGGAATCGTCCATTACTCTTCAGATTCGGCCTGAACGCGCGCACTTCCAGGGATGGTTCCGTTGCCGCAAATCAATTCAACCTTGGAGGTTTTGGGCAATTTGTCGCCAGGTTTCACATATTTCCCCTTGTGTTTCATGTTGTAGACCATGTCCTTACCCAACTCATCAATATAGGTTACCCGTTCCACTTCCAATCCAACAGCGCGTAGCATGGAGGCCGCATTCCGTTGGGTCACTTGGATGATATCGGGGACACTTACTTTTTTATATCCGGATGGATTCACCGTAAAATAAATTTTACGGTTGGCCTTTACCTTACTGCCTGCATGTGGGTTTTGCTCCAAAATGGAAAATCGGGGATAATCTGGATTGTATTCCGATGAATCCAATACCTGATATCGTAACCCGGCATCTTCCACTGCTTTTCGCATATCAGATACGGACATTTTGGAGAAATCCGGAACCTCAACAAATTCGCCATGATTGGTGGTGCTCTTTAACCATTGCAACGCAATAAGGACCAATACCACAACAGCTACCACAGCCAACCCCAGTTGGATGAAAAATGTCTTGCTCTTTAAAAAATTCAAAAATTGCTTCATGCGAAATGCCTTATGTGGACAAATATAGGAAAGCCAGTCCTTTTTTCTTTATTTTGGCACTGCGATTCGACAAGCCAATGAAAAAAAACATAGCCATTGTAATGGGCGGCTATTCCAGTGAGTATGGAATTTCCATGAAGAGCGGTAGTGTGGTATATCGCTATTTGAACAGCGAAAAATACTCCCCTTACCGTATTGTGATTACCAAAGAAAAATGGGCGTATCTGAATGATGCCGATGAAGAAATCCCTGTTGATAAGTCCGATTTCAGCATAACCCTTGAAGATAAAAAAATCAGGTTTGACTGTGTTTTCAATGCTATACATGGAACTCCAGGTGAAGATGGGTTGCTCCAAGCTTATTTTGAATTGCTCGATATTCCGCAAACCTCCTGCGACCATTATGAAGCCGCACTTACTTTCAACAAAAGGGACTTGTTGAGCACACTTAAACCCTATGGGGTGCACTGTGCCACTTCCTACTATTTGGATAAAGGCGACTCTATTGATGAAGACCATATTGTAGAAAAAGTGGGGCTTCCCTGTTTTGTGAAAGCCAACAGAGCTGGAAGTAGTTATGGGGTTTCCAAAGTCTATGAAAAGGAAGGACTGACCAAGGCGTTGGACAATGCCTTTTCGGAAGACAACGAGGTAATTATTGAATCTTTTTTGGATGGAACCGAGGTTTCTGTGGGGGTGATAACATATAATGGAAAGGTAATGGTACTACCCATTACGGAAATTGTTTCGGAAAACGATTTTTTTGATTTTGAAGCCAAATATCTGGGAAAATCACAGGAAATTACCCCCGCCCGAATTTCCAAAAAACAGGAGGAGAATGTGAGGCACTGGGCAGAATTCATTTATAAAACACTGGGGTTAAAGGGCTATACCCGCAGTGAATTTATTTTTATTGGAGACACACCCCATTTATTGGAAGTCAATACCACCCCAGGGCTTACAGAAGAAAGTATTCTTCCCAAACAGGCCAAGGAAGCTGGAATATCCTTAGAGGAATTATTTGCTAGTGCCATTGAGGAGGCTTTACGGTAGAAAATCAGTATTTTTAGACAAACTTTGCCATCCATGAGACGTGCTATTTTTCCCGGTTCCTTTGATCCCCTAACCCTTGGTCATTACGACATTATTAAAAGGGGCATCACTCTTTTTGATGAATTGGTCATCGCCATTGGAATCAATGCGGACAAAAAATACATGTTTTCGTTGGAGGAACGTACCGAGTTCATAAAAGGGGCATTTAAGGATGAGCCCAAAATCAAAGTGCTCACGTATCAAGGAATGACGGTTGATTTCTGCAAAAAAATCAATGCCGATTTTATTTTAAGGGGGCTTCGCAACCCAGCGGATTTTGAATTTGAAAAAGCTATAGCCCACACCAACAGAAAACTTTCAGAAATTGAAACGGTCTTTTTATTGACTTCTTCGGGCAAATCTTATATAAGCTCTTCCATAGTCAGGGACGTTATTAGAAATGGCGGTGATTACACTGGATTGGTACCAGAAACTGTCATAGTAAAACCCTAATTATTTCCAGTTTTTTTGTAGCTCTTCTTTTAACTTTGTAGGGTAAATCTGTTATCTTTATAAAAGTCAAACCTTGACATTTATCAATAAAACAACATTTTTGAGTTCTTTCACAACAAATAATAAGTAGGAAAAATCAATACATTTACATTGGTCTTGAATTTCTTGATTGTAAGAAAGTTTCCCTAATAACCCCGTATTTTGAAAGCAGTTGAGAGTATTGCCCAACATTACTTACTGAAACAACTTCCTACAGCACTTGCGCTTGTAGGGATGGATGGCATTCTTGTGGACGCTTCCGATTCTTGGCTGCATACTTTTGGCCTAACCCCAAAAGATACTGTCGGCATTCATGTTTATGACTTATTTAAGGACTATAATATGGAATGCGGGCAAAGTTTAAGGGACTGCCTCGGAAAAAGTACCACTAACACTTGTAGGTTCAAAAAAGGAGAAGGTTCTTCAGAACTATGGTATGAAAATACCTTTACACCTTGGTATGATGAAAAGGAAAATCTGATTGGCTCTATAATCCAAACTCAAAATATCACCGAAGAAATTTGCAAAGAGCAAGAGCTGAATCGGATGATCAACTTACTGAAAACAAAATCAGAAGTTGCAAAAGTGGGCTGCTGGGAATATGATCTTATTGAAGAACAGCTATTCTGGTGCGAGGAAACCAAAAAAATACATGAAGTTCCTGCATCATACACCCCCGAAGTAAATGAGGCCATTTCATTTTACAAACAAGGATTTAGCAGAAACAAAATATCAATGCTGTTTCACCAAGCCCTTGAAAATGGTACTCCCTTTAGTGAAAAATTGATCATACTTACCAGCAAAGGAGAGGAAAGGTGGGTAAGGGCCTCAGGCAAACCCATTAAAGAAAATGGACAAATTGTGAAGCTGTTTGGTACGTTCCAAGATATTCACGAGCAAGTTTTGGCCGAGTTGCAAACCCAGGAAAGCCAACAGTTATTGACCACGCTAATTGACAATCTCCCGTTAAATGTTTTTGTAAAGGATACAGATTCCCGTAAAATCCTAGTCAACAAGGCGGAATGCGACTATTTGGAAAAAAGTCCAGAAGAATTGATTGGCAGAACCGATTTTGACCTTTATGATACTGAAATTGCCAAGATGTCCAGAGATGAAGACCTCGAGGTAATGCGTACATTAAAACCCATTTTAGGAAGAGAGACCATCAGTGTAAAAAAAGACGGGCAGACCACCAATTTCCTAACCTCAAAAATCCCACTTTTTGATATTGAGGGCAAAGTCAACGGCCTTATTGGCATTAGCATGGACATTTCAGGTTTAAAAAAGAAGGAGGATCAGCTTCGGAATCTTATCAACGTTACTTCGCTCCAAAATAAAAAGTTGATCAATTTTGCCCACATTGTATCACATAACCTAAGATCGCACTCCGCCAATTTCTCCATGCTTTTGGAATTCTTGGTAAAAGAAGAGGATGAAGCAGAAAAAGAACGTATTGTGGGCATGTTGTCCAGTGCATCAAACGACCTGATGGAAACTTTGGAGAATTTAAACCAGATCATCGACATCAATACCAATGTAAATCTGGACAAAAAGCCTTTGAATCTGCATGAGAATATTTCAAGGGTAGAAAAAAACCTCACAGCCTTGTTAGGGCAGCATCGAGCTGAAATCAAGAATAATGTGCCCAAAGATTTATGTGTTCACAGTGTTCCGGCCTATCTAGACAGTATAATTCTTAATCTAATAACCAATGCGATTAAGTATAAAAGTCCGGACAGAAACCCTGTAATTACCATAAATGCACGTAAACAGGACAAAGCCGTAATTTTTAGTTTTTCCGATAATGGATTGGGAATAGACCTAGAACGATATGGGGGTAAAATATTTGGAATGTACAAAACGTTTCATAACAATAAGGAGGCTCGAGGGCTTGGTCTTTACATTATAAAGAACCAGATAGAGGCCATGGGCGGAAACATAACCGTTAATAGTGAAGTAGATAAGGGTACTACATTCAATGTGTATTTTAATGAAGAAAGTCAATAGCATTTTTATTGTGGACGATGATCCAATCACAGTTTTTGGCATAAGAAAGATGTTGAAACCTGTAGCCATTTGTGAGGATGTGCAAATTTTTCAAAATGGAAAGGAAGCCTTGGAGGCCATTATCCAAAGAATGGATGAAGGCGGTTATATCCCGGAAGTAATTTTTTTGGACATTAACATGCCCATTATGGATGGTTGGGACTTTTTGGACGAAATCATGACTTTGGAGCTGTCGGAAAAAATCATCATCAACATGATTACTTCCTCCATAGATCCGCTGGATTATCAAAAGTGGAACGATGCAAAGGCAAAATGCCTGCATATTCTCAATTTTAAGAACAAACCCATTTTTAAGATCGAGCCCACTGATTTGGATTGCATTGATCTTGCGTCCTGATCATAATATTCCGTATTTTTAAGCTTTTAACCGAGTTTTTATAATTCAAAAAGAGCTTTTTATCTTGAAACGCCTCATCTTTTTCGCCGTTCTTATATTTCTTGTGTCCTGTGAAACAAAAACAGAGGATCAAGTAGCTTCTTACCAAACATTCTACGAAGCATCCAACGGACTGGAAACCCCAACGTATCAGGAAACCATTGCCTTTTATATTCGTCTGGCCCGTGATTTTCCCCAGATCAATATCCACACCATTGGCAAAACAGATAGCGGATACCCATTGCACATGGTAACGTTCAATCCTGATGGCGATTTCAATTTTGAAAATGTCAGAAAGGAAAAAGCCATTATATTGATTAATAATGGTATCCACCCCGGGGAAAGTGATGGTATTGATGCCACCATGCTCCTTTATCGGGACTTGGCAACGGGAAAATTGAAACCTCCAAAAAAGACCATTTTGGTGACCATTCCCATTTATAATATCGGCGGGGCACTTAACAGAAATTCCACTACCAGAGCTAACCAAAACGGACCCTTGGAATATGGGTTTCGAGGTAATGCCCAAAATTATGATCTCAACAGGGATTTCATTAAAATGGACACCAAAAATGCCAAAAGCTTTGCGCAGATATTTCATCAGGTAAAACCCGATGTTTTTATTGACAACCACGTGAGCAATGGCGCAGATTACCAATACACGCTGACCCACCTGTTCACGCAGCACAACAAATTAGGGGGTAAAATGGGTGATTTTCTCCATGACGAATTCATGCCAGACCTAGAACATTCGCTTTCAAAAAAGGATTGGGATATCACTCCGTATGTCAATGTATTCAATGTACCGCCAGAGCTAGGTTTCAACCAATTTATGGACCACCCCAGATATTCCACTGGATACACCACCTTATGGAATACGTTTGGACTGATGGTGGAAACCCATATGCTAAAGCCTTACAAGCAGCGGGTTGAAGGAACCTACGAACTCATGGAAAGTTTAATTGATGTTGTTGAAAGGGACTATGATGATATTAAATCGCTCCGAAAAGAAACCATGGAGGCCAACCCAAAACGCACCGAATATTATTTTAATTGGCAGGTAGATACCACTCAAACTTCCACCCTAAATTTTAAAGGGTTTGAAGCAGACCGTTTACAGAGCGAAGTCACAGGACTGCCCCGCTTAAAATATGACCGCTCCAGACCGTTCACCAAAGAGACCGTATACCGCGATTATTTTTATCCTACGGATACCGTTTCAGTTCCCGCTGCCTACATTTTAAAACAAGGATGGGAAAAGGTTGTTGACCGTTTAGAAGCCAATAAAATCAACTATTTTAAACTGGAAAAGGACACTACCCTCCGCATTGAGGCGTATGAGATTGCTGACTACCAAACCAGAAATGCTCCGTATGAAGGACATTACCTGCACTACAACACCCAAGTGAAGAAGCATTCCAAAAAAGTTCATTTTAGAGCTGGAGATGTTATGATTCCAACACAACAAGCTGGAATTCGATATATTCTGGAGACCTTGGAGCCTCAAGGGGTTGATTCATTCTTCAACTGGAATTTTTTCGATACGGTTCTTCAGCAGAAAGAAGGATTTTCACCCTATGTTTTTGAGGATATTGCCTTGGAAATGCTTGAAAAGGATTCTGTATTGCGCCATAACTTTTTGTTCAAAAAAGAATTTGAACAGGAGTTTGCGGAAAATTGGTATGCACAATTGGATTGGATTTTTAGTCAGTCCAAATATTTGGAAGATGCCTACCTAAATTATCCAGTGTACCGCATCCTTAAGAATTCGGAAGCAGCTGGGATATTGCCTAAGCCATAGGTTTGGGGTTTTCTTCAAACAAAATTCGAATATTGTGGTACGAATTCTCCAAGGCCTTTGCCGCCTTTTTGGGGCCTTTCCATTTTACCTTCACAATCCCCTCCGATTTATCACCGGACAATTTTCCTTTATATGATGTGGACATTGAAAACCAATGTACTTCCTTTAGTTGGTACTCCCCTCCCCTTTTAAAAATGTGGTAGGTGGTGCGCAGAAATTTATCAATGGTGAGACCCTTCACTCCTGTCTCCTCTTCCACTTCCCGTATGGCAGCATTTTCAATGGTTTCCCCTTTATCCACTTTACCCTTGGGCAAATCCCATTTCCCATTTCTATAGATGAAGAGTACCTTACCTTTTGGATTGGTCACAAAACCTCCTCCAGCAGCCACAACCGGTATCTTATGCCTGAACATTTTCATCAATTTAAGAATGTCCGGATGATAGAGATAAGCCTTGTCCAGCTTTCCTTTGGCCAACAATTCAATAATCTTTAAAAGAGAATCATCTTCCAAGGAAAATAGATTTCCGTTGGAATCTTTAGGGCGCTCGTTTGTTAAAATCAGTGGGGACTCATTAACAAAAACTTCATACATTTGCGCAATGGTTTTAGATAAGGGAATTGCTAAAAAAACAGCGGAGCTGCTTTTACAAATTAATGCAATTAAGTTGGAACCCGAAAATCCATTTACATGGGCATCTGGGTGGAAATCGCCAATTTATTGCGACAATAGGATCATGTTATCGTATCCTGAAATCCGGAATTTTGTTAGAGAGGAAATGGCCAAACAGGCGGAAAACCTGTATGGGAAACCCGATGTCATTGCCGGGGTGGCCACAGGGGCCATTGGTATTGGTATTTTGGTGGCCGAAGCACTCGGTCTGCCATTCATTTATGTGAGACCGGAGCCTAAATCCCATGGACGGCAGAACCAAATTGAAGGCAATTTGGAATCGGGCCAAACCGTTGTGGTCATTGAAGACCTCATTAGTACCGGAAAAAGTAGTCTCAATGCAGTTCGTGCCCTAAAAGATGGTGGTGCCAATGTAAAAGGTATGTTGGCCATTTTCACCTATGGTTTTCCCGTGGCGACCGATAATTTCGAGAAAGAGGAAGTGGAATTGCACACCCTTTCCGATTACGAACACCTGATTGAACAGGCGTCTGAAACCCATTACATCAAAGAATCACAGTTGAATACCCTTTTGCAGTGGAAATCCAATCCACAGCAATGGAAATAAATCTTCAAACATGCATATTGAAGTCCCTAAAAAGAAAGTATCCAAAAGCGATAAAGAGGTTTTTGAATTTTTGACCGACATCAAAAATTTTGAGACCCTCATGCCCGCCAATATTGACAAATTTGAGGTGTTGGATGATAAAACCTTCAAGTTTGCCCTAAAGGGCATGCCGGAAATTACGTTGCGCCTCAAAGAACAGATACCCCACGAAAAAGTGGTATTGGGAGCGGCAAGCGATAAACTTCCATTTACCTTGACCGGTAATATTACTGCTTTGGGTGCTGATGAAAGTGAAGTTTCCTTAAGTTTTGAAGGCGAGTTCAATGCCATGATGGCCATGATGATTAAATCGCCCATCACCAATTTCATGGAAACTTTGTCCACAAACATGGGCAAAATAGGTCAATAAAGAAGGGAAACCTCTTTTAAATCGAATTCTTGGAAGATATGATCTTCAAGTTCCAGAATAAGTTTGCCGGAACTGGATATCTTTCGGATGAATCCCATAAATAGTTCCCCATTGGCATCTGTAAAGGTGGATGGCTTATCTTTTCTGAACAAAAGGCGTTCATACGATGGCATTAGTTGCGTGACTGTTTTCTCTTCAATTCCCTCAAAATAGTGGTCCAATCGAACCAAAATTTGTTGTAGCAACTCGTCCAAATCAAAAAATCGACCGGTTACCAATCCCAAAGAACCGGCCTTGTCCAAATTTTCAAAGGTCGTTTGGTTGACGTTGAGCCCTATTCCTATGATTGAATTTTGCACCAACTGCCCTTTCATGATATTTTCAATCAATATGCCACATATTTTCAATGAACCTGACATTATGTCGTTGGGCCATTTTACGCTGACATTAGGTATAGAAAGTTCCGTTAACACATCACAAATCGAGAGAGAAACACAAATATTCAAGTTAAACTGATGGATAGCTTGTAGCGCATCAAAACTTTTTAAAATACTGAATGTTAGATTTTTACCTTCTTCAGCCTGCCAAGAAGAGCCCATTTGCCCCCGTCCCTTCAACTGTTTTTTGGCCACAACCACAGTGTTTTCCGACGCATTTCCAGAACGCAAAAGATCCTTTAAATACACGTTTGTGGAGTCCGTGGCATCAAGTTTGATTATTCGTGGTAGCTCTCCCAATGTGGTACGCCTTTATGATATGTTAAATTCTAGGGCTAAGAAAGCAAAAAAAATATAACTTTGTAAAAACTAAAATTTTTGAATGCAGAAAACGAAAGCAAGCGCAGATGAACTGATTGCCTTAATTTTACATGGGATTGAAGAAGTTAAAGGAGTTGACATAAATCTACTTGATCTTAGGGAAATTGAAAATACAGTTTGCGACTACTTTATAATCTGCAATGGTACTTCCAATACGCATGTAAACGCAATTGTGGGCTCCATTCAAAAGACCGTGAGCAAGGCCATACATGATAAGCCTTGGCACATAGAGGGTTCTGAGAACGCCGAATGGGTCTTAATGGATTATGTAAATGTTGTGGTACATGTATTTCAAAAACATATTAGGGAATTCTACGACATTGAGGGGCTTTGGGGAGATGCCAAAGTAACGCTAGTGGAGAGCAGCTACAATTCTTAAAAAAAAATGGCAAAAGAAAACAACCCAAATAACGCTCCTAAGAAACCTCGCTTTAGTTCGTGGTGGATTTACGGTGTGGTCATTGCTTTGATCATTGGCTTCCAATTTTTTGGCGGCAGCACGTTTACAAATACTGAAAAAACGACTACTTCTGAACTTCAGGAGTTTTTGCGCAATGGCGACATTGCCAAAATTGTTATCATTACCAATACACGTAAGGCCAAGGTCTTTTTAACGGACGAAGCCCTGAAAAAAGATGTGCACAAGGGTGTGGCAGAAAAGCCATTATTCCCTTCCACAAGTTTGGTACCCCAATATGTTTTGGATTATGGTGACCTTCAGATATTCCAAAATGAAATCACTGAAATAAAAAAGGAAAACAACCTGGATACCACTATTGAGTTCGATACCGAATCCAATGTGTTGGGTGAACTGTTGCTTTCCCTCCTGCCTTTCGCCTTGATTATAGGTATTTGGATTTATTTGATGCGAAGAATGTCAGGCGGTGCCGGTGGCGGTGCTGGAGGACAGATTTTCAACATTGGAAAATCCAAAGCAAAGCTTTTTGACGAAAAGACAGATACCAGAACTTCCTTTAAGGATGTTGCCGGATTGGAAGGTGCCAAAGAAGAAGTTCAGGAAATTGTTGAGTTCCTTAAAAACCCCGACAAATACACCTCTCTGGGTGGTAAAATTCCAAAAGGAGCCTTATTGGTAGGCCCTCCCGGAACAGGTAAAACCTTGTTGGCCAAAGCTGTTGCAGGAGAAGCCAAAGTTCCTTTTTTCTCATTGTCAGGTTCTGACTTTGTGGAAATGTTTGTGGGTGTTGGAGCTTCACGGGTTCGGGATTTGTTCAAACAAGCCAAGGATAAATCTCCTGCTATTATTTTTATTGATGAAATCGACGCCATTGGTCGTGCCAGAGGAAAGAACAACTTTACCGGCTCCAATGACGAACGTGAAAATACGTTGAACCAATTATTGACCGAAATGGATGGTTTCGGCACCAATACCAATGTCATTGTATTGGCCGCCACCAACCGTGCCGATGTATTGGACAAAGCCTTGATGCGTGCTGGACGATTTGACCGTCAAATCTATGTGGACCTTCCTGACTTGAACGAAAGAAAGGAAATTTTTGAAGTTCACTTACGCCCTATCAAAACCGCTGAAACCCTTGATTTGGACTTTTTGGCCAAACAAACCCCAGGATTCTCTGGTGCCGATATTGCCAACGTTTGTAATGAAGCTGCCTTAATCGCTGCCCGAAAGGAGAAAAAAGCGGTTACCAAACAAGATTTCTTGGATGCTGTGGATAGAATCGTCGGTGGTTTGGAAAAGAAAAACAAAATCATCACACCAGAAGAGAAAAAGACTATCGCTTATCACGAAGCTGGTCACGCTACCGTAAGCTGGATGTTGGAACATGCCGCACCTTTGGTGAAAGTTACCATTGTCCCCCGAGGCCAGTCCTTGGGAGCTGCTTGGTACCTTCCAGAAGAACGATTGATTGTACGTCCCGAGCAAATGTTGGATGAAATGTGTGCTACCATGGGTGGACGTGCCGCTGAAAAGGTCATGTTCGATAAAATCTCCACAGGAGCACTGAGCGACTTGGAAAAAGTGACCAAACAGGCCCGTGCCATGGTCACCATATATGGCCTAAATGAAGAGTTGGGGAATATTACCTATTACGATTCCACAGGACAGAACGAATATGGTTTTACCAAGCCTTATAGTGAGGAAACTGCTCAAAAAATCGATTTGGAAATATCCAAAATGATTGAAGCGCAGTACCAACGTGCCATCAAATTGTTGGCTGACAATAAGGATAAACTCACTGAGCTTGCTGAGAGACTCTTGGAAAAAGAAGTTATCTTTAAAGACGATTTGGAAAAGATTTTTGGCAGAAGACCATTCGAGAAAGAAGAATTGGAAACAGCAAAATAAGATTCAAGTTCAATTAAACGAGTTTTTATTTGAGATTGATAAAAAGCACTTGATACCATAAATGGGAGTTTTTAATAAGCTTTTTGGAGGAGGAAAAAAGGTTTCCAAGGAAACTTTGGAAACCCGTGGAGAGCATATGCCTGATCTAAAAATTCCCGTGGACGAAAAGTTTACCATCTACTTCAAGAAAAATGGAGGTAAGTTCATTTACTGTGAGGATTTTTCAGAAATATCCGAAGCCTTGCAAAGTATCATTTCCGAAAATAATTGGCAGAACCATCTTTTCTACTCCATGAATCCACAATTGGAGACCCGTTTTGCATCAGAAAAAATTGAATTCACGGACAATCGCCAGGAAAGCGACATCTTCTTTACCACTTGCGAGCATTTGGTGGCCCATAACGGTTCCATTTTGGTATGCTCCAACCAAATCAAGGAGAAGAAACTCGATGAGCTCCCTTCTAACCTAATTGTCTTTGCCACTACAAGTCAACTGGTGGATTCCATCAGCGAAGCCTTAAAAATCATCAAGGAGCGCTATCAAAAAAACATTCCCAATAATATTACCACTTTAAAGCACTTCCAACCTACCCCGGAAAACAAAGATGATTTCCTTTCCTACGGCAGTGCATCAAAAAATGTCTATCTTTTACTTTTAGAAGACTATTGATTACATGAAAGAAATTCTTAGGCGCTCCATTACAGGGGTCATCTACGTGGTGCTTCTTTTGGGGTCTGTTTTTTTAAGCTCGGACGCCTTCGATTTTCTATTTATGGCATTTGGCTTAGCTTGCCTCTACGAGTACAAAAGAATTGTTCGGCTAAAAGGATACTATATTTTCATGGCCTATTTGGCCCTGTGGTGGGCATTCATCTATTTGGTGCAGGACAGCACAGCAGTCACTCTTTTAATGCTATTGACCATTACCGTCGATATCGCCCTGCTCATGTTCCTGTTTTCGAAAAGGCCCAAAAAACTGTCCGACTTTCAAAAGTTTGTCATTGCCGTCTTCTATATTGGAGGTGGATGCATTTTTTTGACCATGATTCCATATAAAGATGATGATTTTGCCCAATTCCTTATCATGGGAATATTCATCTTGATCTGGGTAAATGACACCTTTGCATATTTGGTAGGACGCACTTTGGGCAGAACTAAACTTTTTCCTGCAGTTTCTCCAAAAAAAACCATTGAAGGTTCTTTGGGAGGTCTTATTTTTGCACTGGTTACCGCGTACATTATGTCATGGTATGAAGCACGATTGTCGCTGACAGAATGGATGGTTTTGGCCGCAGTAATCGTAATATCGGGCAGTTTGGGCGATTTATTGGAGTCCAAATTTAAACGAATGGCCGGTGTAAAGGACAGTGGGGCAATTTTACCCGGACATGGTGGTATTTGGGACCGATTGGACAGTCTGGTTTTTGCAGCCCCATTTGCATATTTAGTACTTAATATATTTTCCTATGTTTCATAAAGAGGGACAAAAAATAATCATCTTCACTTTTTTCATCGTAGTGGCAGCCATTTTTGCTGCACAGTTTTATATTGAAGTGGAATGGATTCGCTATGCGGTACAAATCGCAGCTTTTGTCTTGCTCGTTGCCATATTACAGTTCTTTAGAAACCCTAAAAGACTGGTAACTCCTAATTTTGATGATATTTTGGCCCCCGTTGATGGAAAAGTGGTGGTCATTGAAGAAGTGGATGAACCTGAATATTTTCAGGATAGGCGCAGGCAAGTTTCCATCTTTATGTCACCCGTAAATGTGCATGTGACCCGTTATCCAGCCAGCGGAACGGTGACCTACTCCAAATACCATCCCGGAAAATATTTGGTGGCGTGGCATCCAAAATCAAGTACTGAGAACGAAAGAACCACTGTCGTTCTGCATACACCCAAGTTTGGTGAAATTGGTTATCGACAGATTGCCGGAACCATGGCAAGGCGAATCGTGAACTATGCGGAAGAGGGCGAACAAGTGACACAAGGGCAGGATGCAGGCTTTATCAAATTTGGCTCTAGAGTGGACTTGCTACTTCCCCTAAACTGTAATATTACGGTTAAACTGGGTCAAAAGGTCACAGGGGCCAAAACTTGTATTGCATCCTTTAGGAAAGATGATGATGACCAATGATGGAGATCTAAATAATCGGTTCAATGATGCGGTGGCCTTTGTAAATGGGTATACCGAACCACTTCCTGCCGATCTTTTGCTAAAGCTGTACGCCTACTTTAAAATTGCCAATCGAAATTTCGACAACCCCGGGAGCAGAACCCCGCTCATTAATGCATTTAAGGCGAATGCCTTGTTCCAGGCAAAGAATATAAGCGTAAGCGAGGCCATGGAAAAATACATTGAGTTGGTCAATAAGGAGGTGAGAAAACTTTAGGATACCAACTTGGGGGATATGTATGTTTTTTCAAAATAGGTAAAATAGATGCCTCCAAAAATGGTGACTACAAAGTAGAATGCCACAACATACATCCCAGTGGGCCAATAAGCATTCAGTCCAAACCAGTCATTCGTAAAAAAAATCAAGATCAAACCGGCCACGCCTCGGATAACCTCTATCCAAGCGGCGTATTTGGCTCTATCCATCAAGGTGGTGAACCCGTAAACCCCTAAAAAAACAAATAGCCCAAAAAGAAGTAGTCCATCGAACCCAATTTCTGAATAATTGTAGAACATAAACAGCATCATCGCGGTGGTAATGACCAATTGAAAAATGGAGTATCCTTTCAGTGCGTTGGAAGCTTCGGGCTTATATTTCTCAAAATTGTAAACATCCTCAATAATCTGTACCGGGTACTTTTCCTTTACATCGGAAGGACGCCATCCGGTGGGCATGAACCATATTCTAAGCTTGTCCCAGTAATTGTTGGTACGCCAAGCATCTTTCATCAATCGCCAAATATGTTGAAAATTGATGATAATTGGATTCCAAGTTTGTGCCGGTTTTAAAACCCCATATTGAGGAGGTACTTCATCCAACTCCTCCTGAAACGTTCCAAACATTCGGTCCCAAATGCATAAAATCTGACCTAGATTCTTATCAATATATTCTGCATTGATGGCATGGTGCACCCTGTGCTGCGATGGAGTGACAATGACATACTCCAACCAACCCATTTTACCGATATGCTGGGTATGGTACCAAAACTGGGCAAATAAATGAATCGGGGCCAAAATGGCAATGACTTCGTGGGGAACGCCCATTAGTGCGGCCGGAATAAGCAAAAGTGCGAAATAGCCCAAGAGATTTGAAACAGGTTGTCGAAGCGCACAGGCCAAATTAAATTCCTCGCTACTGTGATGAATGACGTGTTGGTTCCAAAAAAAGTTGATGTGGTGACTCAATCTATGGTTCCAATAGCCCGCAAAGTCCAACACAATAAAAGCAACGACCCAAACCAACCAAGTGGCCTTGATTTCCATAAGGGCCAAATGCTCCAACAAAAACGGATAGGACACCAAAATGATTCCGAGTCCCAAGGAGTCTTTAACTACATTGGTAAGTCCGCTACTGAGGCTACTCACCGTATCCATGACGTTATGTTTCTGGTTCTTGACGAAATGCCCGTAGGCAATTTCAAAAAGTACCAACCCCAGAAAAAAAGGAGTGGCGTACAACAAAGCCGTGGCGTAAGTTTCCATGCCCAAAAAGTATTAAAAGTCACAAAAGATATGACTTAACATTCTGGATATAAGGTACTGTAAATTTTTGAGAAGATGAATAGCACCTAATACAATCGCCTCAGAAATGTCCTTCTGGATTCTCTAGAAAATGGAATTACCCTGTCTATTTTCAGCTGATAATGTTCAGTGAAGCGGTATCCTTCCAGTTGCCCCGAGTAAAATCTGGAAATGGTTGTGGGGCACCTCCACTGGCCACGGAACGCTCACTCAATGGGGATACGGCACTCCAAAGACAACCTTCATACACATTTTGGTCCAAGGGGAGTCCCTGCAGCAAACATTCCACAATGCGGTACATCATAATCCCATCCATTCCGCCATGTCCGCTGCCTTTTGCAGTTTCATTGAGCCTTTTATAAAGCGGATGGTCATATTTCTCATATAATTTTTCGAGTTGCTCTCCTTGCACCCAAGAATGGTGGTCTTTGGTCAATCCCTCAACACCATCTTCCAAAGCCACCCGTGTTGGGAATCCTGCTAAAGTTCCCTTGGTTCCTTGAATCAGGTTTAATCTTGAATAGGGTCTTGGACTGGTTTCATCCCATTGTACCATGATGGTCTTGCCCATTGTAGTTTTAATGATGGAAGTATTTAAATCTCCCCCCTTAAAATTAAGTTGGTTCCATTTATGGTTTGCAGGATAGTTTTTCTCTGCGTACAATGCTCGCCCTCTTGAAGGTGTTGAAAAAGAGACAATACTTCCGAAGGTATCTTCGCCACGGGCCAAGTTCATATATTGTGCCACTGGCCCCAAACCGTGGGTTGGGTAAAGATTGCCATTTCGGTTGGCATAATGATGGGTCCGCCATGAGCCGGTTCCACGCTCCTGCTCCTCCATTTGCCAACGTAGTTCGTGAATGTAGGCGGCCTCACCATGCAATATCTCACCAATAACACCCTGTCTGCACATATTCAGGAACATCAGCTCATCACGACTGTAATTCACATTTTCCATCATCATGCAGTGTTTTTGGGTACGCTCACTGGCATCCACAATAGCCCACATTTCTTGAATGGTCAGGGCGATAGGTACCTCAACAAAGGCATGTGCTCCTTGCTCCATGGCTTCAATGGCCATTGGGGCATGGTTTTCCCAGTTGGTGGCTATGAACACCACGTCTGGACGAACCTCTTTGAGCATGGTTCGCCATTTATCTTCTTCACCCCAATATTGCGCTATATTCTTATGCTTGCTTCCGCCAGCATCTTTTACCCACTGGGTTTTTTCCTTGACCAAATCTTCATAAAGATCACAAATGGCAACAACCTCAGTATTTTCAAGTGCAGCAAAAAATTGGGCATGCGTTCCTCCCCTAGCACCAACCCCAATAAATGCAGCCCGGACCTTTCCCAATTTGGGAGCGGCAAATCCTCCCATATAGGTTGAACTGATGGGCCGTTCCGATGCAGTGGTGATATAATTTGGAATGATGGATACTGCAGCGGCAGACAAAGAAGTCTTTTTGATGAAACTGCGCCTATTGAGGTTTTTCATGGGTTTACTGGCTTTGGTTAACTATGTATTGGACTATTTTAAACTGGTCAAACTTTTTTCCAAGGTCTCTATTTTTGCTTCAGCATCTGCAGCTTTTTTACGCTCAATGGCTACCACTTGCTCTGGTGCATTGTTCACAAAACGTTCATTGCTCAGCTTTTTCTGTACGGATTTTAGAAAGCCTTTGGTATAATTGAGTTCTTCGGTTATTTTTTGGATTTCTGCCTCAACATCAATGGCTCCACTTATCGGAATGAAGTATTCGTTACTCTTCACCCTAAAGGTCAATGCTCCTTCCAAACTTGAATCAATGGTCTCCAATTTGGATAGATTGGCCAATTTTGTAATGATGGCATCCATTTTTCCACCCACTTTTTCAGAGTTCAGTATGGACAGCTCCAACGCATCTTTCTGTGGGATGTTTTTCTCCTTTCGGATGGTTCGTATACCCGCAATGACCTCCGCAGCAAAGTCAAAATCAGCAATCAATGCTGTATTTGCGGTTTCAGCAGTTGGCCAGTTGGAGACCATTAAAGCGTTTTCCGGAGTCCGTTCGGCGATATGCTGCCAAACTTCCTCTGTTAAAAACGGCATGAAAGGGTGCAATAATTTCAAGTTTTCCTCAAAAAGGTGGATGACCACGTCAAAAGTAGTCTTGTCAATGGGCTGTTGATAGGCTGGTTTAACAATTTCCAACAACCAAGAGCAGAAATCGTCCCATACCAATTTATATATGGCCATCAAGGCATCTGAAATTCGATATTTTGAAAAATGATCCTCAATTTCAACCAACGTCTGATTCAATTTGGCCGTATACCATTCTATGCCTGTTTTTGCAGCTTCGGGCTGGGGAATATCTGCAACTTCCCAACCTTTTATCAAGCGGAAAGCGTTCCAAATCTTATTGGCAAAGTTGGACCCTTGTTGACAAAGCGCCTCATCGAACAACAAATCATTTCCAGCAGCGGAACTCAATAAAAGTCCAACACGGACACCATCGGCCCCAAAATCTTCTATCAATTTTAGTGCATCAGGGGAGTTACCCAATGATTTCGACATTTTTCGGCGTTGCTTGTCCCGAACCAAACCGGTGAGATACACATTCTGAAACGGTTTTTCACCTCTGTACTCATATCCCGCAATGATCATTCGAGCAACCCAGAAGAATAAGATGTCCGGTCCGGTCACCAAATCGTTGGTGGGATAATAATAGCTGACCTCCTTGTTATCGGGTTCCAAAATGCCTCCAAAAACACTGATGGGCCACAACCATGATGAAAACCAAGTATCCAAAACGTCGGGATCTTGGCGTAAATCGGATTCTTGAACTTTTGGATTTTTGGATTGTGCCAGCTTCAAGGCTTCTTCTGGCGTTTCCGCTACCACATAATCATCCTGCCCGTCGCCATAATAATAGGCGGGTATTTGCTGACCCCACCATAATTGGCGTGAAATATTCCAATCTCGAATATTTTCCATCCAGTGGCGATAGGTATTATCGAACTTTGAAGGGTACAATTTAATATCGCCCGTTTTTAGCACGCCATCCAATGCTGGTTTTGACAAATCTTCCATTTTAAGGAACCATTGGTCGGACAATCGAGGCTCTATCACCGCTTTGGTCCGTTCCGAGGTACCTACTTTATTCAAATGCTGTTCGGTCTTTACCAAAAAGCCTTTTTCCTCCAACTCTTTGGAGATTTCTTTGCGTACCACAAAACGGTCCTTGCCTTCATAGTGGAGACCATAGGAATTCAGGGTAGCATCCTCGTTGAAGATATCCACTACTTCCAAATTGTGCTTATCGCCCAAATTTTTATCATTCTCATCGTGGGCAGGGGTCACTTTTAGACATCCCGTACCGAATTCAATATCCACATATTCGTCTTCAATGATTGGGATTACCCTATTGCAAAGCGGAACAATGGCCTTTTTACCCCTTAAATGATGGTATCGTTCATCATTGGGGTTGATACAGATGGCGGTATCTCCCAAAATGGTCTCGGGACGCGTAGTGGCAATGATTACTTTTTCATCGGAACCTTCAATAGGATAGGCCAAATAGTACAGATTGCCTTGTCGTTCTTCATAAATTACCTCTTCATCAGAAAGGGTAGTTTTGGCCTCGGGATCCCAATTCACCATTCGGTATCCTCTGTAAATGAGACCTTTATTATATAAATCAACAAAAACTTTGATCACAGAGGCTGACATATCGTCATCCATGGTGAATTTTGTTCGGTCCCAATCGCAAGAGCATCCTAATTTTTTCAACTGCTGAAGAATGACGCCTCCATATTCGTTAGTCCAGTCCCAGGCATGTTTTAGAAAGTCTTCACGGGAAAGATTGGCCTTGTTAATGCCTTCTTCCTTTAATTTAGCTACCACTTTGGCCTCGGTGGCTATGGAAGCATGGTCCATACCGGGAACCCAGCAGGCATTCTTTCCCAAAAGTCTTGCCCTTCGGATAAGAACATCCTGGATTGTATTATTGAGCATGTGCCCCATATGAAGCACTCCTGTTACGTTTGGAGGGGGAATTACGATGGTATATGGCTCCCTATCATCGGGTTTGGAACTGAAAAAATCATGCTTCATCCAGTAGGCATACCAATGCCCTTCTACCCTATTGGGTTCATATTTTGATGGAATTTCCATTATTTCGGTATAGTTTTTGTTTAAAGGCTATGGATTGGTTTATGAAAGGAGAGCGTAATGTTAAATTAATGCTATTCTTTAGTTGTAGGCCAATCCAGAAATACGAAACAAAAATAAGTAACGTTATTACATAACAAAAGAATTTTGGATGCAGGTGATAAATCATCTACATTTGAAGTTCACCCAAAAACCAAAAAAATGAAAAAAACTGTACTTATGTTGTTTGTTGGGTTGCTTTCCCTAGGAATCTACGCCCAAGACGCAACTGCTAAGATTGAGTTTAAGAGTGAGACTATTGATTATGGTGATATTGACAAAGGCAGCGACGGAGTTCGTGTATTTGAATTTACCAACACTGGAACAGCACCTTTGGTCATCAGCAATGTAAGGTCTAGCTGCGGATGTACTATCCCAAAAAAACCTGAAGACCCTATTTTACCGGGTAAAACAGGTCAGATTGAGGTAAAATATGATACCAATAGAGTTGGCCCTATCAGAAAGGCCATTACGGTAACATCCAATGCTGATACGCCTACAAAAGTTCTTAAGATAAAAGGAAACGTAAAGGCTGAAGGAGCCAGATAATTGGAAAAGAAATTATTTTAAAAAAAAGCCCTGAAAATTTCAGGGCTTTTTCTTTGTTAATCGTCGTCGTCAAAAACCTTTTTCAGCACAAAAGTGAACAATAGGTCTTTATTATAGCGTTCTATTAGTACTTTGATACGTTTTCCTTCCTTTTCATTCAGCATTGAAAGGATTTCCTGGAGCTTGTACCGGTGAACACTTTTGCCATTCACTGCCAAGATAACATCACCCTCCCGTAATCCTGCTTCAGCCGCAGGGCTTCCGGCCCGAATTCCTGATACAATGATTTCGGGAACCAAGCTTAAACGGGTTTTGTTTTCCAAAAGAATCTGTACGTTGCCAAAGGACGAGTTATCATCATCCCTCACCACTCCATTTAAACCGGCTATACTCTCAGCGATATAACGCAATCCGTTATGTTGAAGGTCGATTCCCGCCAGGTTGTATTGAAATGGAGACTTAAAGTTCCCGTTTTTCCTTAACGTGATCAATCCACTTTGGTAATCGAAGATAAAATTGAACCGTTTTAAAATCTCGCCCCCCACACTACCATTCCTATCTCCAAAATTCTGAATGTATCCAAAGGATTCGCGATAAGGGAATGCGGCTTTGGCATCTTTCAATTCAAAATCCCCAATCTTTACACCACTGACTTTGGTCCGTTTTCCAAATATATCGCCACTTAAACCCCTGCCCAAAAAGTCTTCATAGTTCTTTTCAGGGATTTCCAACCCCTTTTCGGGCTGATGCAAGAGCCATAAAGCATCACTACTACCCGTGTCCACCAAAAGTTTTACGTGAATGTTTTCAGAATCCCTCATCAAAACAGTTCCTTCTACATAAGCTTTTCTTTTTTCGATGGATAATGGAAGGGTCTGCGACCTTTTGTTCTGTTTGCGCTCGTAAAGCCTAGGGTTGTGCAACTTAATATGTTGGGACTGGTAGTTTATTTCCACCACAAAATCCCTAAAAATCTCGTACCCCAAAATACCATGCACCGGTATGCCCAGTGAGGTGGAAAAATTAATGCCCTTGTCCAACACCACATAGAGATCTTGGGAATAGTTTCTGGCCTTTCCCAACTTGAAGGTATTGCCTTGCGAACTCAAAGCTTTCATGGGCTCACCGCCTCCCAGCCCCCGAATGGTTACTTCGGACACGTTATTGATTGGTATGGAATCTTGGTCGGATAGATTGAAAAGAATGGGTTTGCTAACCCCAGAATCAAACACAAACTTCAGCTCAGTCCCATTGATATCAATTGGAATGACAATAATGTTGTTGATAAGCTCAAACTTGATTTTTTCGAATTTCTGGTTTTCGGGCAATTTAAAACCTTGCGCCTTCGCCAGTAGGGGCGCCAACATTAAAAGAAGTATAAAAAAAAGCTTATTTTTTTTCAATTTACTTACTTCTAAGTGGTTATGTTTACTAAATATACAAATTAAACAAAGACCTTCCTCTTAATTTAACATTCTAAAAAGCACATAAATAATGGTGCAATGTGTTGTTTTCAACTGCTGGTTTTCCCATTTTTGCTTAAAAATTAGTACATGCCAAGTATTTCCAACAAAGGGAGACAAATGCCAGCCTCCCCAATCCGTAAACTGGTCCCCTATGCTGAAGATGCCAAAAAGCGTGGGATTCATGTAATCCATCTCAATATTGGGCAACCCGATATCAAGACCCCAAAAGTTGCGTTGGATGCGGTTAGAAACCATACTATTGAGGTCTTGGCGTACAGCATGACGGAGGGTTCGGAAGTCTATCGGGAGAAAATTGCCGAATATTATGCAAAGCAGGACATTCATGTGACGGCTAAGGATATTATCGTCACCACTGGTGGGTCCGAAGCACTTTCTTTTGCCATGGGCACTATTATGGATGCCGAGGATGAAATCATCATCCCTGAGCCATTTTATGCCAATTACAACGGATTTGCCACGGCATCGGGGGTAAAAGTGGTTCCCATTGTTTCCTCCATAGACACTAATTTTGCCCTTCCGCCTATTTCAGATTTTGAGAAGCTCATCGGTCCAAAAACAAAGGCCATTCTCATCTGTAACCCAGGAAATCCAACGGGATACCTCTACAGCAAGGAAGAAATTCAACAATTGGCCGCATTGGTCAAAAAGCATGATCTCTTTCTGATTGCTGATGAAGTGTACCGTGAATTCACCTATGACAACAAGCAACACTATTCCATTTTGCAGGAAGAGGGGCTTGAAGCCAATGCGATTGTTGTCGACTCCGTTTCCAAAAGATACAGCATGTGCGGTGCCCGGATTGGATGCTTGGTTTCAAAAAACAAGGATGTGATTCAAACGGCCTTAAAATTTGCCCAAGCACGTCTGTCACCTCCCACATTTGCCCAAATAGCCAGTGAGGCCGCGTTGGAAACCCCACAGTCTTATTTTGATGACGTTAAAGAGGAATATGTGGCCCGAAGGGATATTCTCATCTCCGAGCTTAAAAAACTGGAGGGTGTAAAAGTGGCCGTACCTCAAGGAGCCTTTTATTGCGTAGCGGAATTGCCCATTGACGATGCTGATGATTTTGCGCAGTGGCTTTTGGAAAGCTTCGAGGTTGATGGCGATACGGTAATGGTGGCACCTGCTGCTGGCTTCTATGCAACCTCCGGTTTGGGAAAAAACCAAATCAGGATTGCCTATGTGCTGGAAAAAAGCCAACTTGTAAAGGCGGTTCAGATTCTGGGCAAGGCCCTAACCGAGTATAATTCCAATACGTGAACATACAGGAAAACATATCCTTAAAACGCTATAATACCTTTGGTATAGATGTCAAGGCCCGATACTTCGTTGAAATTACCGGGTTGGCACAATTGCAGAAAATCCTTGACCTAGAAGCGTACCCCAAAAAATTTATTCTAAGTGGGGGAAGCAATATGTTGCTGACCAAGGATATTGATGCGCTGGTAATGCACATCAACCTAAAAGGTATCAGCATTGTTGATGAGAATGATGATGACGTGGAAATTAAGGTTATGGCCGGTGAAAATTGGCATCAATTGGTCCTTTGGACACTGGACAAGGGTTTTGGCGGCCTTGAAAATCTTTCTCTCATCCCTGGAAATACGGGAACAGCGCCCATTCAGAACATCGGGGCCTATGGAGTAGAGCTCAAAGATGTGTTTGTAAGTTGTTCGGCCATGGAAATTGAGACCGGAGAGCTGGTGGCATTCGGTCATGAGGCCTGCGAGTTTGGCTATCGGGATTCCATTTTTAAAAATGAGGCAAAAGGCAAGTACATTATTACTTCGGTAAATCTAAAATTGACCAAGAAGAACCACACGCTTCACACCGGATACGGATCTATAGAGACAGAACTTCGGGAAAAAGGTATTGTTCATCCAACCATTCAAGATATTTCCGATGCCGTGATTGCTATCCGTCAAAGTAAATTACCCGACCCAAAAGAGTTGGGCAATAGCGGAAGTTTTTTTAAAAACCCGGTGATTTCCCGAAAGGCCTATGAGAAATTCATGAAGAAAAATCCGGAGGCGCCTTCTTATGAGGTCGATGAAGAAAACTACAAAATCCCGGCGGGATGGCTTATTGAGCAGTGTGGTTTTAAAGGAAAACGCTTTGGTGAGGCCGGTGTCCATGAAAAACAGGCCTTGGTGCTTGTAAATTACGGCAACGCCACAGGAACTGAACTATGGAAGTTGGCACAACAAATCCAGAAAGAAGTAGCCGAACGGTTCAAGATTAAAATCCAGCCAGAGGTGAACATCATAAAATAACCCCCGCATTGAAACAATAACGGGGGTTATACCAAACCAAACTAACCAAAATTATATATGTCTTACGAGCTCAAAAAAGCTCTTTCTCTTTCAATTTCAACGCTGGCAAATAATGCTTTTTCTACCTTAGCGTTGTTGTATATACGAGATAAACCCTATTTTAGATTTCGGCCTCAAAAAAATTTTATCATATAATAACTGAATGAGCACACTGATTGAGAGACATATTGTTTCGCTGCTGGCGGAGAAGGACGATAAAGCCATATCCTTACTGTATGAAAACTACGGTGATACGCTCTTTGGGGTAGCCTATAAGGTGGTAAAAGATGAAGAATTGGCCCAGGATGTGGTTCAAGAAAGTTTTATAAAAATTTGGAAAAAAGCAGATTCCTATGATGCCTCCAAAGCCAAACTTTTTACATGGCTGTTTCGAATTACCCGTAACACCGCCATCGATAAATTAAGAAGTGTAAATAATAAATCGGACAAGGAAGTCCAAATAGACGTTTCAGACGTATATAACCTAGGAGTGAGTGGGATGAGTCCCGAACACCTCGATGTCCAAGAAAACTTGCACAAAATAGAGGAAAAGTACAGAATTGTTCTTGAAGCCCTATTTTTTGAAGGAATGACGCAGCAGGAAGCAAGTGACGAACTGGATATTCCACTGGGAACCATAAAATCTAGATTGAAGATTGGTCTCAGGGAACTCGGGAAGATTTACGGCGCACCCATGACTCTACTAATATTGCTAAACTTATTGCCATGAAGGAAAAAGTTAAAATATTTTTGGATTCCGACATACTGGAAAAATATCTTATCGGAGATGCCTCAAAAGAGGAAACACTCCAAGCAGAGCGTTATATCGCCATGTACCCTGAGGTAAGAGATACCTACAATGAACTTCAGGATAATTTGGAGGCCTTTGCCAAGATGTATGCCAAGAAAACCCCAGAAGGTTTAAAGGAAATTATCATCGCCAGTGCAAAACAGGAAAAGGCAGTCTTTAAAAGATTCTACAAATATGCTGTCGCAGCAAGTGTTGCCATCATGGTTTTTGCTGGATCATCCTATTTCTTCTGGAGCCAAAACAAGAGCCTTCAGGAAGAAAATACTCTGGTCACCAACAAAATCAAGTATTTGGAAGACAACATGAAGGACCAACTGGAAGACATGCGAAACCAGTTCATCGTCCTAAACAATCCCGATACCAAAAAGTACCAGTTGAAAGGCCAGCGTGAAGGAAAGGAACTTAAGGCCATTGCTTATATCAATCCTGTTAAAAAGCTTTCCTATATTAATGTGAGCAACGTTCCCCAATTACCAGAGAACAAATGCTTCCAAATGTGGGCCGAAGTGAATGGTGAGTTGGTAAACTTGGGCGTTATTAAGGAATTTAATGACAAGGACAAACTTCTTGCCCTGCCCTACGCGGATAAGGCTGTCAGCTACATTACCATAGAGCCAGAAGGTGGTAACTCCTCCCCCTCTGTGGACAAAATTGTGGCCAACATTACTTACTAGAACGGTCTCCCTAAAGTATTCCTAAACTACCCCCGCTTTAGTTGGGTATTTTGTACCTTTGCATAAAAGTTGGATTATGAAGTTAGCATTGTTGACCATAGGTCTATTGGCTTTGGCATTTGCAGGAATAGCCATTAAAATCTGGGGAAAGAAAGACGGAAAGTTTGCCGGAACATGTGCAAGCCAAAACCCTTACCTTAACAAAGATGGGGAGGCTTGTGGTTTCTGTGGAAAACGCCCAGATGAGCAGGAGTGCAAAAGGGACACCATGCCAGAACTTCAGTAATCCTCCTTTTGCAACCCTTATTGCAAAATCACATTTTTGGAGAAAACCGAACAATCCATTAAGGAAAATATTCAAAAGGCCAAGCAAGGCAACCAAATTGCCTTTAGCACCCTTTTGGATACCTTTTGGAATGATGTCTATGGTTTTCAGTTGATGCGCACCAAAAATGAAAACGATGCCGAGGACATCACCATCCGTACCTTTTCCAGGGCTTTTGATAAAATTGACACGTATGATGAGACCTATGAATTTAAAACCTGGCTCATCACCATCTCCAAAAACCTTCATGTAGACCTCATCCGTAAAAGAAAACGAAGTCTTTTGGATGAAATGGAATCCAAAGGTGACGAGGTGAAAAAAGTGCTGGATGAAACCCCATCCGTGGAAGACCAATTGATCATTGAGCAAAATCTTGCCAATCTGTTGCAAGACATCAAAAAACTGAAGCCGCACTATCAAAAAGTCATCAACCTACGGTATTTCAATGAATTGAGTTATGCCGATATCGCCAAAGAACTCAATGAACCCGTGAACAACATCAAGGTAAAACTCCTTCGCGCCAAAAAATTATTGGCCGAAATCATCAAAAAAAAGTGAACTACCCCAACGCATACGTTTCCTTCCCAGTTTCGTATCTTTGTACCTCTAATTTTGTTGTATGAGCACAAGCGTAGCGGAAAACGTACATCCACCAAAAGGAAAACCAAAATGGCTTCGGGTAAAACTTCCAACAGGAAAGAAATACACCCAGTTGCGGGGTCTTGTGGACAAGTATGACCTGCACACCATTTGTACTTCTGGAAGCTGCCCAAATATGGGCGAATGCTGGGGAGAAGGCACGGCTACTTTCATGATTCTGGGAAACATTTGCACCCGTTCCTGTGGATTCTGCGGTGTTAAAACCGGTCGTCCTGAAAGTGTGGACTGGGCAGAACCCGAAAAAGTTGCGCGTTCCATTAAAATCATGAACATTAAGCATGCGGTGCTCACTTCCGTGGATCGTGACGATTTAAAAGATATGGGCTCCATTATCTGGGCTGAGACCGTAAAAGCGGTTCGAAGAATGAACCCAGAAACCACCATGGAAACCTTGATTCCCGATTTTCAAGGCATAGAAAGCCATTTAGATCGGATTTTGGGGGTAGCCCCAGAGGTGATTTCCCATAATATGGAAACCGTTAGACGCCTCACCCGCGAAGTTCGGATTCAGGCGAAGTATGACAGAAGTTTGGAAGTGTTGAACTATTTGAAGAAAAATGGGGCCAACCGAACAAAATCAGGTATTATGTTGGGCTTGGGCGAAGAGGAACAGGAAGTCATCGCTACCATGGAAGACCTGAGAAAGGCAGATGTTGATGTGGTGACCATTGGGCAATATTTACAACCCTCCAAAAAGCACCTCCCCGTAAAACAGTTCATTCTGCCAGAGCAGTTTAAAAAATATGAGGAAATAGGATTGGAAATGGGCTTCAGACATGTAGAAAGTGGCGCACTGGTGCGATCGTCCTACAAAGCTCACAAACATATTCACTAGGTCGATTGACTTACCCTCCATGTCATGAAAAATATTGTAATCGGCATCAATGGCTTTGGCCGAATTGGAAGGACGCTTTTTAGACTTCTACAAAACCACCCCAACATAACGGTTGCGGCCATCAACGATTTGGCAGATGCCAAAACTCTAGCCCATCTCCTTAAATATGACAGCATTCATGGGGTGCTAGGCGATACTATCACTTCGGATGACAATCATATTGTGCTGAATGGTAAAAAAATTAGTGTTCTCAACCACCAACATCCTAAGGACATCAACTGGAGTGATTACGATGTTGACCTTGTAGTGGAATCCACTGGAAAATTCAAAAAAAGGGAAGATTTAGAGCTCCACTTGAAAAATGGGGCCAAAAAGGTAATTCTTTCCGTTCCTCCAGAGGATGAATCCATTAAAATGGTGGTTTTAGGGGTAAATGAGGGGATTATTGGTCCTGAAGATGACATTATCTCCAATGCATCATGCACCACCAACAATGCTGCACCCATGATCAAAGTGGTCAATGAGCTTTGTGGTATTGAGCAGGCATACATTACCACCATACATTCCTATACCTCAGACCAAAGGCTTCATGATGGGCCCCATCGCGACCTTAGAAGGTCTCGGGCGGCTGCGCAATCCATCATTCCAACAACCACTGGGGCTGCTAAAGCGCTGACCAAGATTTTTCCAGAACTATCCGATGTCATCGGAGGATGCGGTATTCGGGTGCCGGTACCCAATGGGTCCCTGACCGACATCACTTTTAATGTAAAACGGGAAACTTCCATTGAAGAAATAAATAGTACCTTTAAGGATTACGCTGAAAATGAATTGCATACCATTTTGCACTATACGGAAGACCCAATTGTTTCTGTTGACATAAACAATAGTTATCATTCTTGTACGTTTGATTCTTTGATGACATCCGTAATTGGAAAAATGGTGAAAATCATCGGATGGTATGACAATGAAACTGGTTATTGTTCCAGAATTATTGATTTAATAGCTTTGCTTATAAAGAAAGATTACGTTTGACCTCGAGCTTACTACACAAATGGATTGGCGCAAGGGCGTTGCTTCTGTTGTGCATGTTAATATGCACACAGTTTTCTTTTGGTCAAAATCAAAAAGATATTAGTTCCACGGCCAAAGTACAGGCCATTTTTGATGAATTTACGGATTACAGACATCAAAACAAGATAGACAAGGCTCTTGAGACCTTGGACGAAGCCGCCAAAATTGCAGAAAGCAACGAAGACGTCAAGCTATTACTGGATACCTATCATCAATTTGCACGACTATATTTGGAAGAAGGTGATCGTGACACAGCCATTTTTTACTGGGACAGGGCCAGCATTCTTTTGAAGGACATCTCCTATTCGTACGGACAAGCTTTCCATTTATATTTAGATGCTGCGCTCCGTTTTGAAGAAGGCAACAACTTTCAGTCCTTAAAATCATTGGAAGAATCTCGAATGCTGAGTAACAATAGAAATCTCAGCAATAACATACTTCTCTTGGAAGCCTATATTTTTACGAATATTGAAAAATATGACGATGCCATAAAGAATCTGCATGCCCTTATTGTGAACTCAGACGATAAGGAAAGGGCATATTTGGCCACCAAAGCCAATTTGCAACTGGCCAAAATCAGCATCAAACTTAACGATACCGACGAAGGCATTGTACACTCCAAAGCCGCTCTGGAACTCGCAGAAAAACACGGCTTTTCTAAAGAAATACGAACTGCCAACGAAGAATTATCCCAAATCTATGAGGTAGTTGGTAGATACAACGAGGCCCTTAAGTATAATAGGGCCTTGGAAAATATAAAAGATTCCATTTTCACTATTGAAAAGGCCAAACTGGATGCCAACACAGCAGAGAAATTGCGGTTTGAGCACCAAATGAACGAAATAAACAAGCTCACCGCGAAAAACGAGGAACTGAGCGAATCCAAAAACCGTTCAGAAATCACAGCAATTTTAACCTCGGCCTTTTTAACTATTATCTCATTATTGGCCGTATCGCTTTTTAGGAACAACCAGATCAAGTTGAAGACCAACGATTTGTTGTACACCAAGAACAAAGAATTGGAGTTGGCCAGGGATTCAGCGGTTTCGGCCATGGAAGCAAAAACCAATTTCCTTTCAACAGTAACGCATGAGCTTCGAACACCGCTTTACGCCGTAACGGGGCTTACCCACTTATTGTTAGAAGAAAACCCAGCCGAACACCAAAAAGAGCACTTAAAATCCTTGAAGTTTTCTGGGGAATATCTGTTGAACTTTATCAATGACATCCTTCAAATCAATAAGATTGATGCTGACAAACTGGAGCCGTTGAGCATTGAATTCAAATTGGAAAAAGTGCTTACGGATGTGGTGGAGTCCTTGCAGCAGAACGCAAGTGAGAACAAGACCAAGCTTATTTTGGACTATGACCCGAACATCCCCCAACACCTTCTTGGTGACCCCATAAAATTGTCACAAGTCTTTATGAACCTCGTGGGTAACGCCCTCAAATTCACTAAAAATGGCAAGGTAGAGGTCATTGCCAAAATGTTGAAACGTGATGAAGATGAGGTGAAACTCTACTTTGAGGTCAGGGATAACGGTATTGGAATTTCCGAAGATCAACAGAAAAATATTTTTGACAGCTTTGAGCAGGGCTCTATCCAAATCAACCGTGAGTATGGCGGAACCGGACTTGGCCTTACCATCGTTAAGAGTTTGCTTGGCCTCTTTGGAAGCACCATTCAACTGGAAAGTGAAATTGGCCATGGTAGTTCCTTCTTCTTTGAGATGGATTTAAAATGCGATGATAAGGCTATCGATGATGTAACCTTTGAATTGAATGCTGAGGAATTTGATTTTAAAGGACTCCATATACTGATTGTGGAAGACAATAAAATCAATCAGGTCATCACCAAAAAGATGCTTACCAAAAAAGAAATTACGTGCGACATTGCCAACAACGGAAACGAGGCGATCGACTTAGCCAAGGCGAACACCTACGATTGTATTTTAATGGACATTCACATGCCGGGAATCAGTGGTGAGGAAGCGACGCGCCAAATTCGAAAATTTGATCCTGATATCCCAATTATTGCATTGACCGCAATTTCCTTGGATGACAGTTTGGACAGCTTCTACAAAGCGGGCTGCAACGATGTGGTTACCAAGCCATTTAAACCTGAGGTATTCTATCAAAAAATAGGCGAGAACATCTTCAGAAGGAAGATGCAGGGGCTGATTTAAACCAAACTTTTTAAGGTTTTCTCCAAAAATGAGCGGTCCTGCGCACTAAAACTGTGGGCCACTTCCAAATAGAACAAGTTTTTAACCCTGCCTTTTAACCGAACATAATCCTTTTCCGTGGTGAGAATCCAATCATATCCGTGGAATTGTTGGATATCACCGTCGGAGAAATGGTGGTGGTCTCCAAACTCGAAATGTTCAAATACCAACCCAATAGACTTTAAATGCTCTACCAAAGGTTTTGGAGCTGCTATACCCGTAACCAATGCCACTTTTCCTCCTTTTACTTCGGAAAGGGATAGATTTTGGGAATCACCTCCCTGAAGAACCGTGTGATATTTCAATTTGGAAAACAACACTTGCTGATGTGGTAATGGCTTCAACTTCTCAATGATTTTGGTTTGTTCTGCATCAGACAAATCCTCTGGGCATTTGGTGACAATAATGCTATTGGCCCTTTTAGCTTCACTTTTACTATCCCTCAAATTCCCTGTTGGGAGATACCAATCGTCCACATAAAGCTGTCCATAAGCGGTCAAAAGAATTGAAAAACTTGGTTTTACCTTTCGATGCTGAAATGCATCATCCAGCAGAATGATTTCAGGTTTCACCAAGATTTCTAGCTGAGCAATCCCATTTCTGCGATTCGCATCCACAGCCACATTGATTTCCGGGAACTTTTGATGTATTTGATAAGGTTCATCACCCAAATCCAATACGGAACTAGCCGCATCAGCCAATAAAAATCCTTCGGATTGCCTTTTATAACCCCTACTGAGCACTGCAACCTTATGACCTTCAAACAAACGCACCAAAAATTCAATCATGGGGGTCTTTCCTGTACCACCCACACTTAAATTCCCCACGCAGAGCGTTGGGGTTATAAAAGATTTCGATTTAAAAATTCCCCTATCGTAGAAAAAGTTGCGCATACGCACAACCAAGGCATAGATCAATGAAAAGGGAAACGCTATTTTGCGAAGCAGTTGCAGCATGGGACGAAAATATAATATTTTATCTTTAGCGTACTTAAGAAATACAAATGACCGTAAAGGATATCTCAAAAATACTGGAAGAGCTGGCCCCTTTGGCCCATGCAGAGGATTTTGACAACGTTGGATTGCTGGTGGGAGACCAAAAAATGACGGTTTCCGGCATCCTAGTCACATTGGATACATTGGAAAACGTTGTGGACGAGGCAATTTCAAAAAAATGCAATCTGATTGTCAGTTTTCATCCCATCATTTTTTCTGGACTCAAAAAACTTACCGGGAGTAATTATGTGCAGCGTGTGGTGATGAAGGCCATTGCCAACAACATTGCTATTTACAGTATGCATACCGCCTTGGACAACAGTAAAAATGGCGTAAATGCAAAGATTTGTGAAGTTTTGGGCGTACAGAACCCCCACATTCTTATCCCAAAGGCGGGAACCATCAAAAAATTGACCACTTACGCACCTATCAAGGAAGCAGAAACTATAAAATCGGCCCTATTTAAAGCAGGAGCAGGAGAAATTGGAAACTATAGCAATTGCAGTTTCAGTTTGGAAGGCCAAGGCACTTTTTTAGCCGGAAATGAGGCCAACCCAAGTATCGGAAAAATTGGTGCGGTCCATACTGAAAAAGAAACCCAAATCAACGTGATTTTTTCATTTGAAAAGGAAGCAGCAATCCTCTCAGCCCTTTTTGATGCACATTCATATGAGGAAGTCGCTTATGAAATTTCGGTGCTTCAAAACGTAAACCAAGATATTGGCATGGGGATGATTGGCATGTTGAAAACTGAAATGGATGAGGTTGAATTTTTACAGCATGTCAAAAAGAAAATGAATGCTTCGGTAGTGCGCCATAGTGAATTGCTTGGTAAAAAGGTGAAAAAAGTTGCAGTTTTGGGAGGAAGTGGGGCTTTTGCCATATCGGCGGCCAAAAAAGCCAAAGCTGATATTTTCATTACGGCTGACCTAAAATACCATCAGTTTTTTGAAGCAGAAAAACAATTGGTTCTTGCCGATATTGGGCACTTTGAAACTGAGCAGTTTACAAAAGATTTATTGGTTGATTATCTTACAAAAAAAATTCCTAATTTTGCAGTCTCTTTATCGAAGAGTAAAACAAATCCCATCAAGTATTTATAAATAATATGGCGAACAAAAAAGAAAGCACCGTGGAAGAAAAATTGAGAGCATTGTATGATCTACAGCTTATTGATTCCAGGGTTGATGAAATACGCAATGTGCGAGGTGAACTCCCATTGGAAGTACAAGATTTGGAGGACGAGGTACTTGGTCTTAAGACCCGTATGGATAAATTAAAAACTGACGTTGAGACCATCAATTTTGAGATCACCGCCAAGAAAAACCTCATTGAGGAGTCCAAAACACTTATTAAAAAATACGCTGAGCAGCAAAAGAATGTACGTAACAGCCGTGAGTTCAACTCGTTGAGCAAAGAAGTTGAGTTCCAAGAATTGGAAATTCAATTGGCTGAAAAGAACATTAAGGAATTCAAAGCGCAGATTGAGCAGAAAAAAGAAGTGATTGCTGACACCAAAGACAAACTTTCTGAGCGTGAAGGTCACTTGAAGCACAAAAAAGGAGAATTGGATGCCATCCTTGCTGAAACAGAAAAAGAAGAAAAGGCCCTTTTGAAAAAATCAGAAGAGTTTGAAGAAAAAATTGAAGACCGTTTGGTTCAAGCGTATAAAAGGATTCGCACCAATGTAAAAAATGGTCTTGCCGTGGTTCCTGTGGAGCGTGGTGCTTCTGGAGGTTCGTTCTTCACTATTCCACCTCAGGTACAGGTGGAAATTGCTTCCCGTAAAAAAATCATTACGGATGAGCATAGTGGACGAATCTTGGTAGACCCACTATTGGCAGAAGAAGAGCAAGAAAGAATGCAAGATTTATTTGCAAAGCTGTAAATCAATCGCAATTTTCTAAAAATAAAAGCCACCGTTTTGGTGGCTTTTTTATTGCACTATCAAGTCATTTCGAAGGAGTTTACGACTGAGAAATCTCATTTCTATTCCTATTGAGATTTCTCCCATTCGGTCGAAATGACAAAGGATGATTCAACGTCATGCCGAACTCGTTTCGGCATCCCATCCAAATCTGGTGCGACCCTGAAATGAATTCAGGGTGACGGAGTAAAACCAAATAAAATTGCTTTCGAGAAAATTCGTGAAATTCGTGTCGAACCAAAAAAAGAGATTTTCGCTTCGCTCAAAATGACAATAAAACCTTTAAAAGTATCAAGCCGTACTGGTTTCGGCATCTCATTTCAGAATACATTTTTGAAAAAATTCGTGTGATTCGTGAAATTAGTATCAAACCGCACCAAGATGTCTTGACTGCCTACCTGTCCATCAGGCATGAGGTCTCCGCTGCACATCAAAACTGGTGCAACCCTGAAATGAATTCAGGGTGACGGAGTAAAACCAAATAAAATTGCTTTCGAGAAAATTCGTGAAATTCGTGTCGAACCGAAAAAAGAGATTTTTCGCTTTGCTCAAAATGACAACCAAACCAGAAAGTTTTCTAACTATCTCCCAACAGTTCCAAAATCTTACCTTCTACCTCCTTGCTTTCCCAATCCTTCTCAATATTGGGCATTTTCAACACTTCCTGCATAATCGCCTCCTGCTCATCACCTATGGCCAATGCTTCGGCATAAGGTCGTTCTGAAAAGGTAACTCTGGAGTAAATAGGAATCCACTTGTCAGGATGCTTGGCGGAAAACCATTTTTCAATCTTTTTCTGCAACAAAAATTTTGGGTCAGCCGTTTTGCTGCTCATCTCCACAAAATTGCGATAACTGAGCTCCGCAATGGCATCGGCATTGGGTTTTCGTTCTTTTTGGTATTTCTCGAAAATAGTCGCCCAGTTGTCACCATGGGTATCCATAAGCTCATTCAACACATAAATATCTTCGAACCCGGCATTCATACCCTGTCCATAAAATGGCACAATGGCATGGGCAGAATCACCCACCAAAGCCACTTTATCCCAGTATGTCCATGGATAACACTTCATGGTTACCATGGCACTGGTTGGGTTCTTGAAAAAATCTTGTGAAAGATTCTCAATATCCTTTTTTACGTTGGGAAAGTAGGTGCCAAAAAACTTTCGGGCAGCTTCTTCGGTAGTGATGCTTTCAAAGGAAACCTCTCCTTCAAATGGTAAAAAGAGGGTACAGGTGAAACTTCCATCTATATTGGGCATTGCAATCAGCATGAATTTGCCCCGCGGCCAAATATGGAACGAATTTTTGTCCAATTTATGGGTACCGTCTTCATTAGCGGGAATGGTGAGCTCTTTATATCCCACATCGATGAAATCTTGGGAGTAATCAAATCGGCTGCGGCGCTGCATTTTATGGCGTACTCTTGAAAAAGCACCGTCGCATCCAAAAATAACGTCATATTGATATTCCTTCCACTTGCTCTTCTCGGTTTCCCCCGTATAAATTTTGGCTTCGGGAAGATCAACATCCCATACTTTTTCATTGAACCGGAATTCGGTTCCTGCCTCCTCGGCCAAATCAATCATTTTTTTATTGAGGATTCCCCGTGAGATAGACCAAATAGCCTCACCCTCCTTTCCATATTTTTGAAAATAGACGGGTTTATCGTTTACATGCATCGCCCGCTTGTCCAACGGAATGGCTATTTCCTTGATGCGTTCTTCCAATCCAACTTGTTTCAGCGAACGCCACCCACGATTGCTCATGGCCAAGTTGATGGAACGACCAGAAAATTTGATGGTCCGAATGTCTGGCCTACGGTCAAAAACCGTAACCTCGTGTCCTTTTTTTCGTAGATAAATTGCTAAGAGCGAACCCACCAATCCGGAACCGATGATGGCGATGTTTTTAGGAGTCTGTGTCATAAATGCCAAATGGCGAATTCCAATTATCCTGTAAAAATACGGAAATTGGATATCATTGGTTGTTTGTGCTTTTAACTAAAAGTCAACATGTTACAAAAGCAACACGAAAACAAAATAAGCATCACTTTCAGTTTTAACACTTCTTTAAAATCTTATGGCCTACATCTTGACGTATATCTTATAAATAAAATATTCCGCTTCGGCGTCCATATATATGAAAAAAGTCCTTCCCAAAAACTTGCGAAGGACTTTTTCCCTTTTAAGGCTATTTGTTTTTTATTTCAAGATTTCGTCCACTATCCCATATTCCAAAGATTCTTCGGCATCCATCCAATAATCCCGATCAAAATCCTTCATGATTTTCTCAAAGCTTTGACCGCAGTTATCCGCCAACAATTGGGCACTCAATTCCTTGGTCTTAACAATTTCCCTAGCTTGAATCTCTATGTTAGAAGCTTGACCTCTTGCACCACCACTGGGTTGGTGAATCATTACTTTTGCATGTGGCTGTATGAATCGTCTACCCTTTTCTCCTACGGATAGAAGTATGGACCCCATAGAGGCCGCAAATCCGGAGCAAATGGTGGAAACTGGACTTTTAATTTGCTTAATAGTGTCATAAATGGCAAATCCAGAGGTGACATAACCTCCCGGACTGTTTATGATCAATTGTATTTCTTTATGGTTTTGAAGATCCAAATAAAGTAAACGGTCGATTACGTGCTTGGCAGAATCGTCATCTACCTGGCCCCATAAAAATATCTTTCGCTCGTCTAGCAGTTTTTCTTGGATCAATTCTTGAACCTTTCCTTTCGTTGAACTCATTTTTTATGTATTGAAAGTTTCAAAAATAATCAAATTCCAAGGAAATATAGGTGCAATATCCGCTTTTGTCCAAATACAGGTTCTACGACCTAATTTCTATCTTTTGGGCGACCACATCTTTAATGGGAATGACAAATTTTCCGGTTTTGGTCAGCAAGGTGAGGCTGTTGTTTTCAATAGCCTCAATAACCCCTGAATCATCCCCAATGGTAATTTTGTCGCCCACCGCATAGGTCTTTCTGGTATAATAAGACCGAAGAATGTCCGCAATAATATCCTTGGAACCTAATCCCAATCCTAGACCAAAAGCCAACAGGAACGAGCCTAAAATCATGGTGATATTATTGGTGATAATGGTAGTGTCCACCCCAGCTTGGTTCAAAGCGGTGATTGACATAAAAATAACGATGATATAAAACAATAGGTTACTCACCAAATTGGAACCACCCAACTCCAAAGAATCGAACAAACGTTTAACAGTATTCTTTACCAAGTTCCCAATATAGAAGCCAATCATAAGTAATACCAAAGCACTAAAAAATCGGGGCAAGTAGCGCAATAGAACTCCAATTTCGTTGGAAATCACCCCCCAGTTAAGAATATCCGCGGCAACAATCAAGAAGACGAGCATGAGCCCCCATTTTACAAAACCAAGTATAATCTTTACGATATCCACTTTAAAATCCCCTTTGCCGAATGCATTCATGTCGTTGATGCGTTCACTGAGCGTATTGACTTTTGTAAGCTTTAAAATTTTCCCCAAAAGGAACAAAACTATTTTAATGACCAACCACCCTACGATAAGAATTGTGATGGCGCCTATAATTTTGGGGAAAACGGCAGCTATTTCCTTTCCCATCGACGAAAGTGAATCAATAGTTAGATTTTTCCAGTTGTTCAGTGTTTCCATTTTTGTTTATTTATGTTGTAGTTAGTTGTCTCCCAGGGTTCTGAATAGTTTTCGCAATGCACTCCCCACATTCAGGGAAAATAGCGAAGCTAGGTCCATGATCAACTTGGCCGCAGCTATATCGTTCATGACTTTTTGCTTCATTTCTGGCGGGGCTTCCATTAGCGAAGCTTCCAATTGTTTGAAGGGGTTCCTGTGTTGCTTTGCCATCTATTGTAGGGTGTTATAGATTTCCATTAGTTTTTCTTTTGCACGCTTCAATCGCATTTTTACGGCGCTTTCCCCAATTTCCATTAGATTCACCAATTCTTTGATACTGGCCCCATCTTGATATTTTAATAGTAATAGGGATTTATCCTCCACTGAAATCAACTCCAATGCTTTTTTTAACTTTTCGGCTTTCATTTCATAAAGGCTCTCATCGGGAACTTCGGCCTTTAATTTGTATTCGGTTTCATCAACAGGAATGGATTGATCGCGCATTTTTCGCTGTTTGTTCCGGTTGACATAGTTGACACAAAAATTATAGGTGAAGGAATATAACCACGTTGAGAACTTGGACTTTCCTTTGAACGTCTTCAACTTGATGAACAGCTGCAAAAAGACATCCTGGGTCAAATCTTCCGCTTCGCCATCAGACTTTGCAAAGCCATAGCATTTGTTGTACACCATTTTGGCATAGCGGTCATACAACCGCCCAAAAAGTAAGGGGTCATTGTTTGCAACTATCCGTTCCACTAATTCCTCATCAGATAGATGGGCACACAGGTCTTCCGTTTCCAAAGATGCTTTGTCGGGGTTACTTATTACTATTAGAAACAGCTTTTTAAGAAAAGTCACTTGTGTGGGTTGATTTATTCAATCTGTCGAAAAAATGGCGCGCAAGATACCAAAAACATGGTATATTTGATTAAAAATCAGACATGAAGCCACTATACACCCTATTCATCTTTTCATTTGTACTTTTCATCGGTTGTAAAACCGAGCCAAAGAAAGCAACCACTGAAACAGAACCCGAAGCGGAACTGACCATTCCCGAAAAAATTGCCAATGCCCATGGCTATGAAAACTGGAAATCCGTTTCTGAAATTACCTTCACTTTTAATGTGGATAGGGACAGCACCCATTTTGAGCGTAGCTGGGTCTGGAAACCGAAGATGAATGAAGTCACCGCCATTTCAGGTGCTGATACCTTGACCTATAACCCAAAATCCATGGATAGCATTGCGTATAAAAGGAATGCTGGTTTTATCAACGACCGCTATTGGCTTATGGCCCCGTTCAACTTGATGTGGGATTCCAACAGTTATACTTTTGAGCATGTGGCATCAGAAAAGGCTCCGATTAGCGGGGAAGACATGCAAAAATTGACCATTGTGTATAAAAATGAGGGTGGATACACTCCTGGTGACGCCTACGATTTTTATTTTAAAAATGATTATATCATAAAGGAATGGGTCTACAGAAAATCCAACCAAGAAGAGCCATCGTTAGCCACCACGTGGGAAAACTACAAAGATATTGACGGTTTGGAGATTGCCCAGGACCACAAAAAAGGAGATGGTAGTTTCCACCTCTACTTTACAGGTCTGTCCGTTACGGAGTAAGCATTTTTATTTTCGTTTTCTTCGAAGGAAGAAAGTAATTGCCAATACTGTCAAGATACAACCTAGCAGTACGGAAAAACTATAGGTGAGTGAGGTTGATTCCGCAATAAATCCAAGTACAACAGGTCCCAATAAAAAGCCAAGGTAGCCCGACCCCGCAATAAAGGCGACTCCTTGGGAGGAATCCACACCCTTTACATTCCCGCCAATGCGAAACAATTCAGGAACAATCACGGAAAAACCAAGACCGTTAAAAGCAAATCCGATAATGGACCACGTGGTATGCTGGGTCAAAATCAAAACATAACCAAAAGCGGCTATCAATGCGCCCAGTCCTACCAACTTGATTGGACCTATCCGAGAGCTGATGCCATCACCCAAAAATCGACCTAGGGTCATTGTGACCGAAAAAGCCAAAAATCCGGCACCAATAAGCATTTCAGGGGCCAAAACCACTTCTTGAAGATATAGTGCACTCCAATCCACAATGGCACCTTCGCAGGCATAACAGATAAAACCAATAATTCCTAAGAGCAATAGGGGCTTAAAAAGTCGTAAACTAAAAGGTTCCTTTTCTGCTGGGGCTGCCACTACATTGATGTAATGTTTGCTAAAATAAAGGTTGATAAAAAATACCAAAACCACCGTAATGCCCATGTGCAAGACTGGACTTCCAATCACGGGAATGAGAAAACTGCCCAAGCCTACCAAAATACCACCTAGACTAAAAAACCCGTGTGCGGCTGACATAAAGTTGACTTTATCCTCCTTTTCAATCTCGGTGACCAACGTATTGATAGCAATATCGGTGAACCCTGTACCTGCACCAAAGAGATAGAGTCCACCCATCAGCAAATAATAGTTTGGCGCCATAAGAGGTAGCATGGCTGCCACAGAAACACACATGACCCCAATCCATGATGCTTTACCAACGCCTATTTTGTTGATGAGTTTGGACGCCATGGGAAAAATGGTGAAAACCCCTAGCGACAAACAGAAAAGTGCGATACCCAAATCTGCTTTGTCAATTCCTAACTTCTCTTTTACGGAGGGGATGTAAATGGCCCAGGTTCCAAACCAAATATTAACACTGGCGAAAATCCAAGAAGGACCAAAATACCTTGGATTGGAGAGGATGAGCAACAATGACCGCATATTACACTTAAGCTGACTGAAATTAAAATGATTACTTATTTGGTAGAATGTAGTACAACTGATACTGATTCTCCCTTATTATTCATAGTTATCTTCAAAAAAGTCATTTCCTTTGGGTCAATGTCCAACCCGTATTTCTCTTGAACAGGAAAATATAATATACTATCATATTCAACAGTATTCAGTTTTTCAGAAGAACCAATCAAATCAATTAATTGAGATTTATCTTTATTTAAAAGCACTTCACTCTCAATTAAATCATCTACCATTTTTGCCCTTATATCTAAAGTGATATTTTCTCCTCCCGCAGCTTTCCATCTAGAACTATCAAATTTCATAGTCTGCTGACATGACCATATCGCAATCAGAATCAGTATGAGACAAAATAATCTATTCATTGGAGCGAAGATTTAAATTTCGACGATAACTTTTCTTCGGACTATTTCTTTAAAATACCCTGCTTTAAAATTTGCCCGAAGTTGTACATATCCGCATAGGAACAATAGAACGGAGCCGGAGCCAACCGGATGACATTGGGTTCCCGCCAATCGGTAATGACTCCATTTTTCATAAGATAATCGAACAACGAACGACCTTCTCCATGCAAAAAGACAGAAAGTTGGCATCCCCGTTCTTTTGGGGTAATAATCTCGAAGGAACTCTCGACCTGTTTATCAATTTCATGCAAAACAAACTCCAAATAGGCCGTTATCGTCTTTTGTTTTTCTAAGAGGGCGTCCATACCCACCTCATCAAAAAGTTCCAAAGAAGCCAAATAAGGTGCCAATGATAATATGGGAGGGTTGCTCAACTGCCAAGCGTCCGCGGTTGCAATGGGGTCAAATTCGGGTTCCATTAAGAAGCGGGTTTCCTTTTTATTGCCCCACCAGCCTTCAAAACGGGGAATATCCGTTTTACCCAAATGTCTTTCATGCACAAAACTACCCGAAGCATTTCCCGGACCACTGTTCATATACTTGTAGCTGCACCAAGCGGCAAAATCAACATCCCAATCATGCAGGTTCAATTTAACGTTGCCGGCGGCATGGGCCAAATCCCATCCCACAAAGGCCCCAACCGATTTCCCCGCTTTGGTAATTGCTTCCATGTCCAAAACCTGACCGTTGTAATAGTTTACACCACCCATCAATACCAAGGCCAACTCCTCGCCTACTTCATTGATTTTATCAAGAATATCCTCAGTGCGCCATGAATGTTCACCATCCCGTTTTTTCACCTCTACCAAGGCATCTTTGGGGTCCAATCCATGAAATCTCAGTTGACTTTGCAACATATATTGATCAGAGGGAAATGCTTTTTCCTCACAAAGAATCTTAAATCGTTTTGCCGTAGGTTGATAAAAGGACACCATCAACAGGTGAAGATTCACAGTAAGGGTGTTCATCACCGTAACCTCTTTTGGACTTGCCCCTACCACCTTTGCCAAACCGGAAGCCAAACGTTCATGATAATCCCACCACGGTTTGTCCGCATAAAAATGACCTTCAACGGCCAATTCACGCCAATCTTTCATGACCTCATCCACATAGGCTTGGGTACGTTTGGGCTGTAATCCCAGAGAGTTTCCAGTAAAATAAATGACCTCCTTTCCATTTACCTTTGGATAGTGAAATTCCTTTCGGTATTTGAAAAGTTTGTCCTTCGCATCCAACTGCTGTGCAAACTCAAGGGTATTTTGGAATGTCATGCATTATTTGATTTGCTTCAAAAATACGATTTGTGAAAGTATTTTTCAGGGTGCGGAAATCATTCCAGACGCATTTCTATAATGTGCTTTTTAAAGCCCACCTTTTCATAAGCTTTAATTGCGGGAAGATTATCATTGTACACCGTTAGCCTGATTTCCTTAAAGCCTTTTTCTTTGGACCATTTTTTCAATTCATCCACAATTAACGCATTTATTCCTTTTCCCCTAAAACCTGGGTCCGTGTACATAAATCCTAAATAGGCATAGAATTCATGATCAAGATAATGCCGTGCCCGTTTGGAAATGGCATATCCGGAGGAGACCACCTTGCCCTCCATCTCGGCCACAACAACACAGCTATCCTCATCCTTGATCATGCGCTCAAGGTCGTAATAACTGACAGGGTCTTCTTTGATGGTCACATCAAAAGGGCGCTCTGCGGTAATGATACCTTGCTCAAAGTTGAGCAGAATAGGCAAATCCTCCAAGGTGGCATTTCGAACTGTTATTTGGTCTGAGGTCATTTTGCTTTGGCCTTTCAAGTTGTCTCCGAATGTAGTTCTTTTATCTATTTTTGAAAAAAATAAACCATGCATTTCCTGTCCAACATTTTGGAAGACTACATTGCCGAAAATTCACAAGCTGAACCCGAACTATTGACCGAACTCACACGAGAAACCCATCTCAAAGTAGTGCAACCTCGAATGATTACAGGTCATTTTCAAGGTCGGGTATTGAGTTTGTTATCGAAAATCATTGCACCAAAATACATTTTGGAAATTGGGACCTACACCGGCTATTCAGCTATTTGCTTGGCAGAGGGACTTCGCAACAAGGGAGAATTGCATACGATTGAAATCAACGAGGAACTGCACAGTTTTCAACGCAAGTATTTTGACCGAAGCGGGTATGGCTCCCAAATTGTTCAACATACAGGGGATGCTTTGGACATTATCCCAAACTTGGACCTCACCTTTGATTTGATTTTCATCGACGCCCAAAAAGTGAACTATGACGCTTATTTTGAAGTGGTCATCAAAAAAACTAGACCTGGAAGTGTTATTTTATCGGACAATGTGCTTTGGTCCGGGAAAGTGGTGGAACCTGTTCCGCCATCAGACAAAGCTACCATCGCGTTGAAGGCCTACAACAAAAAATTACAAAGTGACCCGAGGGTTGAAACCGTACTATTGCCCATCAGGGACGGGTTGACGCTGAGTCGGGTAAAATAAATCGCTGGTACAGTTTATAGAAAAGAATCCCAGAAAGTATCCCAACTAGGGTACCCACTAAAATATCAATTGGGAAATGCACCCCAACATAGATTCGGCTCATGGCAAACAAAATGGGCCAGATGAAAAACAGTACTGCCCACTTTATCCTTTTCCTAAGAAAAAGAAACACCAATGTGGTAATGGAAAAAGAACTGGAGGCATGACCTGAGAAAAAACTGTAATCGGTTGGACTTTTTAAAATTCGGATGAGGGTATTGATTTCTTCGGTATTGTTGGGACGTAATCGGGCTACTGATATTTTGGTCCAATGGGTTATGGCTGTAATAAAAATGACCAATCCAATAATGGTCAAAAATTTAAACCAAGCTTCCCTTTTTGGAAATTTCAGGAACAACAGTGCCAGAAAGAGGATAAATAGCGGGGTCCATGTTACGATATCGGTAATGGTGGCCCAGAACCCATCGTATTTTTCAATGCCCAAACTGTTTAGATAGACAAAAGTATCCCTATCCCATTCGAGCAATCTTTTAAACATGGATTATTTGAGGTTTCTTTTTACCGAACCTGTTACCTCATCAACATTTTTCTTGACTTCATCAATCTCCTTGCGGATGTCTTTGGTAAAGTCGGTGTCAATCCCCTGTTTGTCGGCACTTTTTTGAATTTCACGTTTGATGTCGTCCGTGGCATCACGAAGTTGGCGCATTCCTTTGCCAAGTCCCTTGGCAATACCAGGAATCTTATCGGCACCAAAAACCATCACCACTATAAATAGGATGAAAAATATCTCGGCACCGCTTATGAATAGAAAATACATACAACAAATATAAACAGAAGTTGGTAGGAAAATAAAAAAAGCCCCGTGAATTCACGAGGCTTTAACAGCTATTTTCCAAGCTTATTTTCCTTTGATGTTATCCTTGAACTTATCAAAGTCTGATTTCTCTTCTTTTTTGGGCCAAGCGTTATTGGTGGTGTCAATATCCGCCGTTTCCAACTTGGGATCCACAACAATACCAACCAATTCCTTCTGGGATGAAATCACCCTTTTCACTTCAGCATCGTTCTTTCTCCAAATTTCTGGCGGGTAGGTAACGTTTTCTTTGGTACCATCGGCATAGGTGTATTCCACGATCAATGGCATTGGAACACCTCCTGGCTTGTCAAAAGTTATCTCGTAGAAGTATTTTGGTTCTTTGACATTGGACCTCTCAGCTTCTGTCATGTTGTCCATCATGAACTCCTTAAGATTTTTGGAAGTTTCGGTTGGGGATTTCCCTTTAAGTTCGGGCATGTAGTCCTCACTATCTTCTTCTGCCAAGTACACCAAGGGTGGTAAATCGGCTTCAGTGATATTTCTATCGGCCATATACTTTTCCATTTGCTTGGTGGGCTTGTTGCTTACGTAATATTTCTTCACTCCTTTAACTCCAATATCTACATAATCGGTGGTGTAGAACCAGCTTCTCCAGAACCAATCCAAGTCCACGGCAGAGGCATCCTCCATGGTACGGAAGAAATCTTCTGGGGTCGGGTGCTTGAACATCCAACGTTGCGCATAGGTTTTAAAGGCGTGGTCAAACAATTCCTCACCCATAACCGTTTCTCTAAGGATGTTCAACGCAGTGGCTGGTTTACCGTAGGCGTTTGGCCCCAATTGATAAACGTTTTCTGGGTTTGACATGATTGGGGAAATATAACTTTGATCACCGGCCATGTATGGAACGATGTCGGCTGGATTTCCTCTTTGCGAAGGATATTTTTCATTGGGAGCGATAACAGATGGGTTATTTTTTCCAAACTCCTGCTCGGCCAAATACTGCATAAAGGTATCCAAACCTTCATCCATCCATCCCCACTGACGCTCATCTGAGTTTACGATCATGGGGAAGAAATTGTGTCCTACTTCGTGAATGATCACACTGATCATACCAAATTTCACACGATCGGAATAGGTTCCATCCTCGTTGGGACGACCGTAGTTCCAGCAAATCATTGGATATTCCATCCCTTGATTTTTGGCGTGTACGGAAATGGCCTTGTGGTATGGATACGTGAATGTGTGTTTGGAATAAGTTTGGAGTGTCTGTACCACAGCTTTTGTGGACATGTCTTCCCATAGTGGGTTTCCTTCTTTTGGATATAAAGAAACCGCCATAATGTCCTTGCCTCCAATATTTACGGCCTGCATGTCCCAGATAAACTTGCGGGACGTTGCAAAGGCATAATCCCTTACATTGGTCGCTTTAAACTTCCATGTTTTCTTTTCGGTTGAAAAACCTTTTTCAGCGGCCTCGGCCTCTTCTTGGGTTACAATGATTACCGGCTTGTCATACGACTTTTTGGCTTCTTTGTAGCGCTTCATCATTTCTTTGGAGAAGACTTCATCCCTGTTCTGAAGCTCGCCGGTACCATCCAAAATATGGTCGGCAGGAACCGTGATGCTCACGTCATAATTCCCAAAGGGAAGTGCAAACTCACCACTACCCCAGAACTGATGGTTCTGCCATCCTTCCACATCACTGTAAACCGCCATTCTTGGGAAGAACTGTGCAATAACATAGGCACGGTTGCCATCTTCTGGGAAATATTCGTATCCAGAACGGGCACGGCTAATGGTATGATCAGGAATATTGTACCACCATTTTATGGAGAACGATAATTGGTCACCGCTCTTCAATGCTTGGGGAATATTTACCCGCATCATGGTTTGGTTAATGGTGTACGATAATGGTTTTCCGCTGGCATCCTTGACCCATTCAATATTAAAACCGCCATCAAAAGGTTCGGTCATATAGGTTTCGGCAAAGTTGCCGGCAGTGTACGCAATGTTTACTCCATTACCGTCTCTCAGCGGTGATTTTGAATCCTTGGCGCGGACGTTTTGGTCCAACTGCACCCATAGAAACTCCAAATCATCTGGAGAGTTGTTATGATAGGTGATGGTTTCCTCTCCACTGATTTTGGCATTTTTGTCATCCAACTCAACGCTGATGACGTAATCTGCCTGTTGTTGATAATAATCCGGACCCGGAGCTCCCGATGCGGAGCGGTAGTTGTTCGGGGTGGAAAATTCTTCATACAACTGTTTAAACCTACTTTGATTGTAGTGACCTGGCTCCCGTTCTGGTTTGGCATCTTCTTCCTGTGCCATTAACACGGCTCCAAAAAGAAACAGCACAGAAGCTGCATAATACTTGACTCTGTTCATTTTTTATTTGATTTTAAAACGTCGAAAAATAGCTTTTTTTTAACCAACCGTTAACAATTGGTTACAAGTTTAACATTCCTTTATTATTTTCCTTGATGAGCACAAAACTCTTCTTGTGTCCCTTCCATTTTAGATGGACCACGTTCTGTTGCTCATCAAACAAATCAGTGAGGATTTCGTTTTGAACGGCTATGGATTTAAGGTTGGTGAAGCCAACTTTGGGAATTTCGAGATAGCAAATGACCACATCGTTGTCATAGCGTTTTCCCAAGAAGTTGTAGTTGGCCACTTTGCCGTTAAGTTCTACCACAAATTTGGACCTGAAGTACTTTTCAATATACGCATCCGCCAATTGGGACTCGTTGGGCGTGGCCAATTTCGAATCGATTCCATAGCGCTCTTCCAAAAGGTCGTCCATGTCATCAATAAAAATGCGACTGGTAATCTGAAACGCATCATCATCCGCTGAATAATCAATATTGGTGACACTCAGATAAAATTTGTGGGCAGATGTGAAAGACAAAAAAAGCACTAGTACCAATGGCAATAGCAGATTTCTTGTTGTTCTCGATCTCATCATATAGGGTTTAGACTCCAACACTGGGGCAATGTTACAGGATTTCAAGGAATTTTTATGCAAAAGGCTTGCCAAAATATGCTTTTTGGATGCTGGACTCGAGATATTGAAAAAAAGACAAAATACTGGTAATTGTTATTGGAATTTGATATTTGGAATTTTGCACCCAGCACTTTAACGTGGGTTGAGGTTTAACCATTGAAGCAAGCTTCAGTCCAAATTATTGTTCCGACGGTAATCCCTGCTTTTTTCCACCATAAAATCCCAAATTTTCAGTTTGTCGTGCGAGTCAACTGTAGCCTGAAACGACTCATCCACTTCGCAGAAGTACATAAAATCCTCAATTTTTTCAACAGGAATCTTAAGAGTGGTCACAAAAAGGGAATCCACATAAAAATCCTGTACCCGTTGCGTTCTGGCGTAGGCATTGTCCACTTTTACGCGGTTCTTCAACATTTTGGTACGACCAGTAATAGCATTGATAATGGGATTGAGGGAAACTGCTCCCCCAGCACCACCAAGTCCGCCTCCTCCTTTGATACTCATACTGGAAGCCTCTTTGAGCAATCGTTCGCTCTGGGTATATTCCTTGGCATTGGCATTGGGCAGTCCCAAAGATTCGGCTGTCACAATTTGTTGGGATGGGAGTTTACCCAAATCTTTGTCCAAAATACCCGAAAGATTATAGGGACTTACCACCACCTCGCGCAATTCATTTACAAATTCCTCCATGGGAACGGTTATAAAGCTTGAATCATAAAGCGATTCAGCAATGGGAAGTATTTTTCGTTGAAAGTTGACCGCTGAAAACACCAAGGTGTCGTTCAATTGTACCCTAATGGAAAAATTTCCATCAATATCGGTAATTACAGCATCTTTTGAACTGATATTCTGAACGACCACGCCCACAACATCCTCAGCGTCACTAGTAACTTGCCCCCTTACTATTTTAGTGGGTCCATCTTGGGCATAGGTAGAAAATGCCAATAAAAATAGTATCGGAAAAGCTAACTGTTTCATTCCTCATTCAAGGTCGTCAAGAAGTCCTTGCTTTGGGTTACCAAAAAGTCAATCAATTGAAATTCATTTTCCTTGCGCAACAAGGTTTGGGAGGGAATTTTATCGTCGCAATACAACAAAAACGCATCTATTTTGTCCTGTGGCAACCTCAAATCCACCACAAAAAACTCATCATCGTACACATGTCGGAGCACCTCACTCACTTTTAAGGGATTCCTTTGCGGTCCATCGGCTTCACTGGATTTAAAAAGCGCCTTAAAAATGTTCACAAAGTTCAAACCATCGCGCATGCCCCTAACGGTTTGGGATTCGGCTATGTTCACCACTTCGGTACTTCGATCAATCTCATAATCGAACTGCTTAAAATCCTCATTCTTCACTTCCAAAAATCGCTTTTGGTTCTCTGGTGTCACCACGACCTCATCCAACTCCTGAACCTTTTCATTCACTTCAACCACCAAGCGGTTGTTCGCCAAAATCTCTTCGGTAACGGTAATGACCTCCAACTGATAATTCACCGCAGTGAACACCAGCTGGTCCCCTGCCTTCACCATAATGGCGAACTCCCCATCATCATTGGTGATCGTAGCAGTTGCAGAGGTAGAATTGATAACGTTCTCATTGGGCACATTGGTACTCCGGTACAGGACCTTACCGCGCAACAACTGCCGGTCTTCCTGTGCCGTGGACAAAGTTGAAATGAGCAACGAAAACAAAATCAAAACTGTATTTTTCATAAAAAAGCATTTAGCCCAAGTTAAAGAAAACCTTTGAAGCCGATATAAAAAAGTAAAGCTGTTCTAAACTTTTGTTAATTCTCCAACGCCTTGTTTAAAAAGGGAGTATCCGTTCACCTGTGAACTTCGTATTTGGTCGGGATTTATTAGAATAATCAAATCATAAGATTAGTTTTGTTTTTCCATTTTGGAAACCTCAAATACTTATATTGTGAAAACGCATGTTGTCTTTTTGATCATTACCCTACTGATGATCTCCTCGCTTAAGGCCCAAGTTAAAATTGGCGATAGTCCACAAAATATAGATCCTGCCTCGGTGCTGGAACTGGAAAGTAGCAATCGTGTATTGGTCATAACCCGAGTCACCGATTCACAAATGAATGCCATTAACCCGTTACCGGGCGCTTTGGTCTACAATACTGATGCGGAGTGCATCCACTACTTTAATGGAACGGAGTGGATCAATATATGTGAGGCATTGGACAATTCATTCACCACAAGCACGCAGGCTGTTTTCAATACCGCTCCAGATTCTAGGGACAGTACAGTAGTCGTTACACAAACCGAAACCCCAGATGGAATCAACTACAATTTTGAGGTAAACCGAATTACAGGTGACAATATTTACAATCGCACCATTTATGGTGTGGACCTCGCCTTTGGCTCCATCAGCGAAGCAGAATTGCAAAACGGTGCTGTTGGCCTCACGAAACTAGCCGCTGGAACCGCTGTGGGTCAATTAATGCAATGGGACGGAACCAATTGGGTGCTTATCCCTGAAACAGATATTACTGTTACCGAGATTGATGGTGTTATTGGAAACGAAATACTGGATGCCGCAGACGGAACCTTGGTAAGATCGGGTGCAGGCGATGCCGGCGATCCTTTTGTATTGGATGTGGCTCCATTGGGAATTGGAAATGCAGAATTGGCAGATGACGCCGTCACCACAGATAAGATTTTAGACGGTACGGTAAGCAATGCCGATTTGGAAGATGACATAATTACCAATACCAAAATGGCCACAAATGCCATTGGTACCCTAGAACTTATAGATGATAGTGTTGATCGCGACAAAATAGATGCCGATGTAGCCGGAATTGGATTGATACAGGCCGCTGATGGTTCACTTGAAGTGGATGTCGCCTCATTAACTGGGGACGGAGATATCACTTCCACCGATCTTAACGTGACCGGAGGTACAGATGCAGCCTTCAACGATGTTACTTTGGAGATAGCAGACGATGCGATCACCAGTGCCAAAATCTTGGATGGTGCCGTTAACACCGATGACATTGCCGATTTGGCAATAACTAACGCAAAGTTAGGCAACGGTTCCATTAGTACGGGTAAAATTATGACCAGTGCCGTCAACAGCGCGGCAATTGCCAACAACACTATTCAAGCTATTGACATTGCCGACGATGCGGTTACCGCCGCCAAAATAAATGGTGATGTCGCTGGAAGTGGATTGATTCAGGCAGTAGATGGTTCTCTTGAAGTGGATGTTGCCTCATTGACCGGGGACGGGGACATCACATCAACAGATCTTAACGTAACAGGAGGTACAGATGCAGCCTTCAACGATGTAACCTTGGAAATCGCAGACGGCGCAATCACAAGTGCCAAAATCTTGGATGGTACCATTAACACAGTTGACATTGCCGATTTGGCAATAACCAACGCTAAGCTAGGCAATGGTTCCATTAGTACGGGTAAAATTATGACCAGTGCCGTCAACAGCGCAGCAATTGCCAACAACACCATTATGGATGTAGATGTTGCAATCACCGCAGGAATCCAGGGGACAAAAATTAACCCAAACTTCGGTGGACTGGACGTGGTTACAACGGGGAACGTAATTGTGGGGGCCAACACCATAACCAACGTAGATGGCACAACCGGCCAAGTGCTGACCACCGATGGTGCCGGGAATGCTTCTTGGCAAGACACCAGCCCCACTGCGGTACAGACAACAGGCACTATCGCCGGAACAGGTGTTGCGGGCGACCCTCTTGACCTTGCCGATGACGCAGTGACCACTGCAAAAATTCTTGACGCCAACGTTACCAATGCCAAAATAGCGGACGGTTCGGTTAATGTTGCCAAAATAGGAACCTTGGGAGTAGCCGATGCCGACCGTGTGCTTACCACAGATGGTGCAGGAGCCCCTCAATGGGAACCCAGAGCAAACTTTGCCTCATCCACATTGACCGACGGGAACATTTTTGTGGGAGATGCCACCAACAATGCGGTCGGAGTGGTCATGAGCGGAGATGCCACAATAACCAACGCTGGGGTTCTGACCATTGAAGCCGATGCCGTAAACTCTGCTAAAATCGCTGATGGACAAGTGCAAACCAATGATATTGCCGATGCGAATGTTACACCTTTAAAAATACAACCCGGTGTAGACGGGCAAGTATTGACTACGGTCGGTACTGCCACCGCATGGCAAGCGCCTGCCGTTGTGGCCATGGGAAAAGCTAATGCAGGTACAGATGTGAAAGTAAATGGTGCTTCAGTTTCTTCAAATGGCGTGGGAAATTATACCGTAACGTTTGACGTCGCAAGACTTGATGCCGATTACATAGTTCAACTGACCTTACTCAGTACTGGTGGTGATGTTACCATAGAAGTAACCAATCAAGGTACAAATTCATTTGATGTCAGAATATGGCAATTGTCCGCTCCACTCTCAACACCTGGACCTTTAACATCGACCGCGGTTGATGCCGAATGGTTCTTTACCGTAACAGACTTTTAACCCTTGAAAAACCTTCTCTACATATTCGTTTTCCTTCTAGGATTGACCCTACAGGCCCAAACCGGGTTGTATCACAGTGGCAATATGCAGGTGCATGGCAATCTGGGGTTCCATACCAATTTCATCAATGATTCCTCTTTTGATCAGACCGAAGGTTTGGTCGGGTTTTACGGAAACAATGTCATCCAGGTGCTGGGCAATATCCCCCCTACCCTTTGGGATGCGGAAATGATGGTTTTTGACAACATCCTTCTGCAGAATACGGTAAACATTGCCAATAATTTCAGTTTTTTTCAGGGCAATGTGCTCACCCCAAAAGACAATCAATCGGTCTATCTCAACTTTATGGACCAAGGTACCTCTACTGGGGAGGACAACCCCCGAAAGGTAACAGGTTTCGCTGCCATCAACAATCGCGATGTTTTTCTTTTCCCGGTGGGGGATGAAAATGCGCTTCGGACACTGACCTTGAACTCAGAAGGAGTTACCCCATTGGCGATTTGTGCTTATTTTTTTGAAAATCCTTTAAGTCCCACATCCATTTCAGCTAGTTTTAATACGGCCAATAAGGTACGGGATATCGGCTCCGTTAGTGATCGGGAATTTTGGATTGTACAGAGTGATGTTCCCGCCCAGGTTACCATAAGTTGGAATGCACGAAGCGGTTTGGGCCTGATTCCCAATGCCACTTTTGAGTCCATCATTGCCATCGGATGGAGCAAAGCCTCCAACCAGTGGATTGTTATTGGCAATAGTGCAATGAGCGGTGATCTTACTGAAGGCTTTTTAACCACCAAAACCTTTGTGCCCAGTGAATATGAAGCCATCACGTTTGGAACCATACCCTTGCCAACAGACACCTTTGCTGTGGATTACCCAACGCTGGGCAACTATTTTTTGAGTCCCAATGGAGATGGCATCAATGATTTTTTGGTGATAGACGGAATGGAGCAATCTCCCAACAACACCTTGATGATTTATAATAGATTGGGACAAAAAGTCTTTGAAAAGGTGAATTACGTGGATGAATTCAGAGGAATGGCCAACGCTGGAAGCCTTTACGTGAATAAAAGTATTGGCCTGCCAGAAGGCGTCTACTTCTATCTGGTCAAGTTGGATGACGTTGGATTGGAATACACGGGCTACCTGTTCTTGGACCGACAATAAGTTGTTTCCATCTTTCGAGTCAAAGTGATATAGCCACGGACTGAAAAATACTTCTTAACTTGGCACGAAAATATGTTCTCATGAAGAGAAGAACCTTTATCAAAACCACTTCTGCCTCAAGCCTAGCCTGTACCATACCTCCTGTTTTTTCCCAATTTGATTACCCCGATTATTCCACTGATGAATTGATGGGCAAGGAAGTTATCGACCTTTTTGGTGATGGCATCAATCTAAGAAAAGAGGCGTATGAATCGTTTGTGGAAATGAAAAAGGCCGCCTATTCGGATGGTTTTGATATTAAAATGGTGTCCAGCTACAGGGATTTTTACCACCAAGCGACCATTTGGGAACGGAAGTACCTCCGCTTTACCGACGATGATGGTATGGAACCATTGCCAGCTATTGATAAAATCATTGAATATTCCACCATTCCCGGCACCAGCAGACACCATTGGGGCACAGATATCGATATTATTGATGGTTACCCCAAAGTTTCTGGTGATGTTCTGGTTCCAGAAAAATTTGAAAAAGGTGGTCCTTTCGAGAATTTTAAATTGTGGCTGGATGAAAACTCGGAAAAATTTGGGTTTTATCTGGTTTACACCAACGAATCCAAACGGAGAGGTTTTAAATATGAGCCTTGGCATTACAGCTATGCGCCGATTTCCATCCCTATGCTGACGGCCTACAGAAAATTGAACATTCTACGCTTGCTTCAAAAAGAGGAGTTTTTAGGCTCCGAACATTTTACCACAGGGTTTATCAGAACCTATATCCAAGACAATATTCTCGATATAAATCCAACGTTGCTGTAGTATTTTTTTTCGTACCTTCCATGGACTAGAACACTACCATCATGAGAAGAGGAAGTTGGAGAATCCGTATCCTGATCGGACTGGCCATTGTGGCTTTCGCTTTTATTCGCCGTTGCAGCAACCAAGAGGAAAATCCATATACCGGAAGGGTGCAGAACATCAACATGACGGCTGAACAAGAAATTGCCATTGGGTTGCAAAGTGCCCCCGAAATGGCACAGCAGCATGGCGGCCTCTATCCAGATGAACGCATGCAGGCCTTAGTGGATGCTGTGGGTAAAAAGCTCGTTAACAGTAGCATTGCCCGGGAAACTCCCTACGAATACGATTTCCATCTATTGGCCGATGACCAAACCATAAACGCCTTTGCCCTCCCCGGAGGTCAATGTTTTATCACCTACGCCCTTTTTTCACAACTCACCGAGCCACAATTGGCGGGAGTTTTGGGTCATGAAATAGGTCATGTGATTGGCAGGCACTCCGCAGAACGTATCGCGGAAAGCAGTTTTTGGCAGACCTTGGCCACGGGAGCATCGGTTGGTGGCGATATGGGAAGCGTGGTGGCCGGTATTGGCCAGAACACCCTTTTAAAAAATGGAAGGGGTGATGAATTGGAAAGCGATGAATTGGGGGTTTTGTTCATGATTCAATCCGGATACGACCCCTATGAAATGATCAAGGTCATGGAAATTTTGAAAGCGGCTGCCGGTCCAAATCGCGTGCCTGAGTTTCAAAGCACTCACCCAGACCCAGAAAATCGGATTGAAAAAATTAAAGAAGCCATTAAAAAATATTCAGGTCGATAGATTCGACACGTTTATCGATAAAAAAAGGGTATTGCTTAGTTTTGCTTACCTTTGAGACAACCCCAAATCCTACAATCATCTTCTTATCCCGTTTGTGCTTACAAAAAAACGAGACACATGGGAACACTAGTACACTTTAAAAACCTCTATTTAGAGGCATTTGACGATTGTAAACCGAGCTTTGTGGTACTTTTTCTAAAGGGGTACTCCGTATTTTGTGGCATCATGTTGATGATGGCGTTTTATGCGTTTTTATATAGAGCTTTTACAGGCTTTGAATTCTAAGCCAACACTATACTCTTTTACAGGACACTAGAGTAAAAATGAGAAAAAAAGCCCATCCTTAAGGATGGGCCTTTTGCTTTGAATGAATAAATAAACTCCTTTATTTTTTCATAGCAGTTTCCAAAACGGCCAGCGCTTCAGTTGCATTGGACATTTCAGCATATTTCTTGGCTGTATACCCTTGATCGGAACGCCTTTTAAAATTAGCTCCATGCTCAATAAGCAGTTTTAGGATTTCGGCTTGGTTGTAACGTGCTGCAAAATGTACAGGAGCCATCCCTAGGGATTTTTCATTGACATCTTCGCCTAGTTCAATAAGTTTCTTGACCGTTTCTACATCGCCTTGCATAATAGCTTTGCAAAAAGAACTGACTTCAACGGGCAATGCCGAAACGTTCAGATTTACATCTGAAATAGTTTCATTGGCAGAAATACCAGTGGTTACTAGCATGCAAAAAGCGGCTACTGTTAGGATTGTTTTTCTCATGATGAATTATTTTAATTAAAATTAAAGTGATACAAAAATAGACTGCCCAAAGAGCCAAATGTTACGTCATTAACAGTTAAATAACTAAATTTTAACAATGCTGCATTTAAAATGGTTTAAAATTATTAAATCAATAACCATAAAAACTCCCTGAAAACTAGGGCATCCAGTCAAATCGCCTTATTTTTGAAGTACAATTTCATGTTATGAGCAAAAAGGTAATCCTAATGATTTTGGATGGCTGGGGAAAGTCCCCAGACCCAAAGGTTTCGGCCATAGCACAGGCCAATACACCCTTCGTAGATTCACTGTACACAAAGTATCCCAATGCCAATTTGCTGACGGATGGAATGAATGTTGGTCTTCCCGAAGGACAGATGGGAAATAGCGAAGTTGGGCACATGAACCTTGGGGCCGGACGAATTGTTTATCAAGATTTGGCCAAAATCAATAAAGCGGTCAAAGAAAACACCTTGAAGGACGAGAAAGTGTTAAAGGATGCCTTTGAATATGCCAAGACCAACCACAAATCTGTTCACTTTTTAGGTTTGGTGAGTGATGGTGGAGTGCATAGCCATATCGACCATTTAAAAGCGCTCATCAAAGCTGCAGATGACAATGGGGTTGAAAAATCCTTTGTACATGCCTTTACCGACGGACGTGATGTTGATCCCAAAAGCGGAAAAGGCTTTCTGATTGACCTTACACATTACTGTTCAGACAAAAGTACCAAGCTTGCTACCGTAATTGGAAGATACTATGCCATGGACCGTGATAAACGTTGGGAACGCGTAAAATTAGCTTACGATGTCATGGTAAACGCCGAAGGAGAGCATGTAAAGGAAATTAGTCATGCCATTCAAAAGAGTTATGACAGCGGTGTTACCGATGAATTTATAAAACCTTTGGTTGTAACGGATGCCAATGACCAACCGCTTGCCAAAATAACCGAAGGCGATGTGATCATCTTCTTCAACTTTAGGACAGACCGAGGTCGAGAGCTTACCCAAGCTTTGAGCCAACAGGACTTTCATGAGCAGAATATGCACAAAATGAATCTCTATTACGTCACCATGACCAACTACGATGATTCCTTCAAGGGCATAAAAGTGGTCTATGATAAAGACAACATCAAAGACACGCTGGGTGAAGTATTGGCCAAAAATGGAAAAAAACAGATTCGAATCGCAGAGACCGAGAAATACCCTCACGTTACCTTTTTCTTTAATGGTGGGCGTGAAGAACCTTTTGAAGGTGAGCAACGAATTTTATGCCCGTCACCAAAAGTGGCCACATATGACCTTCAACCCGAAATGAGCGCGTATGACATTCGCGATGCCATTATTCCCGAACTTAAAAAAGGGGAGGCCGATTTTGTCTGCCTTAACTTTGCCAACCCCGATATGGTTGGGCATACCGGTGTTATGGAAGCGGCCATCAAAGCCTGCGAAACCGTGGATGAATGCGCCAAAGACGTCATCACCGCAGGATTGGAAAATGGGTATTCCACTATCGTTATTGCGGACCATGGAAATTGTGATACCATGATCAATCCAGATGGAAGCCCTAATACGGCCCATACCACAAATCCAGTTCCATTGATTCTTGTAGATAAGGATGCCAAAGAAATCAAGGGTGGTGTTTTGGGTGATATTGCCCCTACCATTCTCAAATTGATAGGTATTCCACAGCCAGAGCTTATGACGCAAAAACCATTGGTTTAGGCTTAAATTCGCTATAATCCGTAGATTCAATTTATCTTTGCGGCTATGATTCACGTAAAGACAGCAGAGGAAATTGAATTAATGCGCGAAAGTGCATTGGTTGTTTCACGGACCTTGGGCATGTTGGCCAAGGAAATCAAACCAGGAGCCATTCCATTAAAATTGGATAAAATGGCCGAAGAATTCATTCGGGAACAAGGCGCAGAACCAGGTTTTTTGGGCATGTATGATTTTCCAAATACACTTAATTGGAGTCCCAACGCTCAGGTAGTACACGGCATTCCCAACAACGACCCCTTAAAAGAAGGGGATATTGTTTCCGTGGATTGTGGTTCATTTAAAAATGGGTACTACGGAGATCATGCCTATACTTTTGAGGTCGGGGAAGTTGCCGAAAAGACCAAAAAATTACTGAAAGTCACCAAAGAATCGCTATATATTGGAATCCGGGAATTTAAGGAAGGGAACCGCGTAGGCGACGTAGGATATGCCATCCAAAAATACACCGAAGACCATGGGTATGGTGTTGTACGTGAATTGGTGGGACATGGTTTGGGAAGAGAACTCCATGAGGACCCTCAAATGCCAAATTACGGGAAGCGCGGAAGAGGCAAAAAATTTGTCAATGGTACCGTGGTTGCCATTGAACCCATGATCAATATGGGTACGCGACGCATCAAACAGCTTAAGGATGGATGGACCATTTTAACAGCAGATGGTAAGCCCAGTGCCCATTTTGAGCACGATGTTGCCTTGGTAGACGGAAAACCAGAATTGCTCTCCACCTTTCAATACATTTATGATGCTCTGGGTATCACCAGTGATGAAGAGGATGAATTCCGAAGTAAGAAATTGGTACTCTAAAATACCTTATCTTGCTTGACTCGAATTTCTCAAATTACTCGAATAAATGTCCCAAATCATTTATAAAAACGAGTCCTACTTCGTCATCGGTTTATGTATGGATATCCATAATGAGCTTGGCAAAGGATTCAGTGAAGCAGTTTACGCCGATGCTCTAGAAATTGAATTAAAATCCAATGGTGTTCCATTTCAAAAAGAAGTAAAATTCGATATCATCTACAAAGGAGAGAAATTAAAGCATCATTATTATGCTGATTATGTAGTAGATGATAAAATAATCTTGGAGCTTAAAGCAGTGGCAAATATCAATACCAGTCATATTAAACAAACATTGAACTACTTGGCCGCTTCAAAAATGAAATTGGGATTAATTGTAAATTTTGGAGAGGATAGTTTAGTTTACAAAAGAATAATATTGCAATCCAATTCGTGAAAATTCGAATAATTCGTGTCAAAACTATTCAAGTACATACTCAATTTAATTCCAAGACCTTTACTCATTCGCCTCAGCTATTGGGTAAGGCCATTGATAGCTTTTTTCCTAAAGGGAAACAGATTTACTGACCCCATTGACGGCAAGAGTTTTAAAAAGTTTTTACCCTACGGATATGAGAATCCAAGGGAAAATGTCCTTTCCCCTTCCACCCTTTCCTTGGAACGGCATCGACTTCTATGGCTTTATTTGGTAAATGAAACAGATTTCTTCACCCAACCCCATAAAGTGCTCCACTTTGCGCCAGAACAAGCTTTTCACAAGCGTTTCAAGAAAATGGCCAATATCGAGTATACCACAACGGACTTAAACTCTCCTTTGGCCTATGTAAAAGCTGATATCTGTAATCTACCATTTGAAGACGATTCATTCGATGTGATTCTCTGTAACCATGTTTTGGAACACATTCCCAATGACACCAAAGCCATGCAAGAACTTTACCGGGTCATGAAGCCGGGAGGTTGGGGCATCTTTCAAATCCCGCAGGATTTAAAACGAGAAAAGACCTTTGAGGATGATTCCATTTCCGACAAAAAAGAACGCGCTAAAATCTTTGGTCAGTATGACCATGTGCGTATCTACGGAAGGGATTATTTTGATAAACTACGCAGCATAGGTTTTACAGTGGAAGAGGTGGATTACACAAGTGCTCTTCCAAAGGAAGAGGTTGAAAAATACCGATTGGCCAAGGGGGAGATTATTCCCTTGGTAAAAAAGTAATTATTGCTTCACAAACTTCTCGAAACCGGAAGTCATGAATTCTTTAGTATTCCCATTTTCATCCAAATAGATGATATAGGCCTCCAATTCCCCATGATTTTCCAAAATTGCTTTGGATGCCTCCAAATCCATCGCCATGAACGTTGTGGCAAAAGCATCAGCCACAGCACAGGTATTTGCCACCACGCTGGTCGCCAACACATACGAATTTTTGGTATAGCCCGTCTTGGGGTTAATCGTATGCACAAACTTTTCGCCAGTTTCTGGGTCAATTCGAAACTTTCGGTAGTTACCCGATGACGCCATCGCCTTGTCTTCCAAGGTTACAATCAGTTTCAATTGACGACCGGTTTCCACTTGGGGGTCATCAATACCAACGGTCCATTGCTTTCCAGAAACAAGATTGGTTCCTTTGGCAAGCACCTCTCCCCCTACTTCAACCAAATAATTCTGAATTCCTTTTGAATCCAACAAAGCACCCAATCGGTCTATGGCATAGCCTTTGGCCACCGCATTAAAGTCGAACCGAATGGCTGGATTTGCTTTTGTTATGGTATTGTCACTGTTCAGCTTTACTTTATCCCATCCCACATAACTCAACAAGCTATCTACCTTGAGGCTATCAAGCTGAATTTGTTCTCCCGGACCAAATCCCCATGCATTGGCCAAAACCCCAATGGTGGGGTCAAAATAGCCGTTTGAGGCTTGGTGGACTCTAGTAGAGATATCAAACACTTCTTTGAACATGTCATCAACCACTACGGTAGAATCCCCTTCATTGATTTTGGATATGTCCGAAGAAGGCACGTAGGTGGACATGGATTGGTTCATCACCTGAAAAACAGAATCAATCTCTTGTTGATAGTCCAAGGGTTCGTCAGCGATGTAAATAATGGAATAGGACGTACCCAAAGCACCTCCTTGATTTTGATTTTTTATCCATTGAGGGGAACCGCATCCAAAAGTGAATGCGATTAAAGCAAAAAGAAGTACATTTTTCAACATCTATATTTCAATCAATCCTTGATAATCCACAATATACTCTTCATCCAAGAACAAAGGAAGTTCTTGGTTCGCCGCATTGGAAAGTCCAACCCCCGCAAAATAAGTTTTGGCCTCGAACTTTTCGGCATGGTCCTTTACCGTCTGCATCAACTCCTGATCATAATCTCTGGGATTCATGGGAAACTCAACATTCCGAACCACAATAAAGTGCAATATCTTTTCTTTGAGGCACACATATTGTGGGTTTTTCCTAAGCTCGCTGTTGATGGCCATAAACTCAAAACCATTGGCCTCGAGCTCGTGACCCACAATGTTCATGGCGAGATTATGAAGTTCCTGCTCTGTTAATTCTCTTCCCATATCGATAAAAAAACCGATGCGTTGGCATCGGTTGGTTTTATTCTTTAATACCTCTCGATGTCTCCTTCGACTGCGCTCAGGATGACAATTTGAGATATATCCAATTTCCGTTTATCCTCCAAAGTCATCGAACCTGATATTCTCATCTGGAATACCAAAGTCCTCACCCATTTTTTGAACCGCTTTGTTCATCAACGGTGGACCACAGAAATACAATTCAATATCTTCAGGGGCATCGTGATGGTTCAAATAGTTATCGATAACACAGTTGTGGATGAATCCGACAAAACCATCACCTTCCTCATCATTGATGTCTTTTTTAACCTTCCAGTTGTCCTCTGGTAAAGGCTCAGAAAGTGCCAAATAGAACTTAAAGTTAGGGAAGTTACGCTCCAACTCTTTGAAATGCTCCAAGTAGAACAGTTCTCTTTTGGAACGACCTCCGTACCAATATGTCACTTTTCTGTTTGTTTTTAAGGTCTTGAAAAGGTGGTAGAGGTGCGAACGCATCGGAGCCATACCAGCTCCACCACCAACATAAAGCATTTCTGCATCAGATTCGTTGATAAAGAATTCACCAAATGGACCAGAAATTACCACTGGGTCGCCTTCTTTCAAACTAAAGATATAAGATGAAGCGATACCTGGGTTGACACTCATCCACCCATTCTTGGCGCGATCCCATGGTGGGGTTGCAATACGTACGTTCAACATAATTTCACGTCCTTCAGCTGGGTAGGAAGCCATGGAATAGGCACGCTCCACAGTTTCAGGGTTTTTCATGACCAAGGGCCACAAGTTGAACTTATCCCATTCCGCCTGGAATTTATCCGGAGTTTCGTGTTCTGCTGGGTGGGCAGTGATATCAATATCTGAATATTTTACTTCACAGGGGGGAATCTCAATTTGAATGTATCCACCAGCTTTGTAGTTCATATCCTCCGGAATCTCAACCACAAATTCCTTGATAAAAGAGGCCACATTATAGTTACGAACTACCTTGGCGTTCCATTTTTTGATACCAAAAACTTCCTCAGGAATGGTGATTTCCATGTCTTGTTTCACCTTCACCTGGCAAGCCAAACGGGCACCTTCCTGTAATTCCTTTTTGGAGAAATGAGGGGTTTCCGTTGGTAAAGCCTCACCACCACCAGAAAGCACATGGCATTCACACTGGATACAGGTTCCTCCTCCACCACAGGCTGAGGGCAAGAATATTTTTTGGTTTCCCAATGTTGACAGCAAGGAACTTCCCGAACCTACTTCCACCTGCTTTTCACCATTGATGGTGATGGTCACAGGACCGGATGGGGACAGTTTCTCCTTGGTGAACAGCAACAAGGCCACCAACAATAACAACAAAATAAGAAAAGCTACTACGGTAATTAGAATAGTACCTCCAGTACTTGCGGCTAATATCATCTTTATTTGTTTATAACTTCGTTATAGGAAACTGCTTTTTCTTTATCCTCAATCTCCTTTTTGATTTCTTTTTCTTCTTTGTTCTCTGCTTTTACGGTAGTGGTTTCTGTTCCTTCAGGAGCCTCATTGTCACCTGTCAACATTCCACCAAAGCTTTGGAACCCTATTCCCATCAATCCAGTGATGATGAAGGTAATTCCCAACCCACGCAATGGGGCAGGTACATTGGAATAGCGAATTTTTTCACGGATGGCCGCAATTGCCAAAATGGCCAAAAACCATCCAATCCCAGAACTGACTCCATAATTAAGGGCCAATCCAATATTTGGAATTTCACGGGTCTGCATAAACAAGGAACCACCCAAAATGGCACAGTTTACCGCAATTAACGGCAAAAAGATACCCAAGGAATTATAGAGTGATGGGGAAAATTTCTCTACCACAATCTCTACCAATTGCACCATGGTTGCAATGGTTGCGATAAACAGGATAAAGGAAAGGAATCCTAGATCGTAGTCGGCATACTCTGGACCTAACCAAGCCAACGCCCCATCTTTCAACAAATATTGATCTAACAACCAGTTCAATGGAACAGTAACCCCCAAAACGAAGATTACTGCAGCTCCCAAACCAACGGCTGTGGAAACTTTTTTGGATACGGCCAAGTAGGAACACATTCCCAAAAAGACCGAAAACACCATGTTATCTATGAAAATCGACTTAAAAAACAGCTCTATATGCTCCATGTTCTCCTAGTTTATGCTTCTTCTATCAATGCTCTATTTCTGGAACGTTGTACCCAAATGATGATTCCCACAACAATCAATGCCGCTGGTGGAATAATCATAAAGCCGTTGTTCTCATATCCGATGGAATACAATCCTGTTTTAGTAACAGGATCTCCCAAAACCTTGAAACCAAACAAGGTTCCAGAACCCAAGAGTTCCCTGAAGAATCCAACAATTACCAAAATGATTCCGTATCCCAAAGCGTTTCCTATACCATCCAAAAAGGATTTCCAAGGTCCATTACCCAAAGCAAAGGCTTCAAAACGTCCCATGATGATACAGTTGGTAATAATCAATCCCACAAATACAGATAGGGTTTTGCTCAATTCGTAAGCGAAGGCCTTCAACACCTGGTCCACAATAATTACCAAGGCGGCCACAACAACCAACTGAACAATGATCCTGATTTTCGATGGAATGATGTTACGCAACAACGAAATGACCACGTTACCCGTACCCAGTACAAACATTACCGAGATTGCCATTACCACTGAAGCTTTTAATTCTGCAGTAATTGCTAGGGCAGAACAGATTCCCAATACCTGAATGGTGATGGGGTTATTGTCCGCTAAAGGGTCTAGTATCAGATTTGCATCTTTTTTTGATAGTAGCGCCATATTATTTTTTTCTAATGGTTTCTAAATAAGGTTTGTAAAGCTTCAAGGCATCTTTGATCATTGCTGTTACTCCGTTACCAGTAATGGTAGCACCTGCCAATGCATCTACTTCATTATCGTCCTTGTTCTCGTTCAAGGGATCTCCGTTGCCCTTGGCCACAGCGATACCGGCGTAGCTGTTACCATCCATGATGGATTCTCCTTCAAAATCATCCATGAAGAAACGCTGCTTGATGTTGGCCCCTAGACCGGGAGTCTCACCTTTGTGATCGAAATAAACGCCTTGCACCACCATGTTGGCATCAACGGACATAAAGCCCCAGATGGCATCCCACAATCCTTTTCCGTACAACGGAATGATATAGAATTCTTTACCATCCTTCTCACCTATTAACAAAGGTAATTCTGCTTCGCCTCCACTTTTAATGGTGCTTAGTTGCTTTTTCATATCGATCAAATAGGCATCTTCCTGTTCCTTGGCTTCGGAACCTACAATGACCAATTGTTCTTTGATGTATTTTGAAAACTCACTCTCCACTTCGGTGGTGGGTACAAAGTTTACGCTTCCTTCTCCTTCATTTTCATTGACCCCCATGGCATAGAGGATGTTCTGCTGCTTTTCAAAGCGCTCATTTTCATCCACCTTTGGCTTAAGTCCCGATGCCACAAAGGCAAGCAGGGAACCTACAACCACTACCATCAAGACCGCGAAAATTACAGTGTAGCTATTCTTTTCTGTATTGATTGCCATAATTAAGCTGTTTCCGTTTTTAATGCATCAACTTCTTCATCCGAAGCTTTGGGATAAATGGTTGCTGTCTTCAATCTCTTCAATCTCTTTTTAATATTGCCTTTAATCACGTAGTGATCAATGGTAGGCGCAAATACGTTCATCAACAGTATCGCCAAGAAAACTCCTTCTGGGTATCCTGGGTTGAACACTCGAATCATAACGGACATAAATCCGATCAAGAAACCATAAATCCATTTTCCTTTGTTGGTCTGTGAGCCCGTTACCGGGTCTGTGGCCATAAACACGATACCGAAAGCCAAACCTCCTACCAACAAGTGCTGCCAGTATGGGAAGCTCATCAAGGTGTAGAATTTGCTATATTCCGGTAACCAACCTGCATCCACGATACCGTTGAAAATCAATCCCATAACCAAAGAACCTATTACGGCACTCACCATGATGCGCCATGAGGCGATTTTCGAGAAAATCAGGAACAGACCACCCAAAAGAATCAATAAGGTCGAGGTCTCACCTACAGAACCGGGAATAAATCCGTAGAACATATCGGATAGTGAGTAGCCCATTTCCGAAGTGTTTCCTTGAGCCAAATACCCTAGTACAGTTTCACCCGAAATGGCATCCGTAGATCCTGCTTGCGTCAAGCCCTCTTTTGCACCGTGCACCCAAACTTTATCCCCACTCATCCAAGTTGGATAAGCAAAGAATAAGAAGGCACGAATCGTCAAAGCCGGATTCAAGATGTTCATTCCGGTTCCACCAAAAACTTCCTTACCGATGACCACACCAAAAGCCACGGCCACGGCCAACATCCAAAGTGGCGTATCCACAGGAACTATCAATGGCACCAACATTCCGGTTACCAAATACCCTTCTTCCACTTCGTGACCTTTGATCACGGCGAACAAGAACTCAATGGCCAAACCTACTCCGTAGGACACGATTACCAAAGGCAACACGGTAACAATTCCCACCAAGAAATTATCCCATGTCAAAAAGTTTTCGAACAGGTCAAAATTCTCCGGAAAACCGTTAATGGCGGAGTAATGTTGATATCCCGCATTGAACATTCCGAACAACAAACACGGCACCAAAGCCATGATTACGGTGTTCATGGTACGCTTAAGGTCATCCGCTCCACGGATATGCCCACCAGAATGCGTTGTTTCGTTAGGGGTATAGAGAAAAGTATGGAGTGCATTGAAGGCCGGAGCCATTTTCTTGCCCTGATACTTTAACTTCAGCTGATGTAATTTTTCTTTCATGCCCATATTATCCTAGTTCTTTTTGCAACAAATCCAATCCTTCCCTGATTATCTGTTGGTGCGGTTGTTTTGAGATGCATATGAATTCCGTGAGTGAAAAGTCTTCTGGGGCCACTTCGTAGAGTCCCAATTGCTCCATTTCATCCAAATCCTTTACCATGCAGGCCTTCAACAATTGAAGTGGATAGATGTCCAATGGAAACACTTCTTCATACTGACCAGTAACCACAAAAGCCCTATGCTCACCATTGGTATTGGTGTCCAAATCGTACTTTTTCTTCGGTTGAAGCCAAGAAAAGGTAAGCGCTCTAGTGGTTGAAATTTTATTGAAAATAGGTTTGTTCCATCCGAAGAAATCATAGTCATCTCCTTCTGGAATGGCGGTAACCGTATTGTTGTAATATCCTAAATGCCCCTCAGTATTGGTTTTGCTTCCAGTAAGCACATCACCATTGATCAAACGGAATCTGTCTTCATTTACACCGCTGGCATATAAAAAGGTAGAGATTTCCGCTCCAATTTTAGTGGTGTAGTATTTAGGCGCCTTGATGATGGAACCTGAAAGTGCAATAACGCGTTCCGCATTGAACTTTCCAGTCAACAGCAATTCACCGATAAGCACCATATCTTGTGGAGAGATGGTCCAAACCACTTCTCCTTTATTGACAGGGTCTATTTTATTGATTTGGGTTCCCACCAATCCTGCTGGGTGTGGACCCGATATTTTATGTAATGTAATGCCTTCAACATCCACAAAAGGAGACCTACTGGATTTTCCAATGGTCACATGGATTTTTCCAGGGGTCAGTTTGCTCAATGCCATCACGGCCGCGTTCAACTCCTGCTCCTTACCTTTCAGAACATAATCTGCATCTGCAGCCAAAGGCGCAGTGGTATAGGCAGAAACAAAGATGGCTTTTGGGGTCGCATCAGGGTCAGCAATAACATCATAAGGGCGTTGCTTTACGAAAGGCCAACCTCCATTTTGAAGCAAGAAGGTCTTTATGGTCGCTGCATCTGCAGTATCCAAGTCTGGCACCTTACTTTGCGTATACTTTTGGGTTTTGTCGGCTAGAATCTTAAGGGTCAAGATTCTTCTTCGCGCACCACGAACGATTTCCACTAATTCCCCACTAACTGGAGAGACAAAGTGCATTTCTTCGTTGTTCTTGTTATAGAAAAGAGGCTCTCCCGCTTTAACCTCTTCCCCCTGCTTTATCAGCATTTTTGGGGTGATTCCGTGAAAATCATCTAGGTTTAGGGCATACACGTTACTTAAAACGGCTTTGGAAGTAGTCTGTTCTGCTGCCCCGACAAGGTTGATATCCAACCCCTTTCTAATCCGGATGTCTTTAGACATATTGTTGTAGACCTTTTGTTATCAAAATCGGTCGCAAATTTAGCACTAAAAGGTATGTTTTCATAATTATTAACCATAAAAATGGGATTACGTCGAGCTAAATTTTCAAGGCACACTTTTTGTTTACCTTTACCCAAAAAATAAGGCCTAAATGCGCTTTTTGATCAAACATTTATTTTTTTTCTGCTGCATCTCCAGCATTTTTGCCCAGGTTCAGTATGAGGTAAATCCTCCAGAAAACATAAAGACCATCATTTTTAGGGGACCCACCGAAGACCAATTTCCTGTAATTCAATTGGGAGAATCCATGTCCTTGGAATTTGATGACCTTACCGCGAAAGAGCAGGATTATTATTATAAAATTGTCCATTGCGACTATGATTGGACCCCCTCCCAGCTTCTAAAATCCCAATATTTGGTGGGAACGGACAACCAGCGTATCATTGATTACGAGAACAGTTACACCACCCTGCAGCCGTATTCCAACTATAGATTGACGATTCCCAATGAAAACGTTCGGTTAAAGGTCAGTGGGAATTATGTACTGGAAATCTACAATAGTTATGGAGATCTTCAATTTTCCAGAAGGTTTGTAGTCTATCAAGATGCCGTTGTAGTGGGTGGCACCGTGAAGCGCTCTCGGGATTTCAACTTCTTGAATGAGAAACAGGTGGTACACATCAATATAAACACCGCTGGCTTTAACGTGGTGAATCCCAAAAATGAAGTAAAGATCGCCATTTTGCAGAACCATTATTGGCCTACGGCATTATACAACATCAAGCCACAATACACTATTGGGTCCGAACTGGTCTATAAATACGATCAGGAAACCAGTTTTTATGGCGGCAATGAGTTCTTGAATTTTGACACCAAGGATCTCCGTTCGCCCACATTTGCGATTTCGCGCATCGAATTTGAGGACGTCTATCATCATTATTTGTTCACCAATGAATTTAGGTACGACCAACCTTACACGTATTTTCCCGACATCAACGGGGATTTTGTAGTGCGTACATTACAAGGTGAGGATGTTTCCCGCGAGGCGGAGTACACCAAAGTGGATTTCAGCCTGCCCTACACCAATGAAATAGGATTGGACCATGTGTATGTGGTGGGAAAGTTCAATAATTATGCGCTTTCCGAGGAAAACAAAATGACCTTCAATGAGGAAACGGGCAAGTTTGAAGTGACCCTTATGATGAAACAAGGCTTCTACAACTACAAATATGTGGTGGAGCGAGCCGATGGAACCATAGAACCTAATTACGTGAGTGGTAATTTCCATTTTACCGAAAACAACTACCTTATTTTGGTCTACTACAGAAATTTTGGTGATTTATATGATAGTATAATAGGTATAGGCACCGCAAATTCCAGAACTATCAGCAATTAACTATATTAGCTCCAAATCCTTTTGGGGTATGGGGAAAAAAGATGGTTTGGTCAGTAGGGGCCGCTATGAACTTAAATATAGGGGCGACCAATGTTTAAACTGCGGTCATCCTTTGGATGCCAGCGATAAATACTGCCCAAATTGTTCTCAGGCCAATAGCACCAAAAAATTGACGCTGAAAGACTTTATGGATGAGTTTTTCTCTGGCCTTATCAATTACGACTCCAGACTCCTGAAAACGCTATCGGCCCTATTGGCACGACCCGGGACCATAACCAAGGATTACGTCAATGGCAAACGGGTTACGTATACCAATCCATTTCGATTTTTATTGAGCTTGGCTTTCCTTTACTTTTTAATGGTCACTTTCAACAACCGTTTTGCCAGTTTAGATCAGGCAGCTTCCAAGTTTGATGGTAATATTTCCGTGGGAACACCCATTTCATATAACACAAAGTCAGGTTCTTTTACTACGGATAGTGTTTCGATGAAAAACCATGCAGCCAATGTTTTGGCTCAGTTGGACTCAGCCGAAGCAAATACACAAGCAGCAAGGAAGGGCGTAAATATCTTGGATTCCCTAATGGTGGCGGTAAATATGAAAAAGGAGACCCGAGATTCGCTTCTAGCCGCTGATCCGGCAGGCTATTACCAAACTTTGGAAGCGGAAAAATCCGGCATGGATGCATTCTCTTCAAAAATGGAGTTTTTCGGGCGAATGATTCAAATGGACACCCTTTATAGTTTTCAACAAGCACAGGAGAAATATAATGTCAAAAGTTCATTTTCAAATAAAATGGCCTTTCAGTTTTCAAATAGCTTTTTAAAGGTGGTACGCCAACCCGGAAGCTTCATCAACTCCACGATTTCAAAACTGCCTTTTGTTGTTTTTCTCTTTTTACCCGTGTTCACCGTCTTCATTTGGCTGGTTTATATCAGAAAAAAATACACCTACACCGATCATCTCATTTTTAGCTTTCACAACCAATCCTTATTATTTATCTTGCTCATCCTTAGCTTGGTAATAGATGCCGTTTTTAATGTGTCAAGTGCAGCTATATTTATCACTATTTTCAGTGTATATCTGTTTTTGGCCATGAAGAAGTTTTACGGGCAAGGAACGTTTAAAACCATAATCAAATATCTCTTTCTGAACACTATTTTTACCTTTTTGGCAGTATTTACGGTAATCATGTTGTTTACAGGAAGTGTTTTTACCTACTAGTCTATGTTCACTCAGGTCACAAAAGGGATAAAAGTATCGGTGGAAACCACCTTTGAAGGCACATTTTTCAAAAATTATAAAATGCACTATGCCTTTGGATATACCATTACCATTGAGAACTTAAGCAGGGACATTGTTCAGCTTACGGCCCGGCATTGGGATATCTACGACGCCCTCAAGGATATTGAAACCATTGATGGCGAAGGTGTAATTGGCAGAAAACCAGTTATTAAGCCCGGAAAATCACACACCTACAGTTCTGGCTGTTTGTTGGCATCCCCAATTGGCGCCATGCACGGATATTACCATATGGTAAACTTGGCCACTACTGAAGAATTTGAAGTGGAGATTCCCGCTTTTAAATTTGCCGCCCCCTTTGCCATAAACTAATCCATATCATTTTCTATTCGGCCTTTGTTTCCTTACCTTTGATGGAATTTTTAACATCAAAATAGAGCATCTATATGGGAAAAGGTTTTTTTCAAGTTCCGACTGCATATAACGAACCCGTAAAAAGTTATGCCCCCGGCACTCCAGAACGTGAAGAAGTACTAAATCAGTACAACACCTATTACAACGGACAGGTTGAAGTTCCACTTTACATCGGTTCCAAGGAAATCAAAACAGGCAATACCAAACCAATGTCGCCACCACACGAGCACAAGCATGTGGTAGGACAGTATCAATTGGCCGAAAAAAAGCATATTGAAGAAGCTATTTCGAGCTGTTTGGAAGCCAGGGAAGCTTGGGCCAATCTGACTTGGGAACAGCGGGCCGCCGTTTTCATGAAAGCTGCAGAGCTTATCGCCGGTCCATACAGAGCAAAAATAAATGCCGCCACCATGATGGCGCAGTCCAAGACCATCCATCAAGCTGAAATTGACGCCGCTTGTGAACTTATCGACTTTTTAAGATTCAATGTGGAATACATGTCGCAAATCTATGCGGAGCAGCCAGAATCCTCAGAAGGTATTTGGAACCGCGTGGAATATAGACCCCTGGAAGGTTTTACCTATGCTATTACTCCATTCAATTTTACGGCTATTGCCGGAAACTTGCCATCCTGTATGGCCATGATGGGCAATGTTGTCATTTGGAAACCCAGTGATAGTCAAGTATTCTCTGCAAAAGTGATCATGGATGTGTTCAAAGAAGCCGGATTACCTGATGGTGTCATCAACATGGTGACAGGTGACCCTGTCATGATTTCAGACACCTTGCTTTCCAGTCCAGATTTTGCTGGATTGCATTTTACAGGTTCCACTTTTGTTTTCAAGGAACTTTGGAAACAAATCGGAAACAACATCCACAACTATAAGACCTATCCAAGAATTGTAGGTGAAACAGGTGGTAAGGATTTTATCATCGCCCACCCAAGCGCCAAGCCAAAGCAAGTGTCTACTGCCATTGTTCGGGGAGCCTTTGAACTTCAGGGACAAAAGTGTAGTGCCGCTTCGCGGGTGTACTTGCCAAAATCGACAGCTGATGAAATCTTGGATTTTGTAAAAGCAGATTTAGCCTCTTTCAACAAGCCAGGCTCTCCTGCGGATATGAGCAACTTTGTTACCGCTGTGATCCATGAAGGCTCTTTTGACAAATTGGCCAAATATATAGATCAGGCCAAAGCAGATGACAATGCCGAAATCATTGCGGGGGGTAATTATGACAAATCCGTAGGCTATTTTGTGGAACCTACTGTGATTTTGACCACCGACCCAAAATACACCACTATGTGTACCGAGCTTTTCGGACCTGTGGTAACTATTTATGTGTACGAGGACAAGGATTGGGCCGATACCTTAAAATTGGTGGACGGCACTTCTGAATACGGACTAACGGGAGCTGTGCTTTCCGCGGACCGCTATGCCATTGACGAAGCGACCAAAGCATTGCAAAACTGTGCTGGAAACTTCTACATCAACGACAAACCAACTGGTGCGGTTGTAGGTCAACAGCCGTTTGGAGGTGCAAGAGCATCAGGAACCAACGACAAAGCGGGTTCCGCACAAAACTTGTTGCGTTGGGTTTCCCCACGATTAATCAAAGAAACTTTTGTTACTCCAGAGGATTACAGATATCCGTTCTTGGGATAATTTAAAGTAACTTAAATAGATGGCCGTTATTTCCTAAATGAGGAGATAACGGCTATTTTTATGGTATCATCAACACCTATTCCACATGCCTAGACCTTACGTATTGGCCGAAACCAACTGGAAGCACTTAAAAGACGAGTCGTTTGAATTGGCCATATTGCCTTGGTCCGCCACAGAAGCACACAACTACCACCTACCCTATTCCAGCGATACGATTGAAGGAACTGCGATTGCGGAAGAATCAGCTAAGATAGCATGGGAACAAGGTGCCAAAGTGGTGGTACTGCCCACTATACTATTTGGGGTGAACACAGGTCAGTCTGATATTTATCTATACATGAACTTAAATCCAAGCACACAATTTGCCATTTTGAAGGACCTTATCACGGTTTTGGACCGACAGGGAGTGCATAAACTTATGATTCTCAACAGTCATGGTGGAAACAACTGGAAATCCATCATTCGGGAATTGAGCCTGCTCTTTCCTAGCATGTTTATTTGCTTCACTTTTTGGCCGGCCATGTTGGACCGAAACCAATACTTCGATATCCCCGGAGACCATGCTGATGAAATGGAAACCAGTCTCATCATGCATCTTGCCCCAGAACTGGTTTTACCCAAAAAAGATTGGGGCTCAGGGGCAGAAAAAAAGAACAAAATCAAAGCTTTCAGGGAAGGTTGGGCTTGGACCGAACGTCCATGGTCAAAAATAAGTGAGGACACCGGAGTTGGCGACCCCAGTCAAGCCACTAAAGAAAAAGGAGAGCGATTTTTTACCGCTATTTGCGAAAAAATGGGTCAATTATTTATTGATATTGCCCAAGCGAACGTGGAAAACCTTTATGATTAACCCCTAAAATTTACATTCAAACCACTTATAACCTAACAATTACATCATTTTTATCAAAAAAACAGACGTCAAAAATGAATTAACATAATTTCAATGTAAATTTAACGTTAATTAATTGTAAACTGAACGTAATCTGTTTACTTTTACACATTAAAACCCATTTAAGATGAAAGAGCGAGTAAATGTTTGGGGGAAATTGGCCGGATGGTTTAACGAGAAATGGCAGTATGCCAAAACCTATTCCAGAAAGTGCAGAGGGGTTTACTATAGGATGTTGAATACCTAAATGTAAATCAACCCCGACTCTTCTGGGGCAGATAGACCACCTTTTTGGTCTCAAAGAAATCCTCCTGAAAATAATCTTTTAAATCGAAGATTTGAACGGTTTTATAATCTTTCAACTCTTCCGTAAGGTCACCGCCCTTAAGGTAAAAAATACCATTTTTACGTTCATGGGCGGGGTCCTTTTTTATTTTTCCTTTGGTCCAGTGCACAAAAGTTGGCATAGCGGCCACAGCCCTGCTTACAATAAAATCGAACTGCCGGTCAATGTCCTCAACTCTGGAATGAATTGCAGTAACATTGTCCAACTGAAGCCCATCAATTACTTCCTGTACCACTTTTATTTTCTTACCAATAGCATCCACAAGCGTAAATTCAACCTCAGGAAACATGATGGCCAGCGGAATTCCCGGGAAGCCACCTCCAGTACCGACATCTAAAATTTCTGCCCCTTCATTGAACGACTGTATTTTTGCAATTCCCAAAGAATGAAGCACATGCCGCAAATAAAGCTCATCAATATCCTTTCTGGAAACCACATTTATTTTCTTGTTCCAATCTTGATATAGAGCTCCTAAATCCCTGAAATGCTGTTTTTGCACATCAGTGAGCGTCGTAAAATAATGGAAGATCAAATCGGCATTCATCCTTTGGGTGTTAATTTTAGCAAAATTAATACTTTTGGACACGTTAACATCGTTCTAACAACAAGGTGTAAATGTAAAAGGTACATTTTGGCTACCTTTGTAAAAATTATTTATATGGATACGAGTACCATCCGGTTTTCAAGAAAAGATTCAGCGCAGTTTTTTAGAACCCTGAACAAAAGAGTAAACGAATACTTCAACGAAAATGGAATAAAGAAAACCGGGAACTGGAAACTTCACTTGAAAACCATTGTGATGTTTGCCATCTTTTTGACCCCCTATTTTTTGATTTTGACCCTTCACCTTCCCTTTTGGGCCTATCTATTGCTTTCCATCACCATGGGCGTAGGTATGGCCGGAGTGGGCATGAATGTGATGCATGATGGTAACCATGGGTCCTATTCCAATAAAAAATGGGTAAACAAACTCATGGGAAGCAGTATCTATATTTTGGCCGGAAACGTCTACAACTGGCAAGTACAACACAACGTATTGCACCACACCTATACCAATATCCACGAGCATGATGAAGATATGGAGGCCGGTCGTATCCTTCGCTTTTCCAAACATGCGGAGTGGCGCAAACATCATAAATTTCAACACTTTTACTCCATTTTTCTATATGGATTGCTCACCTTCAACTGGGCACTTACCACAGATTTTCAACAGATGTATCGTTATATGAAGCGAAAGTTGAGCTACGGTAAACTGCCGAGTGCCGCAATTAATTGGAGCACCTTGGTCATCACTAAAATCATTTATTTGACCATCTGGATTGTACTTCCAATGATTTTTGGAGGGGTAACTTGGTGGCAGGTTCTTCTTGGATTCTTTATCATGCACTACGTGGCGGGGGTAATTCTAAGTGTGGTCTTTCAATTGGCGCACATTGTGGACGATGCCGACCAACCACTACCGGATGAAGCCGGAAACATGAAAAATACATGGGCCATTCACCAACTGTTCACTACTGTGAATTTTGGTACCAGAAACAAGATTGTAAATTGGTTCACAGGAGGTCTCAACCATCAGGTGGAGCACCATATTTTCCCAAACATCAGCCACATACACTACACAAAAATTTCCAAAATTGTGAAACAGACGGCGCGGGAATTTAATTTACCCTACAACGAGTATAAAACTACCAGAAAAGCTATAATTTCGCACTTCAAACATTTGAAGGAATTGGGTAAAAACCCTGCACTTCAGTACTAGTTAAATAGCAAAATCGATGAGCAACCATTTATCTGACAGGATACAGAGCATGTCCACGTCAGCAACTTTGGCCATGGCGGCCAAAGCCAGGGAATTACGAAATGAAGGAAAGGATATCATTGGCTTAAGTTTGGGGGAACCCGACTTTAACATCCCTGATTTTATCAAGGAAGCCGCAAAACAGGCCATTGATGAAAATTACAGCAGTTACTCTCCAGTGGATGGCTACGCGGAGTTGAAAAAAGCCATCACCCTAAAGTTTAAACGAGACAATAATCTGGACTATGGTCCAAGTCAAATTGTAGTGTCCACAGGGGCCAAACAATCCCTTTACAACGTGGCCATGGTAGTATTGAATCCTGGCGAAGAGGTCATTTTACCCGCTCCATATTGGGTGAGTTATAGTGATATCGTAAAATTGGCTGAGGGTGTTCCTGTTGAAGTTCCAACTGGGATTGACTCCGATTTTAAAATGACCCCTGCACAATTGGAAGCCGCCATTACCCCAAAAACCCGGATGTTTTGGTTCAGTTCACCTTGTAACCCCAGCGGTTCGGTGTACAGCAAAGCTGAGTTGGAAGGATTGGCCGAGGTCTTGAAAAAATACCCAGACATCTATGTGGTTTCTGATGAAATCTATGAGCATATCAATTTCACAACAGGAGGACATACCAGTATTGCCGGAATTGATGGAATGTACGATAGAACCATAACCGTGAACGGCGTCTCCAAGGCATTTGCCATGACTGGATGGCGAATTGGCTATATTGGAGCTCCTGAGTGGATTGCCAAAGGATGCACCAAATTACAAGGTCAGGTGACCAGTGGAGCCAATGCCATTGCGCAGCGCGCCACAATCGCCGCTTTGGAAGCACCCGTGAGCAAGATTCAATATATGATTGACAAGTTCCACGAAAGAAGGGATTTGGTTTTGCAATTGTTGGGCGAAATTGATGGTTTTAACCTCAACGTTCCAGAAGGTGCTTTCTACGTTTTCCCTGATATCTCGGCATTCTTCGGAAAAACATTGAAAGGTACAACAATCAATAGTGCTGGAGATTTTGCACTCTACTTGTTGGAACATGCTAATGTGGCCACAGTTACAGGTGAAGCTTTTGGAAACCCCAATTGCATTCGAATTTCTTATGCCGCATCAGAAGCAGAGCTTAGAGAAGCCATTGCACGAATTAAGGCTGTGGTTTAAACTATAGTTTAAAAAATAAAATGACCTCCAACATAGATTTTGTTTGGAGGTTTTTTTATGTCTTTTTCCAGAAATAAGGAGTGAGAATAATAAGTACGGTGAACAGTTCCAATCTACCCAACAACATTAAGAAGCCACACCACCACTTTCCAGCATCGGGGAGGCTGTTATAATTGCTGACCGGATTCAAACTACCAAATGCAGGTCCAACATTACCCAAGGAAGAGGCCGAACCACCAACGGCAGATACAAAATCGAGCCCCAAGAAGCCCAACACCAAAGAACCGATGATAAATAGAAGCATGTAGAGCACAAAAAATGCGATTACGTTGTACACGATATGCTCACTCACGGTTTTTTGATTGTATCGAACAGGAATTACCGCATTGGGGTGCAATGTCCGCTTAAATTCCAAAATCCCATTTTTGATGATGATCAAATGGCGCATCACCTTGATACCTCCTGCGGTTGACCCTGCGGAACCACCCAAAAACATCAACCCAAAGAAAAACACGGTCAAAAAGTGGGTCCACGATGTAAAATCCGCCGTCACAAACCCCGTTGTGGTAATGACCGTTAAAACTTGGAATAAGGTGTGCCTAAATGCACTTTCCGCCTTTCCCCAAACCATGGGATGAAATTCAGAAACCTGAACATCTGCTTTAAAATAAACACCCAAAGCGGCAAGTATGGAAAAGATGGCTATAAACCAAAAATAGTACTTGAACTCTTCATCCTTCAGAGCACGTTGTACTCTTCCTGTAAATGCAAAATAGCTAAGTACAAAATTGCTCCCAGCCAAGAACATAAAGACAATAACGATATATTGGATTATGGGTTGATCATTCCAATAGGCCAAACTTGCATTTTTCGTAGAAAACCCCCCGGTGGACATAGTCGCCAAGGAATGATTGATGGCATCAAAGAAAGTCATACCCGCTACTTTCAACAAAATAGTCTCAGCAACCGTATATCCAAAGTAAATCAGCCAAAGGCGTTTTGCCGTATCAGTAATCCTTGGATGTAATTTATCACCACCTGGACCTGGTGCTTCGGCGGCAAACAATTGCATGCCCCCAATCCCCAACAACGGTAAAATGGCAATGGCCAATACTATGATTCCCATTCCTCCAATCCAATGGGTAAGGCTCCGCCAGAGTAAAATCCCTTCGGGAAGTGCTTCAATATCATCCAAAATAGAAGCTCCCGTGGTTGTATATCCAGAAATAGTCTCAAAAAATGCATCGGTAATGGTTGGAATAGCTCCTGAAAAGAGATAGGGCAACATTCCAGAAATGGACATCACAATCCATCCGAACGTCACTACAATGTAGCCTTCTTTTCGTTTTACCTCCTTTTTATGACCGCGGGTGTAGAACATGGCCATCATCCCAAAAAGCATGGTTACGATGGCTGCGAGGGTGATATCCAAGGTAGCACCATCTTTATAAATGCCACTGGCAAATGCTGCTAAAAGCATAAAGGACCCATTGCATAGAAGCAACAGACCCATGATATGGATGATGATACGCGTGTTGAGTCTCATTATAGGAACAACTTTTCAATCCTTGGAATGGCCTTGGGCAGACAGCAGACCACCACTTTATCCCCTTCCATGATCCTAAAATCTCCCAGAGCGATGATTCCTTCTCCGTTACGGATAACACCCCCGATACTTGCTTCGCGTGGAAAATTCAATTCTTTGATGATTTCACCATTCACTAGCGAAGAAGCCTTCACCTCGAACTCCAAAATCTCGGCATTGAGATTGTTCAATCGGGTTAAAGCAAGTACCTCTCCTTTTCTAATGTATCGGAAAATACTGTTTGCTGCAAGCAGTTTTTTATTGATAAGGGTATCCACCCCTATGGAATGTGACAATTGAAAATAGTCCATATTCTCCACCAAGGCGATGGTCTTTTTTATCCTTTTGGATTTGGCCACCAAACAGGACATGATATTGGTCTCTGAATTTCCAGTTACAGCAATGAATGCATCCATGGACTCCAAATTTTCTTCATCGAGAAGCTCAACATTTCGCCCATCTCCGTTAATGACCAAGGCATGGGGAAGCTCATCGGCAATGTCAAAGGCCTTTTCCTTATTTTTTTCAATGAGTTTCACATTGAATCGCTTGTTACAAAGGTCACGAGCGGTTTTAAAACCAACCTTACTTCCACCAAGCACCATTACATTTTTGATGTCTTGCTTCTGCATGCCCGTTAGCTTGTACAACTCCTCCACCCCTTTATCCGAAGTGATGAAATATACTTGATCTCCTTCTTTAAAGACGGTATCTCCACGAGGAATCAAGGTGTATTGGGTTCCCATCCGTTGAAGCGCAATAGGCATAAAGTGCAATTCTGGAAAAATACGAGCGGCTTCCTTCACCATTTTACCCACGAAAGGTGCCGTTCTTGGCAAGATGACACCAAACATGGTGAGCAATCCACCTTCAAACTCATACGTATCGTTAAATGCGGACTGGTTGAGCATCAACTGGATTTCCATGGCGGCGAGACGTTCCGGAGAGATGAGTTCATCAATCCCCAAATCTTCAAACCGCAGGGATTCCCTATGGTCCATAAACTCGGTGTTGGAAATCCGGGCAATGGTCCGTTTACAACCCAACTGTTTGGCCAAAAAGCACAAGGTAATGTTGGTGGTTTCTGAGGCGGTAACCCCAATGACCAGTTCAGAGGATTCCACCTGGGCATCCTTCAACACCTGAATGGAGGTGGCATCACCCCGAAGCACCCTTATGTCCAAATGGTTGTCGGCATAGGCCAAACTCTCCTTGTCCGTATCAATCAATGTGATATCCTGTGCTTCATAAGACAAAAGTTTTGCCAAATGAAATCCTACCTCACCAGCTCCTGCAATAATGATTTTCATTGATTAAAATAAGATGTGTTCTTAAATAGATTCAATTTGCGCGCTACAAATGATAAAAAGAATAGTGTCTGTGGTCTAAACGACATATTTTTAACAACATACGGGAAGGTTCCCCCGTTGCAGGGCAAAATTACACAAATATTTTTGTCCATCTGCCATATTGCTAAATTGTATATTTGCCAGCAAATTCGATAGATGTCAAAAAAAGTAACCCCCTATAAGGAAAGTCAACTTGGAAAAAAAGAGCAGGTACGCCAGATGTTCGATACAATTTCCAAAAATTATGATGGGCTCAATAGGATAATTTCCTTTGGAATAGACCTCAAATGGCGTAAGCGCATGGTTAAAATGCTGAAAGCAAAAGCTCCCCAGACCATTTTGGACATAGCTACTGGAACGGGCGATTTGGCCATTGCCATGACCCAAACCGGGGCAGAAAAAATCATTGGATTGGATATTTCTCCTGGCATGCTGGAAGTGGGTAAGGAAAAGGTTTTGGATAAAAATCTACAAAACACCATAGAAATGGTGGTTGGTGATAGTGAGGACCTACCTTTTGAGGACCATAGTTTTGATGCAGTTACCGTAGGATTTGGCGTCAGGAACTTTGAACATCTAGAAAAAGGACTAGCCGAAATCTATCGGGTGCTAAAACCCGGCGGCACTTTTATGGTCTTGGAAACCTCGGTTCCCACAAAGACTCCATTTAAACAAGGCTATCGGTTGTATTGCAATTATATGCTTCCAACTATCGGAAAAATGTTCTCAAAAGACCGCTCGGCCTATGCATATTTGAGTGAATCTGCATCAGTTTTCCCTCATGGGGAGGCCTTCAACAATATTTTGGCCAAAATTGGGTTTATAGGAATAGAGAACAAACCCCAGACATTTGGAGTTGCCTCCATTTATGTCGCGACAAAATAGTTTAATGAAAAACGTCTTTCTTCTGCTCAGCCTGCTGGTGTTGGCTTGCAAAACTTCCTTAGCACAGTTTTCCGATGATCATATCCTTAATCTTCAGACTGAAGACTTGAAGGTTTTGAACTGGGGTTATTATCTCGGTTTTAATCAATATGATTTTCAATTTGAATACAAGAACGATATTGGTCGCGATGTTTTGGTGGACAAAAGCTTGGGTTTCAACGTGGGATTGATTGGTGAATTGCGCCTCAATGATTATTTGGACGCCCGCTTTGAACCTGGACTTCTCTATACATCAAGAACATTGGGTTTTCCTGGTTTTACAACAGAAGCGGATGCATTGAGGGAAGTGCGTTCCACGTATATTAGATTCCCGCTGCTTTTAAAAGTCAGTACCAAACGTTTTGGTAACTGGAAACCTTTTATTGAAGGTGGAGTCTACACCTCCATGAACTTGGGAAGCAAGGAAGATAGTTTGGACGATAATAGCAGTGGCGAGTTTCGAATGAAAAAGAATGTCTACGGTTATGAACTCGGGTTTGGAATTGACTTTTATACAGAATACTTCAAGTTTACACCCTCTATCCGAGGTGTTTTTGCCCTTACCAACGAATTGGTTCCCGACAACGACCCCAATAGTCCATGGACAGGAAACATTAATGCCATGCGTACCCGGGGTATTTTCATCAATTTCACGTTTGAGTAGGGTTGGATAGTTGAATAGAAAAGCTAAGAAATTTTAGCTATCAAAAATCTAAACATCCCATAATCGAGCAATCCTAACTAAAAATCACCTTCTAATCTCATTCAGAAGAATGGCAGTTGCCGTGGCAACATTAAGACTTTCCGTCGTGGCTTGTCCGTATTGTGGAATTGAAATACGTTGTGCGATATGTTTTGTAACATCGGATGATATCCCATTAGCTTCATTGCCCATTACCAAAATTCCACTTGCTGGAAGTTTTTCTACATACACAGATGCTCCATCCATAAAAGCACCGTACACCACTAGATCCGTGTGTTCTAAATACGCCTCCAGATTTGTATAAACAATGTTTATTCGGGCAATGGAACCCATAGTAGCTTGTAATACTTTAGGGTTGTAGCAATCCACTGTATCCTCGGAACAAATCAATTGCGTGATTCCAAACCAATCGCAAAGTCGGATAATGGTCCCAAGGTTTCCAGGGTCTCGGACCGCATCCAGCGCCAAAATCCAATCAGATGCTTCCCCTGTTTTGGCTTTGGGCATATAAAAAACACCCAATATTCCACTAGGATTTGTTAGACTGCTCATTTGTTTCATCGTTGCTTTGGAAACCACCTCTGCTCCTTCAAAACCCTTTGGGTTTTGGGAATTATCCGCAAACACCGCATAGGCTTTCAAACCCCATTGCAACAGCTCATTCACCGTCTTTTCACCTTCCACCACAAACAGCCCGTGTTGAGATCGGTACTTTTTTTGCTTTAGGCTAACAACTAGTTTAATTTGGTTTTTCGTAACCATCTAAATCGTGTATTTTTGGCGTCTATGAAGGGTTCTTTACGTCTATTGTGCAACTGGGCAAAAATAGGATTATTGTTGCTTATATTGGCCATTGCTGGTTGCAACACCCTTAAAAAGGTTGGTGATGAGGAGTTATTGCTTACCAAGAACAACATCTATGTGGATGATGAAAAGGTCACCGACAGCGAAATAAAGGGGCTTATTTCTCAAAAACCCAACAGTAGTGTTCTTGGCTATCCCCTTCGTTTGAACCTTTACAATCTTGCCAAGGAAAATCCAGATTCTTCTTTTCAAGACTGGTTGCACCGAAGCGAAAAAAGGGAAAAAAGGTTGAACAACCTCCTTTCCAAGAAACAAGTAAACCGATTGCAGGAATCCTTTATGGTAAAGGGATACAGTGAGTTTCTAAAACGAATTGGCGAACCGCCCGTAGTCATCGACACTTCCCTCACTAACAAATCGGTAAATAGGCTGGAAGCTTATTACAACAGCAAAGGATATTTCAATAATTCGGGTACCTACCAAATTGTGGAGGGCAAGCGAAAGAAAAGGGCCGAGTTGGATTACGAGGTGACCTTGGGCAAACCCTTTATCATTGATACGGTACAAAAAAACATTTCCTCTCCAGAGTTGGATTCCATTTACAATGTTTTCAAAAAGCAATCCTTCGTAAAAAAAGGCGAGCAGTTCGATTTGGACAATTTTACACTGGAACGGGAACGACTCACCACCCTCTTCCGGAATTCCGGAGTGTATAATTTTCAGGAAAGCTCCATTAATTATGATATTTTACGAGATACCACCTTGGCCGCGAATGACCAGCAAATGGATGTGCAATTGAACATCAAAAAATTTAGGAGTGCCACGGATAGCACGGATACTTCGGACCCCTACCGAATTTATCGCCTGAAGAAAATCAATATTTATTCCGATTACCTTTTTGGTGATGATACCGACTCCCTGAGTTCCATGGAATATGACAACTATACCATCTATTATAAAAATAAACTCAGGTACAGGCCCAAAGCGCTTACCGATGCCATTTTTTTTGAAAAGGACAGTATTTATAGGGATATTGACCGAATTCGAACCTACAGGCAAATCACCAACCTGAATACCTTTAAATACCCGAACATTGAATTTATTCCTGATACCACTCAAGCACAATTGATATCCAACATCTATTTGGCCCCGAGGCCCAAATTTTCATTGAACATGAATTTTGATGTGACCCACTCCAACATTCAACAGGTGGGAACGGCCTTTAGTGCTTCGGTCATCACGCGCAACGTATTTGGTGGGGCGGAAACCTTGAACATTTCCGCAAGAGGGTCCATTGGTCTGCTAAGTGATGCCTCCCTATCCAACGAAACCTTTACTTCCGAACTTGGGGGAGATATTAACATCACCTTTCCACGGATATGGCTTCCTTTCAATACAGAAAAAATTATTCCCTACTACATGTTGCCCCAAAGTAGACTTTTGGTGGGTACCAACTTTCAGCGGAACATTGGTTTGGATAAACAGTCTTTAAATTCAATCCTTTCCTATAATTGGTCTCCCACTGATAGATTGAGAAACAATTTGGAGTTGTTGAACGTGGAATTTGTTCGCAACGTAAACCCTGACAACTTCTACAATGTGTATCGGAACACCTTCGCCAATTTGGATGACCTTGCGGATGATTTTCAGGATGATCCCCAATACGCTTCTTTTTTTGAAGAGAGTGATAATGCAGCTGACCCCCTTCGCCTTATTATTCCTGAAGGTGCCAATGATTTTGCCCGTGCGGTTTTGGACAATGAAATTCCGGTATCAGACGACCAGTTGGATGAAGTCAACAGCATAGAGGAACGCAGACGAAGACTTACGGAGAACAACCTCATATTTGCCACCAACTTTACCCACAACAAAAACAGTAAGTCAGGCATCAATGACAACGATTTTTACCAGTACCGTATAAAATTGGAAAGCGCAGGAAACCTACTTTCCATGGTTGCCAATGTGGTTCCATACAATAAAAATGATGATGGCCAACTTTTGGTTTTCGGTGTTCCTTTTTCCCAATATTTGAAAACGGAAGTTGACTACATACGCCATTGGGAAGTAGGCGACTCCCAAGTTTTGGCCTTTAGAAGCTTCGGAGGTTTGGCGGTTCCCTATGGGAATTCCAACAACATTCCTTTTGTACGCAGTTACTTTGCGGGAGGCTCCAACGACAACCGTGGTTGGAACGCTTACGAGTTGGGTCCCGGAAAAACCAATAACATCAACGACTTTAACGAGGCCAACTTAAAGCTAGCTTTTAACTTGGAATATCGTTTTCCAATCGCAGGCGATGTAAAAGGGGCCCTTTTTGCAGACGCGGGCAATATTTGGAACGTATTTGATAACGAGAATAATCCGGACGCCATCTTCACAGGGTTTTCTTCCTTGGCAGATATAGCGCTGGGAACAGGCTTGGGAATCCGTTATGATTTCACCTATTTTGTCTTTAGGGTAGACGTAGGTTTTAAGACCTATAATCCTGCTGAGCAAGGTTCTGATCGTTGGTTTAGTGATTTCAATCTCAAAAAAGCCGTCTTCAATATCGGGATCAATTATCCATTCTAGAGCAAATAATTTATTACTTTTGTTCCCTATTTTAACTCGAAACCATCTTAAACTATGTCCCACAATATTAAACCGGGCGTTGCTACCGGTGATGAAGTACAGGCAATTTTCAAACACGCAAAGGAAAACGGGTATGCTCTTCCGGCTGTAAATGTCGTAGGATCCAATACCATCAATGCCGTAATGGAGACCGCTGCTTCATTAAACTCACCCGTCATCATTCAATTTTCAAATGGAGGAGCACAGTTCAATGCAGGAAAGGGACTTTCCAACGAAAACCAGAAAGCCGCAATTTTAGGAGCTGTCGCCGGTGCCAAACATATTCACCAATTGGCCGAGGCTTATGGCGCTACAGTAATATTGCACACCGACCACTGTGCCAAAAAATTATTGCCATGGATTGATGGACTTTTGGATGCCAGTGATGAACATTTCAAAGCTACTGGAAAACCATTGTTCAGTTCCCACATGATCGATTTGTCTGAGGAACCCATTGAAGAGAATATTGAAATTTGCAAGGAATACTTGGCTCGCATGAGCAAAATGGGTATGACTTTGGAGATCGAGTTGGGTGTTACCGGAGGCGAAGAAGATGGTGTTGACAATACCGATGTTGATGATTCTAAATTATATACCCAACCCGAAGAAGTGGCCTATGCCTATGAAGAACTTTCCAAAATAAGCCATAGATTCACAGTGGCCGCCGCATTCGGAAATGTTCACGGAGTATACAAACCCGGGAATGTAAAATTGACACCGAAAATCTTGAAGAATTCCCAGGAATTCATCTCTGAAAAATACGGTGTAGGGTACAATCATATCGATTTTGTATTCCATGGCGGCTCAGGTTCCACTTTAGAGGAAATTAGGGAAGCCATTGGGTATGGAGTCATTAAAATGAACATCGATACCGATCTACAATATGCCTTTTTAGTTGGAATAAGGGATTACATTCAAGGTAAATCCGCTTATTTGCAGGCTCAAATCGGAAATCCTGATGGAGATGACCAACCCAATAAAAAATTCTATGATCCAAGAGTTTGGCTCCGTGAAGGTGAAAAAACTTTTGTTGATCGATTGAAAAAGGCTTTTGAAGATTTAAATAACGTCAATACCTTGTAAACCCTTCGTTTAATTTAATTTTGATTGCATGTCGTCTTGGTTTAAAAGAAAGGAAAAAGGAATACAGACCTTAACAGAGGAGAAAAAAGACACCCCAAAAGGGCTTTGGTACAAATCTCCCACGGGTAAAATTGTTGAATCTGAAGACCTTGCCAAAAACTTCTACGTAAGTCCAGAGGATGATTACCACGTAAGAATTGGCAGCAAAGAATATTTTGAAATTCTTTTTGACGATAACAAGTTCAAGGAATTGGATGCTAATATGACTTCCAAGGACCCTTTGAAGTTTGTGGACACGAAAAAATATTCTGAGCGCTTAAAATCTGTTCAGCAAAAAACAGGTTTGAAGGATGCCGTCCGCACTGCAGTTGGAAAATCCATGGGAAATGAAATTGTGATTGCATGCATGGATTTCAATTTCATTGGAGGTTCCATGGGAAGTGTGGTAGGTGAAAAAATTGCACGTGCCATTGATGTCGCCAAAAAGAAAAAGATTCCGTTTTTGATGATTTCAAAATCGGGTGGCGCCCGTATGATGGAAGCTGCGCTTTCCCTAATGCAATTGGCAAAAACTTCAGCAAAATTGGCCCAATTGGCCGAAGCTAAAATTCCGTATATCTCGTTATGCACCGACCCAACAACTGGGGGAACCACAGCTTCCTATGCCATGTTGGGGGACATCAACATTGCGGAACCAGGGGCCTTGATTGGTTTTGCTGGACCTAGAATTGTAAAGGATACGGTTGGAAAGGACCTTCCTGAAGGATTTCAAACTTCAGAATTTTTGAAAGAGCACGGGTTCTTGGACTTTATCGTCCACCGAAGGGATTTGAAAAAACAGGTCAATCTTTATATCGATTTGATTACGAATCAACCGATAAGAGCATAAAAAAAGCCCCGAATATCGGGGCTTTTTCATTTCCAGTTCACCGCTAATTCCTAAAACGTCGCAAGAATATTTCCTGTTCGGTACCGTCCCCATAGGTCAAAGTACCCTTCGCATCACAACTACCATCCCCAAAATCCAAGCTAACGGTATTCCCAAACCTTGAAATTTCCAAAACACCGGTTACTATAAATCGACAAGACATTTCCCTGCGGAGCGGTGTAATAACTTCCTTTACAAATTCATTTCCTGCCCTGCTCACATAGGTGCGCTTTCCGGTAACCAGGAAGACATTATCGCCCCAAAAGCCGGTTCCGAAACCTTCAATCCATTCCCGGGTGCGGGTTCCTGTGTAAGATGTAGTATTTCCATCAGGCCAGGTTGAAGTGAAGTTGGCTTCGGACATGCCTTGCGGATTTCCATTTTCATTGGAACGGACACGCACAATACTTGCTGACCCTTCCACAGCCACTCCATTAAAAACAAAATCTTCCAAATTCAAGGTAATGGTGTTTGAAGCCGCTTCCATGTCAAGCGCATAGCTTAGATACACGCTTCCGCTAACGCTATTTCCATTGGGCATCTCGCAACCTTCCCCAAAATTCAGGGTAATATTTTTTGTAGTATCGGTAAGTTCAATGGTAACGATCGCACATTCTGGTAGATAGTCCGAATGATAATTGGCCTTGGAAGTTGTTGAAATTTCATCAGCCGCGTATATATCTTCGGCAATGGCGGTGATTTCTTCGGAAATCATCTCGGTTTCATCACTGAACTTTAGTTCAGTCGCTGAAATCACTTCCGTACTTGAGAGATCTTCACTGCTGGATTCCTCTTTACTGCATGAAGCAAAGGTTAAAAATAAAACTCCCATGAGCATGGAGGTTATTCCAACAGAATTCAAAGGATTAAGATTCTTTTTCATAATGATAAAATTTATGGTTTGGTGCTTGGACGGTCTAGAAATCAAAAGGTTTAATTCATCCATAAAATTCATGGATTCAAAAAAAGGATTATCTTTGCACGCTGATTGAAGGTCAATCAATACATAAAAATCATTTAAATAATATTGGAATGTATCTAACTAAAGAAGTAAAAGCCGAGATTTTCAAGAAACACGGCGGCTCTGAGAGCAACACCGGTTCTACGGAAGGGCAAATTGCATTGTTCACACACCGTATCAACCACTTGACTGAACACCTTAAAAGAAACCACAAAGATTACAACACTGAGCGTTCTTTGGTGGCATTGGTAGGTAAAAGACGTAGTCTTTTGGATTACCTAAAGAAAAAAGATATTGAAAAATACCGTTCTTTGATTAAAGAATTAGGTATCAGAAAATAAAAACGATGGGGAGGCTTTGGCTTCCCCTTTGTTTTAGTTGGACGGGCTCCAACAACCCTAAGTCCCAAGCTGCAAATTGGGCAAACACAAAAAGCTTCATATAGTTTTTCATTGGTCAGTGCCGAAAGGCCAACACAACAACAACACAACCCGACCGTCCGGATGGCGGTAGACCAAATGTTTAACGACCCGTTTTTTTGTACGGGTAAGATTATTTGTATGATTCCAGAAACTTTTAAAGAGGTCATAGACCTTGGTGACGGTAGAGAAATCTCTATTGAAACCGGAAAATTGGCAAAACAGGCCCATGGTTCTGTGGTTGTCCAATCAGGCAAGTGTATGTTGTTATGTACCGTTGTCTCCAATTATCAAGCTGCGGATGTGGACTTTTTGCCACTTACCGTTGATTATCGTGAAAAATTTGCCGCTGCTGGACGTTATCCTGGCGGATTCTTTAAACGTGAGGCCAGACCTAGCGATGGCGAGGTGTTGATCATGCGTTTGGTGGACAGGGTTTTGAGACCATTGTTCCCTAAAGATTATCACTCCGAAACTCAAGTGATGATCCAATTAATGTCTCACGACGAAAACGTAATGCCCGATGCGATGGCAGGTTTGGCCGCTTCTGCAGCCATTCAATTGTCCGATATTCCTTTTGAATGTCCAATTTCGGAGGTTCGCGTTGGTCGTATCGATGGCGAATTGATCATCAACCCAACCATGGAGCAATTGAAAAGTTCCGATATCGATATGGTCATCGGTGCTTCTGAAGATTCAGTAATGATGGTGGAAGGTGAGATGTCTGAGATTTCTGAAGAGGAAATGGTAGAAGCCATCAAATTTGCCCATGAAGCCATTAAAGTTCAATGTGCCGCTCAGGTAAAATTGGCCGAGGCTTTCGGTAAAAAAGAAACCAGAGAGTACGAACCAGAAGCTGAAGACGAAGAGCTTCAGAAAAAAGTTAAGGACTTGGCATATGATAAAGTATATGCCGTAGCCAAAGCTGGTTCTTCCAAAAAAGAGCGTAGCGAAGCTTTCGCCGCTATCAAGGAAGAAGTAAAAGCGACTTTCTCTGAAGAAGAATTAGAAGAAATTGGTGGTTTGGTATCCAAATATTACCACAAAGCTGAAAAAGAAGCTGTTCGTAACCTTACCTTGGAAGAAGGACTTCGTTTGGATGGTCGTAAGACAACCGACATTCGTCCTATCTGGTGTGAGGTAGATTACTTGCCAAGCGTACACGGTTCATCAATCTTTACACGTGGTGAAACCCAAGCTTTGGCAACTGTTACTTTGGGAACCTCAAGAGAGGCGAACCAAATTGACATGCCATCATACGAAGGTGAAGAAACCTTCTATTTGCACTATAACTTCCCTCCTTTCTCCACTGGTGAGGCACGACCCATTCGTGGTACTTCCCGTAGAGAGGTAGGTCACGGTAACTTGGCACAACGTGCCCTTAAAGGCATGATTCCTGCGGATTGTCCGTATACCGTTCGTGTGGTTTCCGAAGTATTGGAATCCAACGGCTCCTCCTCCATGGCAACAGTATGTTCCGGTACTATGGCATTGATGGACGCTGGGGTTCAATTGAAAAAACCAGTTTCTGGTATTGCCATGGGATTGATCACCGATACCGAAACCGGTAAATTTGCCGTTCTTTCCGATATTTTGGGTGATGAAGACCACTTGGGTGATATGGACTTTAAGGTAACTGGTACTGCTGATGGTATCACCGCTTGTCAAATGGACATTAAGGTAAAAGGACTTTCCTATGAAATTTTGGTAAAAGCCTTGATGCAGGCCAATGCTGGAAGGATGCATATCCTTAAGGAATTGACCGATACTATTGCTGAGCCAAGACCAGAGGTGAAATCCTATGCTCCAAAAATCATTACCAGAATTATTCCTGGTGAATTTATTGGTGCCCTTATTGGTAAAGGTGGAGAGGTTATCCAAGACCTTCAGAAGAAATCCAAGACCACCATTGTTATCAATGAAGATCCAGATACTGAAGAAGGTATTGTGGAAATCTTGGGTACCGACCAAGATGGCATCGATATGGTATTGAAGAAAATCGATTCATTAATGTTCAAGCCTGAAGTCGGCAGCATTTACGAAGTAAAAGTTATCAAAGTATTGGATTTTGGTGCTGTTGTGGAGTATATGGATGCCCCAGGAAACGAGGTATTGCTTCACGTTTCTGAATTGGCATGGGAACGTACCGAAAACGTAACAGATGTGGTAAACTTAGGAGATGTTATCGATGTGAAATACTTCGGTATTGATCCCAAGACCCGTAAAGAGAAAGTTTCCAGAAAGGCCTTGTTGCCAAAACCTGAAGGATACCAAGAAAGACCTCGCAACAATGACCGAGGTGGAGACCGAAGAGGTGGTGGAGACCGCAGAGGTGGAAATAGAGATCGAGATAGAGATAGAAAACCAAGGAGAGATTAATATTTTTCCAGTATGTATACCGAGAACCCCAGGAAATCCTGGGGTTTTCTGTTTTTAGGAAATTATTTACAAATAAATTTTACCAAATTGTAACATTTTGGTTTTTTCTACGTATAAACTAATGAGCTCCGGTTCAAAAAACTTAATTTGAAGGGAAAATTTAGATGAGACAGTTAAAAATTACAAAACAGGTTACCAACAGGGAAACCGCATCGTTGGACAAATACTTACAGGAAATCGGAAAAGTGGATTTGATCACTGCCGATGAGGAAGTGGAGTTGGCCCAGCGTATTAAAGCGGGTGACCAAGTAGCCTTGGAAAAATTAACTAAAGCCAACCTAAGGTTTGTGGTTTCTGTGGCAAAACAGTACCAAAACCAAGGATTGACCCTCCCTGATTTGATCAATGAGGGGAACTTGGGACTGATCAAGGCGGCACAGCGTTTCGATGAGACCCGTGGATTTAAGTTCATTTCTTATGCCGTTTGGTGGATTCGTCAATCCATACTACAAGCATTGGCTGAACAATCCCGTATCGTGCGTTTGCCATTGAACAAAATCGGTTCCATCAACAAAATCAACAAAACGTTTGCTTTCTTGGAGCAAGCACATGAGCGTGTACCTTCTGCAGAGGAAATTGCCAAAGAATTGGACATGACAGTGGAAGATGTGAAGCAATCTTTGAAAAACTCAGGTCGTCACGTATCCATGGATGCTCCTCTGATTGATGGTGAGGATTCCAACTTGTATGATGTATTGCGAAGTGGGGAATCTCCCAATCCAGATAGAGAGTTGTTGCACGAATCTTTACGCACTGAAATTGAGCGTGCTTTAGAAACCTTGACCCCCAGAGAAGCAGATGTAATCAGGCTTTACTTCGGTTTGGCCGGACAACATTCAATGACTTTGGAAGAGATTGGTGAAACTTTTGATTTGACTAGGGAGCGTGTTCGACAAATCAAGGAAAAGGCCATCAGACGCCTTAAACATACGTCTAGAAGTAAGATTTTAAAGACATATTTGGGGTAAATTGTGAAATTTACACTAACAAATTACAGTTAAACTAGTCTTAAATTGTTTTTTTGGCAGGAAAGTTGTAATTTGGATACCTACAACAGTTTATCATGACTGTTCGTTTTTTGATTGATGAATAAACTCCGGCTGATTACCGGAGTTTTTTCATTTTATACAATCAGGTTTTAGGGAGGTGTTTATCTCTTTTTCTCCCCATTGACCAATCTCATTATTTGTAATGGATTGCCCTGTTTCAATTCTGCAGGTAGAATGGCATCAGGGAAGTTTTGGTAGCATACTTGTCGAACAAAACGCTCAATAGCTTTCGTTCCAACAGAAGTAGACCTAGAATCAGTAGTTGCTGGATAAGGACCTCCGTGGACCATCGCATGGCATACTTCAACTCCAGTTGGGAATCCATTGATCAACAAGCGGCCCACTTTTTCCTCCAAAATATCGATAAGCTCTTTATTGTTCAACAAATCTTCCTCTGTACCGTGGATGGTCGCTGTTAGATGCCCATGAAGGTTTCGGGCTATTTCCAGCATTTCACTGTTATCAGAAGTATTCACCAATAAAGTTGATGGACCGAATACTTCTTCTTCCAATAAGGTATTGGACAAAAAGTTTTTACCCTCGGTCGCAAATAAATTGGCATTTCCATGATTTCCGCCGGCATCGGCACCTTTCGCCAAATATTCAACACCTTGCTGGGAAGACAATTCCTTTACACCGCCATCAAAAGCATTGTGAATACCTGAGGTAAGCATCGCCGATGAGTTGGATTCAGCCACCAAACTGGTCAATGAACTCTTAAACGCCTTGGTTTCCTCAGAATCGTGGGCAATGACCACTCCAGGATTGGTACAGAACTGACCTACACCTAAAGTGAAAGAGCCGTGCAATTGCTGACTGAGCTCTGCTCCTTTTTCGGCCATAGCTCCTGGCAAAATAAATACAGGATTGGTACTTCCCATTTCCGCGTACACTGGGATTGGGTTCATGCGTCTTGAGGCAGCATCAAACAATGCTTTACCACCTCTGAATGAACCTGTAAATCCAACTGCTTGGATACCGTTGTGCTCAATCAAGCCCATTCCCACTTCGTGGGAGATGCCATGCACCATGGAAAATACACCATCGGGCATTCCAGTTTTCTTGGCTGCTGTAATGATGGCTTCCGCTACCAATTCACAGGTTCCGGGATGTGCAGGGTGCGCTTTTACCACCACTGGGCAACCTGCTGCCAATGCACTGGCGGTATCTCCCCCAGCTACCGAAAATGCCAACGGAAAGTTACTGGCGCCAAAAACGGCCACTGGGCCTAATGGACGCAACATACTTCTAATATCCACTCGTGGTAGGGGTTGTCTGTCTGGCATGGCCTCGTCAATTCGCGCATCAACCCATGAACCTTCGCGTAACACGGTAGCAAACAATTTCATTTGCCCCACGGTTCTGCCTCTTTCACCAGTAATTCTGCCTTCTGGAAGACCGGTTTCTGCACAGGCCCGTTGCACCAATTGGTCGTCAAGTGCCAATATTTCATCAGCAATAGCATCCAAAAAAGCGGCTTTTTCGGCTCCAGATTTGTTTTTATAGACTTTGAAAGCCGTTACCGCCTTTTCAACGGCGGTGTTTATTTCTCCTTCAATGGCCTCTGTAAAAGCCGTTTCCAGATTTTCCCCAGTACTTGGGTTAATTCCATAATACGTGTTGGCCCCTAAGGCCGATTTCTCATTTCCTAGGTAATTCTTGCCTTGTAATTGCATGTTTTGGGATTAATTTATCCGATTGTGTTCGTTAAAGTTCCTATATTATCAATAGTGATATTGACCTCATCATCTTGCGCCAACGTAAAATCTGCGCCGGGCACAATACCTGTTCCTGTCATTAAAAAACAGCCGTGAGGATAGGTAGTATGTTTGTAAAGATACTGAACAATATCCTCAAACTTGCGTACAATCTGATCTATTCCGATTTCACCCGAGAAAACTGTCTTACCACCTCTAACGATTTCCAAATAAATCTTTGAATCCTGTGGGAAAGGCCCATCGCTCACATAAATACAAGGACCAATGGCGGCACTTCGGTCATAATTCTTTGCTTGCGGAAGATAGAGCGGATTTTCACCTTCAATACTTCTGCTGCTCATATCGTTACCGATGGTGTATCCCACAATTTTTCCGGTTGAAGTGATACAAAGTGTAAGCTCTGGTTCGGGTACATCCCAAGTTGAATCTTCCCGAATCGCCACTTTATCTAAATGACCAACAGCTCTGGCCGCAGTGGATTTAAAAAATAATTCAGGTCTCGCGGCATTATATACACGCTCATAAAAGTCGCCACCACCAGCTTCCTTGGCCTCTTCTTGACGTCCCATTTTACTGTTGTAATAGGTAACCCCAGTGGCCCAAATTTCTTGGTTTTCAATAGGTTTCAGCAAGTGGTCCGATATCAATTCCGGACCATTTTCGATAGGCTGATTTTGACTAACAACGGATTTGCACTTCTGAAAAAGGGAATCATCATTGATGAATTCATCCCAACTTGCGTCACTCAAGTAGTATTTGCCTTCTGCGTGAAGTACAATTCCTTTAGATGTTCGATAAATTTTCATGATTTTAATTTACAAATAGACTTATGATTAATACTGCAATTATTGAGGTCAATCCGATGACCAAGGTGCCCAAACTTTGAAGCTTGTATCCTTGGGCAACATTCATTCCACTCATTTGGGTCATCACCCAGAAAAAACTGTCATTGGCATGGGAAACCACCATGGAACCCGCACCGATGGAAACCACCAACAACGCTTTGTCCATTTCAGTTACCATTCCTAAACTGGCCATCATGGGTAGCATAATGGACGCTGTGGTAATCAAGGCCACCGTCGAGGAACCTTGTGCCAATTTTATGGCGGATGCAATCAAAAACGGCAGGAAAAAGCTAAGGTTCAAATCGCTCAAAGCATCTCCCATAACATTAGCTATCTCTGAATTCTGGAGCATCTTTCCAAAGACTCCACCAGCTCCCGTTATCAATAAAATATTGGCCGATTCCTTTAGGGCTTTTCCGACCCACCCCTCTGTAGATATTAATTCTTTTTTTAGCTTTTTGGGTAGTGAAAAAGCCAAAAACATTCCAATGACCAATGCGATGACCGGTTCTCCCAAAAACTGAAGAAACGACTGCCATCCAGCAATATCCTGTGCATCAATGGCTTTCATTCTTGAATTGATCATAATCAGAATAATGGGCACTACAATGGGCAATGAAGCCTTAAAAGCCGATGGAGCGGTTTTCATTTTCTCATCGATATGCTCTTGAGAAATATCTGGATTAGGCTCAATATAGGTTTTGGCGGCAAACTTTGTTGCAAATACCAGTGCAGCGACCAAGGCCACGATACTGATGGGAATGGCCAGGGCCAATACCAAGCCTAAATCGGCATCCAAAATCCCTGCTGCCGCAATTGGGCCGGGCGTTGGGGGTACCAAATTATGGGTCACGGTCAACCCTAAAGCCAAGGCAACCGCTGAACCCGCCAAACTTATGCCTGCCTTTTTGGACAAGCTCTTGTTCAGGGGTGAAAGCAAAATAAAGCCACTATCTGCATAAACGGGAATGGATACAAAGTATCCTAAAATCCCCATAGCTGCGGATACCCGTTTTTTTCCAACAATCTTTATGACCGCTTCCGCGAGGGCATAAGCGCCTCCTGTATTTTCCAAAAAGGCTCCAATAATGACTCCAAAAATGATGACCAATCCTATCTTACCGAGGGTTCCTCCAAAACCATCATTGACGGTCTCCAAAATGAGATTATAGTCCATTCCAGCTGCAAAACCAAAAAAGACCGCCACCATAAATAGCGCTAAAAAAGGGTGGAGCCGTAAGTAATTGACCATTAAAATAATTAGGGCAATACTCAAAAGTAAATAGACAACTAACATAAATGGATGGGTATTTTTGGGTGTTTATTAATGTAGGTCTCCTTTAACTTCGCTACCTGAGCCTCCTACCAAAATATCAAGGTCCGCCCCTTTTTCGGCTTGTTCCACATGGTTAAGGTAGATTTTCACATACCCTCTTTCGGTGTGAGGTTTGGGAGGTATCCAAGCTGCTCTTCTTTTTTCCAGTTCTTCTGGGGAAACATCAAGATGCAGACGTCTGTTCTCCACATCGAGTTCTATAAAATCCCCATTTTGAACCAAGGCCAGATTCCCTCCAATGGCCGATTCGGGTGAGACGTGCAAAACAACCGTTCCATAAGCAGTACCGCTCATCCTGCCATCCGAAATGCGTACCATATCCTTCACCCCTTGCATGATCAATTTTTCAGGGAGATCCACATTTCCTACTTCCGGCATACCGGGATAGCCTTTTGGACCCACATTTTGAAGCACAATCACACTATCCGCATCAATGTCCAAATTTGGGTCATCCACTCGAGCATGATAATCATCCATACTGGTAAATACCACGGCCTTACCTCGATGCTTCATCAATTCCGGCGTAGCCGCAGATGGCTTGATGACCGCACCATTTTCACATAAATTCCCTTTTAAGACTGCAATACCCGCCTCTTTTTGAAAAGGGGTATCGTACTTGGAAATCACTTCTTCATTGTAACAAACTGCTTTTTCACAGTTTTCTTGATGGGATTTGCCATTTGCCGTGACGGTTTTATGGAGTTTGGACTTTAATTCTTTCAGCACTACTGAAAGTCCACCTGCATAGAAATAATCTTCCATAAGGTGCTTTCCTGAAGGCATAAGGTTAACCAAAAGTGGAATTTTACTTCCGAGGTCATCAAAATCCTCCAATTTTAAGGGCACTCCCATTCTACCCGCAATTGCAATCAAGTGAATGATAAGGTTGGTGGAACCACCCACTGCTGCATTCACCACGATGGCATTTTCAAAAGCTTCACGAGTCAGTATTTTTGATAGGGTCAAATCTTCATTTACCATTTCCACAATTCGTCTTCCTGAAAGCTGGGCCATCACCTTTTTTCGGGCATCCACAGCTGGAATGGCAGATGCACCTGGCAAGGTCAACCCCAACGCTTCGGCCATGGTGGCCATGGTTGAGGCAGTTCCCATGGTATTGCAATGTCCCGCACTACGTGCCGCACATATTTCGGCTTCCAAAAAATCCTCTTCGGTGAACTTGTCCCTTTTCTGTTTTTCTTTGATCATCCAATTGAAGGAACCAGAGCCGATTTCACCTCCCCTAAACTTACCATTGAGCATGGGTCCACCAGGAACCACAATAGTAGGAAGGTCCACACTGCAAGCCCCCATAATGGTGGATGGGGTTGTTTTATCGCAACCTGTCAGTAACACAATTCCGTCAAGTGGGTTCGCACGAATGGATTCCTCCACGTCCATACTGGCCAAGTTTCTAAACAGCATGGTGGTGGGACGCATAATGGTTTCCCCAAGGGACATCACCGGAAACTCTAACGGGAATCCTCCAGCTTCCAAAACACCCTTTTTCACAATTTCAGCGAATTCCCGTAAATGTCCGTTGCATGGGGTCAACTCAGACCACGTATTACAAATTCCTATCACAGGGCGCCCTCTGAACATATCGTCTGGATAGCCTTGGTTTCGTAACCAAGAACGGTGCACAAAACCCATTTTGTCATTGCCACCAAACCACTCTTTGCTACGTAAGTTTTTCTTGTTTGTTTTCATTAATTTTTATGATTGTTTAAATATACTCAATCGATTGCGATAAAAATAAGCGGAATCATAGTCAAACAAAATAAATGACAACTGTTATTTCTTTATTTCATCTTTTGGATGAATTGACCATACTTCCTTTACGCTAATAATGGGGTGTTTTCGGGCTTAAACCTGTTGTCTACGTCGCTAAGCCTACAAACCTTATCCCTATTTCGTATTTTAACCTCAAAATTGTATTTGCCAACAAAATTTAGGGAGCCCATTCGCCATTTTTGCAGATACAAAGCGTCCGTGACATGATTGAAAAATTTTTCGGTACCCATCGCAGAATCTACTACCATATCCTCTTTTGGTTGGCCTATGTTTTGTTTTATACCATTTTTTGGGGGAGTTATGAGGGCAGCAACTATTTTGATGAAACCTTACAGTTATTGTTTCTACTGCCTTGGAAACTGATTCCCACTTATATTACCCTTTACTACTTGATGCCCAAGTACCTGTACCCCAAACGGACCACAATGTATATTCTGCTATCTATTTTGTTGGCCGTTTCCATGGCTTTGATAGATCGGTACATGAACTGGAGGTTTCTCTATCATTGGTTCAATGTAGAGGATGAACATTGGAAAGACCCCCTTTGGTACCTTCCAAAGGTGATTAACTCCATGCTGAGCGTTTACACCCCGGTCTTTGTGGCCATGTCCATAAAATTGCAACGGTTCTATTACAAAAAGGAACAAATCAACAAAGAGCTTGAAAAAGAAAAGATAGAGACCGAACTTAAATTTTTAAAAGCGCAAATCCATCCTCACTTTCTTTTTAATACCTTAAATAGTATTTACGCCCTATCTCTGGAGAAGTCTGCAAAGACCCCTGATGCGGTTCTTGGACTGTCCAAGTTTTTGGATTATATGCTCTATGATTGCAATGACCGTTTGATTTCTGTACAAAAGGAGTGGGAAGAATTGATGAACCTAGTGGCTTTGGAACAACTTCGCTATGGGGACAAACTCACCATTTCAACGCATTTTGAAAATGATGACATTGATAGTTATATTCCTCCATTGCTGCTTTTGCCTTTCGTGGAAAATGCCTTCAAGCATGGGGCAGATACGCTTTTGGACGATTCATTCATAACCATTAGGCTTAAATCTGATAACAAGCAACTTCGGTTCGTTGTGGAAAACAGTAAGGCTTCATCCCAAGAACGCGAAGAATTGGACGGGGACAAGAATATTGGTTTAAAGAATGTTAAACGCAGATTGGCGCTCTTTTTTCCCGACAAACATCATTTGGATATTCGGGAGGAACAGGACCAATTTTTGATTACATTGGAAATTGATCTAAGTGGAATAAATGTACAGTCGGTTTATGGAAAGAACGATTAGATGCATTATTGTGGATGACGAGCCATTGGCTCGAAAAGTATTGGTGAAACATGCCGATCAAATAGACAATTTGGAAGTTGTGGCGGTATGCACGAATGCCGTCGAGGCTTTTTGTCATTTACAAAAAGGGAATATCGACCTTGTTTTCTTGGACATTAAGATGCCAAAAATCAATGGATTGGAGCTTCTTGAATCCCTTAACCCTACTCCCTTGGTTGTGTTTACCACGGCATATCGCGAATTTGCCATCAAAGCTTTTGAACTTGACGCCATTGACTATCTATTAAAACCCATTTCCTTGGGTCGCTTTATGAAGACCATCACCAAAGCGAACAAATTTCTGAGTGGCCATCATGTTCATACAACTTTTGAAAATCAACCGCAATCAAAAGATGCTAAATCCGAATCAAAAACGGAACCTGAACTCCTTTATATTAAATCCCAACGGAAAACGGTGAAACTCGACCTATCCGAAATCCTTTATTTGGAAAGTCTAAATGATAAAGTGACCATCCACACCTCAACAGGAGAGATTCACACCACACAACGTATTGGTTATTTGGAGGAAAAACTGCCCAGCCACAATTTCTTGCGAATACACAGGTCTTTTATTGTGGCCTTGGACAAAGTCTCTGCATTTAATACCATAATGGCCGAGGTGGACGGCAAAGAACTCCCCATTGGCAGAAACTATCGATCACACGCCATGACAGTTTTGCAAGATCATCCCCACTAATTGTTCATGAACGCTGTTAAGCATTCCTTAAATCAGGCTTTACCGCATCTTATAGCACGCCAACAACATGCCAACAGTCATTTTCGGCACTAAACAGCCGTTGGATGTCATTTACTCCAAGATGCATGACATATCCAAAAACTGTTTGTCAAAGTAATCGGGGCTATAGTTCTTTGAGTATCATCAAAAAACGAACAGTCCATGAAAATTTTATGGTCACTGCTCTTTATCCTGCTAGTAACTGTTGGATTTTCCCAAAACGGGAAGGATACCAGAGCACTTTATCAATATCAAATTAAACCAACCACAAATTCCATTGTTCTGGATGGCGTAATCAGCGCCGATGAATGGTCCAATCATGATACAACTACGGGTTTCTTTAATCACTGGCCCGTTGATGAAGGTGAAGCCCGAAACAGGACGGAAGTAAAAATGACCTATGACGAACACCAATTTTATATCATGGCCAAATGCTATGATCAGGGGAAAAGAATTGTGCAGTCTTTGGTACGGGACAATGACGAGGATTTTTGGGGCAGTGACAATTTTACGATTGCCCTAGACCCTGTAAACACCAAGCAAAGTGGCTTTATGTTTGGGGTGACTGCGGGTGGAGCTGAAATAGAAGGTACCTTGACCCTGGAAGGGTCGCAGACGTATAGTTCAGAGAATTGGGACAACAAATGGGCCTCCAAGGTGGTCCAGTATGAAGATCATTGGGTGGTAGAGGTTTCAATTCCTTTTAAAACGCTTAGGTACAATGCTAATCAAAATGAATGGGGCATTAATTTTATCCGTGGAGACAAAAGCAACAATGTGTACACGACATGGACACAATTTCCCGTAAATTTTAATGCGGTTGGTATGAATTACATGGGATCTTTAGTTTGGGACCAAAGTCCTGAAAAAGCCAAAGGAACCTTTATTTTAAATCCTTATGTCACGTCTTCATCGCTCCGGGATTATGAAAACAGTGAACAAACCGAAGCCGAATTGACGAGCGATTTGGGCGGGGATGTAAAGGTAGCGCTGACCAGTAATTTGAATCTGGATTTAACCTTGTTTCCCGACTTTTCGAATGCTGATGTGGACCAACAGGTAACCAACATTACCCGCTTTGATATTTTCTTACCGGAACAACGGAATTTTTTCCTCGAAAACAACGACATCTTCGCCAACTTCGGAACCTATGATATCAAGCCGTTCTTTTCCCGAAGAATAGGCATCAATGAAGGTGAGGCCATTCCCATTGACTTTGGTGGAAGACTTACAGGAAATATCACACCGAACCTTCGCATGGGAATCATGAATGTACAAACCCGCCGTACCGAAGAATTTGCTGCGCAAAATTACAGTGTGGCCGCTTTTCAACAAAAAGTACTCAAACGCTCTGTGGTCAAGGGGATTTTTATCAATCGACAGGCCACCAGCAACACCTTGGACATGGAATACTCCAGAAATCTAGGGCTTGAATTCAGCTATGTGTCCGAAAGCGGTAGACTCAACAACACCTTCATGTATCATACCTCATTGACTCCAGAAAATTTTGACGACACCTACTTTTATGGATTCGAGGGAACCTACAGTTCCAAAAAATTTAGAACTGGATGGACCTTGAATGTGGTAGGAGAAAACTACCTTACGGAATTAGGGGTAAATCCCAGACTGGAAAATTATAATGCCGAAACAGACAAGACCATCCGTGTAGGTTACACGCTTATAAATCCATGGGTCCGCTATCTCTTTTTTCCCAAAGGTGACGACCGAAAAATCAATTATCATGGCCTGCGCACATGGCATATGATGTATTTAAATCCCGATGGCAGCCTTAACGAGATTGAAGATAACCTTGCCTACGACTTTGAGTTTCAAAATACCTCAAAACTGAATCTTATTGGCCGTTATCAAGAAGTAAACCTCATGTTTCCTACCTCCCTGATTGGAGACGAGTTTGACCCAATTCCTGTTGGTAACTATGACTTTACAAGATTTGATGTGCAATATCGCTCCGATGAGCGTAAGACCTTTGTTTGGAATACCCTGGCCGGATATGGGAGTTTCTATAATGGCACTCGTCTTGGGGCCATGGTTCAAGGTTCATTCCGGTTTCGGCCATGGGGCACTTTTGGGCTGACCTATGACTACAATGACATTCGTTTGGCGGACGGCTATGGAAGCAAAAACCTTCATTTGGTTCGATTCAATGGTAACATCAGCTTTTCCAATAAGCTATTTTTCACTAATGTACTTCAGTACACCTCCAGAAACGATAATTTCAGTGCCTTTTCACGACTGCAATGGCGATATAGCCCCATGTCAGATATCTTTCTGATCTACAACGAAAACCATGATACAACAGGACTGGGCATTAAAAACAGGTCCATTGTGCTCAAGGTCACCTATTGGTTATAGAGGTCTCACCAAAATTGCCAAAACATCCTTAAACCGGTCATTTTCGCAATCGATTGAGAAAATATCAGGGATTGAGTCGTTATTTCTCTAAAACAATCAGGATGAACTTGTTATATTTTTGATTTTTAGAAGATAAAGGTTGTTGGATGTTCAAATATTTGGCTACCTTTCTTCTCTCATAAAATCGATTTGTTTACCTCCAAAGCCTAACAAATTTTAACCAATGCACATAATGAAACAAACTGTATCCCTATTATTCGTGGGTCTACTTTTCTTTGCATCCTGCAAAAAACAAGAACCGGAGGTCCATAATCTAGTTGATGAAACTGTAAAAACACGTATTGATTCCACCCTACAAAGTTTTGTGGATATGGGTGATGTCGCCGGAACTTCTGCCTTGATTTTTGAAAAAGGTAAAGAAGTCTATTACAATGCCTTCGGCTATGCCGATTTGAAGAACAAAAAACCCATGGAACGCAATACCTTGGTGCAAATCTACTCCATGACCAAACCCATTACCGGTACGGCGTTGATGACGTTGTATGAGGAAGGCAAGTTCCAATTGGATGATCCTTTGGAAAAGTATGCCCCGGAATTTGCCAATATGCAAGTTTACACCGGTTATGATTCCATTGCCGGTGAAATGATTTTGGAACCCGCAAAACGTCCCATCACCATTCGTGATATCACAAGACATACCGCTGGTTTTTCGGGCCGAAGAGACCTTCCTGGATTGGGCGAAGCCATCGCCGAAGCAGATGCTTTGAACCGTGAAAATACACTAGCCGATATGGCCAAAAAGTTGAGTACTGTTCCATTAGGCTATCAACCCGGCGAGCATTGGGAATATGGCATCTCCGTTGATGTGCAGGCCTATTTGGTAGAACTTCTTTCTGGTCAGCCCTATGCGGAATATGTGCAAGAGCATGTTTTAGATCCTTTAAAAATGAACGATACGCAGTATGTTGTCCCAGAATCGAAGCGCAACAGAATGTCTTCGGCTTATAGACGTAGTGGGGATTCCTTGATTCAATTACCTAATGAGGAAGCTCACGCATACAACTACAAAAAATGGCCGTTGACGGCAGGGGGTTGGGGACTTACTTCTACCTTAGATGATTATATGCGTTTTGCACAAATGTTGGTCAACAAAGGAACCTTGGAAGGTGTTCAGATATTGGATTCAAGTACGGTGAAACTTATGGCCACCAACCATTTGGATGAAAGCATTGAAGAACGGTCCTGGCTCCCGAACAAGGGTCAGGTAGGTTTTGGGATTGACTTCGCGGTACGGTTACGACCACCAGCTTCGGTAGAAGAAAACAATGGAGTGGTTGGTGAATTCTTTTGGGACGGTGCTGCCACAACTTTATTTTGGGTTGATCCCGTCAATGATCTAACTGCTGTTTTCTTTGTACAAGTGCTCCCTCATTATGGAATATTGCACAAAAAATTCAGGGATGCGGTTTATGGACCTGTCACCTTGGAAGAAAGCCCGGCTGAATAGGTTTCAATCGTAGGGTAAAGCGCAACATTTCACTACCTTTGTGGGGAATTAGTTGATTCTTACATGAGCAAAAAGATAATTGCACCTTCCCTACTGGCATCAGATTTTGCCAATTTACAGCGCGATATTGAAATGGTGAACCAAAGTGAGGCCGATTGGTTTCACTTGGATATCATGGATGGTGTTTTTGTGCCCAACATTTCTTTTGGAATGCCGGTGGTGAAAGCTATTGCCAAACATGCCAAGAAAACCTTGGACATGCACCTGATGATTATTGACCCTAATCGGTACATTAAAACGTTTGCCGACCTTGGGGTGCATAACCTTACGGTTCATTACGAAGCGTGTCCCCATTTGCACAGAACCCTTCAGGCCATAAAAGCCGAAGGCATGAAGGCCGGGGTGGCCATGAATCCGCATACCTCCATTCACTTGTTGGAAGATATCATCCAAGAAGTTGATATCGTCAATTTGATGAGTGTAAACCCAGGTTTTGGCGGACAGTCCTTTATTGAGCATACGTATAAAAAGGTGACTGACCTCAAAAATCTCATCCAACAGAAAAATTCCAATGCCTTAATTGAAATTGATGGTGGGGTAAACGCGACCAATGCCAAAAAATTAGTGGATACAGGTGTGGATATCTTGGTAGCGGGCAATTTTGTCTTTTCAAGTAAGAATCCAATCCAAACCATTAAAGATCTAAAAGAAGAGATTGCGTAATGCAAGAATTTGATGTTGTCATCATTGGAGGCGGGCCCATTGGCATTGCCTGCGGTCTAGAGGCCAAAAAGCAAGGGTTTACCTATATCATCATTGAAAAAGGGCCCATTGTAAATTCCTTGTTCAATTACCCAGTGAACATGCAGTTTTTTTCCTCTTCGGAAAAGCTGGAGATTGATAATATTCCTTTTATCAGCAAAGAAGCCAAACCCAAGCGAAATGAAGCTTTGGAATACTACCGCCGAATCGTAACTTCCAACGATTTGAATATCCATCTCTTTGAAAAAGTATTGGAAGTCGAGAAAGTCGACGAATCTTTTACGATAGAAACGGACAAAGACCAGTACAAAGCCAAAAATGTCATTGTGGCGACAGGCTTCTACGATCTACCCAACAAAATTAAGGTACCCGGAGAGGATTTGCCCAAGGTTTCACATTATTACAATGACCCCCATTTTTATGCCAGTCAAAAATTAGCGGTTGTCGGTGCAAGCAACTCGGCCATTGATGCCGCTTTGGAATGTTGGCGAAAAGGCGCGGAGGTCACCTTGATCATTCGCGGTCCAGAAGTGGGTCAACGGGTTAAATATTGGGTACGCCCCGATATCATCAACCGGATTGAGGAAGGTAGCATCAAAGCCTATTACAATTCCACTGTAAAAGAAATCAAACCACATGAAATTGTTTTGGACACACCCGAAGGTGAAGTGACCCTTGCCAACGATTTTGTCTTGGCCCTGACCGGCTATATGCCCAATTTTAAGTTTTTAGAAAAACTGGGCATTCAACTTTCAGAAGATGAAAAGCGATTGCCCTCCTACGACCCAGAAACCATGGAAACCAATATTCCAGGGCTATTTTTGGCCGGTGTTATCTGTGGCGGAATGGAAACCCACAAATGGTTCATTGAAAATTCAAGAATCCATGCGCCCATTATTATGAAGACCATAAAGGAGAAGCAATTGGTTAGAAAGGATTCCTAAAACCACTTAAATTTTGTATTTTCAGGGGACACACTTTGTCACCATGAAAATGTTTCAGCAATTCCATTTAGCATCCCAATATCTGGCCATGGCCGGGAAAAGTTTTCTGGAACACTTGGAAGACGACAGCCATACCAATATGGGATTTTCCATCACTGAAAAAAGTCTATGGACCTGGCCATTGGACAATTCTGGAACACAATTGGGGTTGAACTACACCACCTTCAGTCTGGAATGGAAAACCACCACGCCCCAACTCCTTTCCCTAAAGGGAAAAACGCATGATGACGTGGTAGCATGGCTCAAAAACATGGCTAAAGCTTCCTATTTCACTAAACCTTACGAATACAATCTACATTACAAGCTGCCCTATTCCATGGATGAAACCGATACCTTTGAAGTGAGCAGTGATACCGAAGTAAAAGAATTGATTCATTTGCGGACTTTAGCCCAAAATGTATTGGGTGCTTTTTTAAACGAACAAAATTTAAAATCTGAAATTCGGGTGTGGCCCCATCATTTTGACACAGGTGCCTTTGGACATTTGCACGATGGTTCGGGAAAATCCATGGGTCTCGGACTTGCCATTCCAGATAATCTGGTGAACGACTTCTATTTTTATATCAGCGGGTACCGTGGTAGCACCAACTTGCGTACTTGGGCTTTTGAACCTTTGTCGTATGGAAAATGGATAAACAATGGTTTTAAAGGTGCCGTCTTAGCTGCTTCCGAAGCAACGGAGGAAATGGGGTTGGAATTTTTTAGGGAAGCGTTGGAGGCATACAAGAAATAGAGTTATTCAATTTGATGTCATTCCGAACGAAGCATGAGGAGGAATCTCCTTTCAGATTTCTCGTCGCTCGTTCCTCGCTTTGTCGAAATGACCACTTAAATCATCCGAATCTGGGCTTCCAAAGCATGGTGTTCCCGGAGCATGGCCCGTCCCCCTTTAAAACTCAAGTAGGAATGCCCCATTTTGTGATTAAGGATGCTTACCTCGTTCATAAAACCCCAATGTTTGGTAATTTCACGCCACGCAAAAAAGAGGGAATGTTTGGGGTCGTAAATATGGGTAGCCTCACCCCCAGCCCCATTGATTTCAATGACACTGAAATTTTTGCCTTCGCACAGTTCTTCAAACGAGTTGTGGAGCACATCCAAACGCCCATAATGGAACCCTTTCATTTGGGAACAGATACCATCTATGATTTCTTCCAAATCAGCATTCAACCTGTGGGTGATGTCCACAAACTTGGCACCTCGTGTATGACTTCCGTAGGGCACCAAAATAAATTCCTCATCTTCGGGCAGGACATTGTTCAGCTGCTCCCCAAATTTTTGTTCGAGGGCCTTGAGCTGTAAATGGCTTCGTGGATTCTTTTTAATCAATTCCACCAACGTGCTTTTTCCATCACCAATTACCGAAAGAAACTCCTTGGAGACGATTCCAGTTACCCTTCCTTTCTCCTCTCCTGGTTTTCGTACATAAAAAATACCCAATTCCTTGGTAAAGGGAATGAGTTCCTGCACCAAAAAGTGGGAAGGCGTTCGACGTAAATATCGTCTAAACTCATCTTTATTGTGAATTTTATCCACCCCGAAGGCCTTCATTCCGATATCAGGTTTTGCGATGAAAGGAAAACCTATATCCGAATCCAAAATACGTTCCAGCGCATGGTCTGCTTTTTCATTCTGGGTGATAAAAACTGTTTTGGGAATGAACTGCTGCGGAATCATTTTATAGATTTCCATTTTGGATTCCATGGCCATACCCCCATTTTTCATCGATGGATTTGCGGCATTAAAAAAGAAAAAGGAACGTGCCTTTATGGAATAGTACAGCCACACCGGAAACAGGGGGTAGTAGATGGCCCATAGCGGCCAATATTCCCAATGGGTGAGCTTATGCCATTTTAATTTTAACGAACTCATTTTACCGAAACTGAAAGTGAATCATTGGCGGAAAAGGGCACCTCGTAGGTAGTATCATTCAGCAAATCAATATGGCGCATCAAGGTTTCTTCAGGCTCAATTACCGCTTGGGTCACACTGAATGTCTTTAGGCCTGTTTCCCGGTCAATAATGAACCCATTTTCAAAATCTTCATGGTTGTTGGAATGAAAATCCACCACATCTGAAGCTTCTATTTGGTTTGCTTCCTTCAAAAATGTATTGAATAAAGCTGCTCTTTTGGCAATTATAGCATCATTGTACAAGGTTACGGAAGACCAAATATGGTCTTGGGTCTTATCCAAGGGTGTAAAGTATTTTTGATTACCATCCCAGCGGAATTCCAACAGACTTCCGTTGAGCAAAATCAAGGTAAATGGTTCTATGTTGAACAAATCCATTTGCTGAAGGGTCATTTCGGGATTGAGGGAGCTTATGACATCCAACAAGACTAACCCCCTGCTTTTGGCATAATTTCCTTTAGACTGATGACGAACATAAGCACCGTTCAACAAAACGGAGACCACTCCGTATTCATTAAGGGCGAACCATGTTCCCCCGGCCTTGGGGTCTTTAGGAAATAACACTTTTACATCGTTGATGGTTTCCTCCTGAGGCTTGTAGGCCAACGGGCGGGAAATATGTTCATCCCGATTGGAGGTGATAAAAGAACGATTGTTGCGCGAAATAAAACTTACTGTGCACATGCTTGTCTGTGTTGCATGGTTGATGGAGCTACCCCAAATGATTCTGGAAGTTGAATGGTTGTAAAATGTTCGATACCCACTTTAATGAGCGCGTGGTGATGAATGGTATGTTCCAGATTGTACATGACTTCCCTAAAGTAATTGGAGTCCAAACACGTTTCTGTATCTCCCAATTCGTAGGTGACCTTAACGGGTTTATTGGGCTTTTCCAATTGGGTTTGAATCAATTTTAATTGTTCAACAGCATAAGAAAGCTCGTTCTCTATCTTAAGGTTGCGTTCCCTACGGTCATAAGAGACATCGGCATTATCATAACCCTGAATCAAACAAAGGTAAAGTTCAATAATGTGCCGGGTATGCTGACCAATACTGGAATTGGACAACACTTTACATGACTGCGCATAACAATCCTCCGGAAGTTCCAAAAGGATTTGCTTAAACTGCTCAAGGGTATCTATGGAAGATTTGAACATGGTGGTTAAGATGTTTTGTAATTAAGTCGTTTTTTGATGAATATGAACATAAGATAGAAAGAAAATCCAAGGTACAGCAACCCCATCAATAGATTTGTAATCATGCTGTAGCTGCCATAGTTGGTAAAGATATATTTACCCAATAACATAAATATGGCCAGACCTGTAATGGTGCCCAAACCTATCCCGGTCAAATAAAATGTATAGGAACTTTTTGATGCCATCAGAATATTTTTTTTCTCCAAAACCTTGTTCCAGGTCATCCAAAATGGAATTTGCAGTGGATTTAGGGCACTCAACAAAAGGCCCAACACAAAGGTGGATTGTAGTTTTGGTAGTAAATCAATCTTGGAACTTACTTTGGATACGCTGGCCGCATCCAAAAAACTGGTTATTGCCAAATATAATAGCAGAAGTATCCCGAAAGGGAGTACGTAGGTCATCAACTTTTCGCTTAAGTGCAAATGTTCATTCCCAATGAGCGTGAGTCGTACCATGACCAATTCTACCATTACCACAGCCAATGAAAACCAAAAGGCGGAGAGTAAACCTTGGGACGCAGCGATATCAAAAGCAGTCAAATTCAAGGTTCCCAAAGGCAAGGCGCCCAAAAAGCTGACCAAGAGACCTGAAAAACATACTTTTAAATACTTCTGCATACCTTATCTACGGAAATAAGCCTTGTAGTGGTTTCTAAAATAGGAATATCAGACGTGTTGTCACAAATCTCCCCTATGTTTTAGACTACGAAATTTGGAATCCGTTACTCGTTTTTAATTTTTTCCCAATTCTTGTCTGCTTTTGATTTTAAGTCTTGGGGTGATTCTTTGAGCCAAAGCTCCAAGGTATTAGTCTTTCCGGTATTGTAAAAAAGATAGAGCTTTCCGTCCCTGATTTCATAGGTTTCGGGATTGATGCTCACTTTTTTCCCGGAAACTGCCACCGCGTAAGCGCAATAACCTCCATATTGGGGGATGAACTTTTTAGGCGACGCTTTAAACTGCTCTAAATGCTCCTGACTGGAAAATTTATAATTGATGCCATCGTATTGGGTCGAAATTTCCTTGGAACCCTCTTGGGACATTCCCTCAAAATAGGAGACTACATCATATCCGTTGGCAGCGTAACCCTTTTTAGTATTGTAATCAATGGATTGTGCTTGAAGCAAAAAGCCTGTAATTAAAAAAAGGCTTACTACTATTTGTTTCATGACTTATAGGTTTGAAACTTTTAGTCCACATAGATGAAGCTTCCTTTCAAACAAAATCAAAAAAATCAGTTTTAGACTTAAAATCGTGAAGAGTTTCAGCTTACATTCTAAAAATATTGAGATTATCCTATCTTTAATGTGCACATATTGATTATTATCATGAAAAACCGCTGGATTCTTCCCTTTTTCGCAATGTTGTTATGCATTGGATGTTCCACAAAAGAGAAAAACAACACCGTTGACCAAGACCTTATCGCCGCTTTGGAAACCGCTGCTTACGAACAACTACTGGATAAATGGTATCCTTTGGCCGTGGATACTGTTGACGGTGGGTTTTACAGCGACCTCACTTATGACTTTAAAGTCGGCGAAAAACAGGACAAAATGATTGTTACCCAAGCAAGGCATGTATGGACAAACGCTGTGGCTTCTATCTACAATCCGAAAAAAAAGGAGGAGTACCTTTCCTATGCGGAACACGGATTCCAGTTTTTAAGAGACCATATGTGGGATGAAGTCAATGGTGGGTTTCACAACTTGGTCACCAAACAAGGTGAGCCTATTGAAGGCACAAAGACGGCCTATGGAAACTCTTTTGCCATTTATGGATTGGCTGCCTATTATCAAGCCTCCAAAAATGAAGAAGCATTGGATTTGGCCAAAAAGACATTCCTTTGGTTAGAGGAGGGTAGTCATGACAAGAATCATGGCGGATATTACCAAACATTGCACATTGATGGCTCACCTGTAGAACGTGCAGATGACACCCCCACCAACTCCAATGTTGGGTATAAAGACTACAACAGTTCCATACATCTTTTGGAAGCCCTGACCACCCTTTATGAGGTTTGGCCAGACGCTATTGTTGAGGAACGTGTCAAGGAAATGCTGACTTTGATTCGAGATACCTTTACCACAGAAAAAGGCTATATGCACCTCTATTTTGAAGGCAATTGGACGCCTGTATCCTTTAAAGACACCCCAAGAGATACCATATTGGCGCATTTTTATCAGGATCATGTTACTTTCGGACATGATGTGGAAACCGCTTTTTTGATGTTGGAAGCCTCAGAGGTTCTTGGAGATTGGCAGTTTGATTCGACATTGGTAAAGGGCAAGAAAATGGTAGACCACTCACTAAAAAATGGATGGGATAATGAGCTTGGAGGGTTTTATGATGGTGGCTATTACTTTAAGGGTAAAGATTCCATCACTATTGTGAATCACCATAAAAATTGGTGGACCCAAGCCGAAGGCTTGAACAGTTTATTGTTGATGGATTCATATTTCCCAAATGATTCGATGGACTATCGAGTCCATTTTGACAAGCTTTGGGAATACACCAATACCTATCTTATGGACAAGGAACATGGCGGTTGGTACTCATGGGGATTGGATACCCGACCAGAAACAAAAGATAACAACAAAGGAAATATTTGGAAAAGTGCTTACCATAATTATCGGGCATTAGCCCATTGCATTATGACTTTAGAGAAAGGCCATCGAAGTGAGTAAAGTCTAAATCTGTCAACCGAAGAAAATAAAAAAGCCCTGCATAAATTTGCGGGGCTTTTTAGTAGTGACCCAGGGAGGATTCGAACCCCCAACCCTCAGAGCCGAAATCTGATATTCTATCCAGTTGAACTACTGGGCCGCTATTGTAATTTTGATTTTAAAAACTCCCTTCCTATTCCTGTTTTAAAATATTTTTCCCTCTCAATGGCTTCTTCTTTTGTTTCGAACTTTTCAAAATAAACTAACTCCCAAGGTAGATAACCTTTAGTGGACTTAGTTTTTCCTGAGTTATGCTCTCCCAGCCTTTTCTCTATATCTTTCGTATGGCCTTTATATAGTCTTCCATCAACTAAACTCTTTATAATATAAGCATAATATGCCATCCGAAATCTGATATTCCCTGCCTGCCGGCAGGCAGGTATCCAGTTGAACTACTGGGCCGCTATGTACTACTTATGAACTTAATTTTGCTTTTACGATGTTGGAAATGGTCTTTCCATCGGCTTGTCCTGCCAATTCCTTGGAGACAATACCCATAACCTTTCCCATATCCTGCATTCCAGAAGCCCCGATGGAATCGATGGTCTGCACCACCACTTTTTCAATCTCTTCTTCTGTAAGTTGCTCAGGCAAAAACTTTTCAATCACTGCAACCTGCGCCAATTCTGGCTCAGCCAAATCTTCCCGTCCCTGCTGCTGATAGATGGCTGCACTGTCCTTACGCTGTTTTACCAGCTTTTGAACCAGCTTTACTTCATCTTCTTCAGACAGTTCGGTGCCCACTTTTTCCGTCTTTGCCAGTAAAATAGCGGATTTAATCGCTCGCAACGATTCCAAGGCAACCGTGTCCTTAGCTTTCATTGCGGCTTTCATTTCCGTCATTACTTTTTCCTGCAAATCCATTTCTGCATATTTTGGGCTGCGAAGATAAAAAATAAACCCGAAAGTCTCTTAACTATCGGGCTTATGCTTTCCATTAAAAAATGGATTTCAATTTAAACACTACTAATCAACATTATCGTGTAAAAAAGAGTTGTTGGAACGCAACTGTAAATCGTCGTTGCTATCCTCACTCAATGTAGTCCTGGATACTTTTTGCTCCTTGGGTACATCGTTTAAATCCACCCCTTGGCGCTTGTATGCAGGTTGTCTTTCTATCTCGTCTATGCTGTTCCTATTATTTTGGAACTTGTAGTTGAAATTTTTCAACTTTTTGCGACGCTCATCAGCACGCTCTTTCAATAATTCGCTGATAGAGCTATTGAATGGGTCCATATTGCCATTGGAATCACCCTCATTTTGGTTGGAAGCTTCCATTTTGATGGTCTTTTTCTCAAAAACTAACTCATTTTCCACCAATTTGGGCTCGTGGGTCTCCGCTTTTGACTTTGCCCCAGTAAGCTTGTTTTCCAATTCCATATACTCTTCCAAGTTATAGCGGGTCTCACCTTCATTCTTGTATTCCAGAACAGGTTTTACCTCCACATACTCGTTTACATTGATGTCACCTATGCCGTCATCCAAATTGAAGGTTACGGTGTGTTCTTTCTCGTCTTCCTCTTCTTCAACCTCGTTATTCAAAGGCATATCAAAACTCAACGTAAACTGGTCCTCATTGGCTTTTGGTGAAACCACCTCGGCATCGATTACCTCAATTTCATTAATGATATTTTTCGCCTCAATAATGATGAAATCATCCTCAACATACTCAGGAACCACTTCTTCGTAGAACACATTAAAATTGCGGATATAGCTTGTTGTAGGAATCAAATCAGACTCAGGCTCCTTTACTTTTGGAGGCTGCACTTGTGCTTTTGGTTGAGTTTCCTCAGTTTCTTCCTCTGGAGTTTCCAAGGTGTGCTTCACGATGGTAGGCTCTTCAGGTTGAACGGGCTGCTTTTCAATTTTAACCTCCTGCACCGATGTGGCCTCTGGGGTCAAATCTTGTTGTGCGGTTTGCTCATCTTCCAAGGTGTAAAACACTTTTTTGGATTCGGTATTGACAATATCATCCTGTTGGTCAACATTGAAACCCGTAGCAATAACGGTCACCGCAATGGCTTCGCCCAAGCTCTCGTCTTCACCCACACCCATGATGATGTTGGCTCCGTGGCCAGCTTCAACCTGAATATGGTCGTTGATTTCCCCAATTTCATCAATGGTGATTTCCTGTGCTCCAGAAACAATAAGCAACAGTACATTCTTGGCCCCGTTGATTTTGTTATCGTTCAGCAAAGGCGAATCCAAAGCCTTCATGATGGCTTCATTTGCCCTAGCAGAACCAGAGGCGGTGGCAGAGCCCATAATGGCCGTACCACTGTTGGAAAGTACCGTTTTGGCATCCCTAAGGTCAATGTTTTGCGTGTAGTGATGTGTAATTACCTCTGCGATTCCCCGCGCAGCAGTGGCCAAAACTTCATCCGCTTTGGAAAATCCGGCCTTAAACCCAAGATTACCGTAAACTTCCCGTAGTTTGTTGTTGTTAATGACAATCAATGAATCCACATTGGCACGCAATTTTTCAATACCCAACTGCGCCTGTTTGTTTCGCATGGCCCCTTCAAACAAGAAAGGCATGGTCACAATCCCCACGGTAAGCACATCCATTTCCTTGGCCAATTTGGCAATTACGGGAGCAGCACCCGTTCCTGTTCCACCGCCCATACCGGCAGTGATAAAGGCCATTTTGGTAGTACTCTCCAGCATACCTTTAATTTCTTCCATACTCTCCAAGGCAGCTTGTTCCCCAATATCTGGATTTGCTCCTGCTCCCAACCCTTCGGTCAAGGATACCCCCAACTGAATTTTATTGGGTACTGAACTATTTTGTAGGGCCTGCGCGTCTGTGTTACAGATAACGAAGTCCACTCCATTGATTCCTGCTTGGAACATGTGATTGATGGCATTGCTTCCACCACCTCCAACTCCGATTACTTTTATTACGTTGCTCTTGTTCTTGGGCAAATCAAAAGCGATGTTATCAAATTCGGCGTTCTTACTCATAACGGTTGTGTTTCTTTTACGGGGTTATACTCTGCTTTGTATGGGGTTATTCTGCGTTATCCAAAAAGTCCTTCAACTTCTCGGACCATTTATCAAATATTGATTTTCGGTCTTTATCCACATTCATGCTGGAGGATGCTGAAATCGACTCCTGTCCTACCAATTCCCTTTCCTCTTCTTGGGGAACAGATTCCTCTTCAGCAATAATCTTTTTTCCACCATTGGATTCCAGGGCATTCATTAAAAGTCCAACAGCCGTTGCATACAATGGACTTGCCACTTCCTCATCTGAATCTCCTGCCAGATGCTCATTGGGATATCCGATACGGGTATCCATTCCAGTGATGTATTCCACCAATTGCTTTAAATGCTTCAGTTGGCTTCCACCTCCGGTCAATACGATTCCTGCAATCAGTTTTTTCTTCTGGTCTTCGTGACCGTAGTTCTTGATTTCCACATACACCTGTTCCACAATCTCTACCACTCTGGCGTGAATGATTTTGGACAGGTTTTTTAATGTGATTTCTTTCGGCTCACGACCACGAAGTCCAGGAATGGAGACAATCTCGTTGTCCTTGTTTTCACCTGGCCATGCGGAACCAAATTTTATTTTGAGGAGTTCGGCCTGTTTCTCGATGATGGAACAGCCTTCCTTAATGTCTTCGGTAATGACGTTACCTCCAAATGGGATAACAGCAGTATGACGAATGATGCCATCCTTGAAAATGGCCAAATCCGTGGTACCACCACCTATATCAATCAAGGCCACACCGGCCTCTTTTTCTTCCTGACTCAACACCGCATCAGCGGATGCCAAGGGTTCCAGTGTAATATTACCCAAATCCAATCCGGCACTTTTAATACATCTTCCAATGTTTTTAATGGAGGATACTTGCCCTACCACTACGTGGAAATTGGCCTCCAAACGGCCACCATACATTCCTTTGGGTTCTTTAATCTCGGTTTGGCCATCCACTTTGTACTCCTGTGGCAATACGTGAATGATTTCCTCGCCGGGAAGCATGACCAATTTGTAGACTTGGTTGCAAAGGCGGTCTAAATCATCATTGTTGATGACTTCTTCCGAGTCTGGTCTGGTAATATAATCACTATGCTGAAGACTTCGGATGTGCTGTCCTGCAATACCCACCACCACGGAACCAATCTTAAGTCCAGAATTGACTTCGGCCTGTTCCACGGCCTGCTGAATAGAAGAAATGGTCTGCGTAATATTGTTGACCACCCCACGGTGCACACCCAGACTTTTGGACTTTCCAGTGCCCAAAATCTCTATTTTTCCATACTCATTTTCCTTACCAATGATCGCTACAATCTTGGTAGTTCCAATATCCAATCCAACTGAATAATTACCCTGTTCCATACGTTATATTTTGGTGCAAACCACTTGATTGTTGAACTCTAAACTCACTATTGCATAATCGGCCAAAGACAAATCTTTGGACGCTTTCGCATAAAAAGCCATAAAATTTTTGAACTTCTCGTTAAGGTTTTCCACTCCCCCTAGATTGACCACAAAGTTTTCCATTCGGAACCTTAGCTGGTACTTGCCTTCCTTCACAATGTGTATTCCAATGACATTTTTCCGAAGAAAATCGTCGTTGTTGATATAGTTCAAAATAACATAAGCGTCCTCCAGGGTTTTTCCCGTCACTTCACCTGTGATGATGGGAACCCTAGCCGAATGGTGCTTTGACAAAGGCATGCGTTCTCCCAAATCATCCAAATAAAATTTAGAGATTCCCTCTACTCTCCCAATCGGTTTACGCTGAACAATTTTGGAGATAAGCTCCCCATTTACAGTAAGATAGACTTGGGCGTTTTTCACCATAGCATTGGATTGGATTACCTCCTCTATGGTATTCAAAACTAACTGTTCTTTGTCCCTATTTTTTACGGGTCCGTAATTTTGTATTAACAATTTATTAACCGCGTCCTCCGTGATGTACAAGTTGTTCTCCCCCACAAATTTAATGGTGACATCCTCCACTTTTTTCTGCTTGCTACGATGATCGGCAAAGCCATAAAGCCCCACAACTGCTACCGATAAACAAGCCAATTTTATGTAATCCCAATTAACTCGCATACGCTAATTCTTTTTTGATTTTTGGCACCTCCATTCCAATATCTCCTGCACCCAAAGCCACCAAAACTCCAGTTTTACATTCCTTTATTTCTTCAATTAATTTTGATTTGGAAATCAATTTTTTGTGGGGGTTTTTTATTTTTTCCAACAGCCATTCCGAGGTAATTCCTTCAATCGGCTCCTCTCTGGCCGGATATATTTCTAACAATAAAATCACATCGAATTGCGAAAGACTTTCTGCAAATTCATCGGCAAAATCCCTTGTCCGTGAGAATAAATGGGGTTGAAAAATCACGGTGATTTTTTCACCGGGATGCACTTCGCGAATCGCTTGATACACCGCATCTATTTCCGCTGGATGATGCGCATAATCATCGATGAAAGCAAAGTCCTTTTCCTTAATTTGATACGAGAACCTGCGCTGTACTCCCTTAAAACTCGCTAAAGCTTCTGCAAGGCGGTGTGGTGGGCAGCCAGTTTGCACCGCCATCGCGAAAGCAGCTAATCCATTGAGCAAATTATGCCTTCCGGGTTTGTTGAAACGCACCTGTTTCAACACCTCCGAAGGCGTTACTAAATCAAATACGTAGGTTCCATGTTCAACTTCAATATGTTCAATTCGGTAGTCCGAACCATCTTCTATTCCAAAGGTTATGCCCTCCAACGGAAGTCCATTCCTCACGAAAAGTGTTCCTCCGGATTTTATCTTACTTGCAAAATCTCGGAACGATTGCTGCAATTCTTCTTTGGTGCCATAAATATCCAAATGGTCGGCATCCATGGAGGTAATGCAAGCCACATTGGGTGAAAGTCGTAAAAAGGAGCGATCAAACTCATCCGCTTCAACCACCGAATATTCATTTCCTTCTAACACAAAATTGCTGTTGAAATCTTCTGAAACGCCACCTAAAAATGCGGTGAAGGGCATGTTGCATTCTTTCATCAAGTGTGCCAAAATGCAGGATGTAGTTGTTTTTCCATGCGTTCCGGCCACAGCCAAACAAAATGTATCCTTGGTGATGATGCCCAACACTTCAGAGCGTTTTTTTATGTCAAAACCATTCTTTTTGAAGTACTGTAGCTCGGAATGTGCCGCAGGTACTGCGGGAGTATATACCACAAGAGTTTGAGGTTGTTTGAACGTCTCAGGGATTATCTCCACGTCATCCTCAAAGTGAACCGAAATACCCTTCTCCTCCAATCCATCCGTGATTGGGGTCGGGGTTTTGTCATAGCCAGCCACCGGTTTTCCAATAAAGTGGAAATAACGGGCCAATGCGGACATACCTATCCCTCCGATACCAATAAAATAGACGCTATGGATGTCCTTTATATTCACTTCAACAATTTTTCAATTTCATCTACAATATGTTCCGTGGCTTTGGGCATGGCCATTTTTTTGATGTTGGTTCCAAGCCTATTTTGGAGGTCTTGGGAATCCATCAGTTTTGTAAAACTCTTTTTAAATTCCTCGTCCAGTTCGGTTTCCTTCAACATGATAGCAGCATCTTTGGCCTCCAAGGCTTTTGCGTTTTGGGTCTGATGGTCCTCCGCCACATTGGGTGACGGAATGAAAATTACCGGCTTGCCTACCAAACACAATTCTGAAACAGAGCCTGCTCCCGCCCTTGAAATAATTACATCTCCGGCTGCGTAGGCAAAATCCATCCGGTTGACGAAGGCCAACACCTTCACAGAATCAGATTCATGTTTTTTGTACTCATCGTAGTAGAGTTTGCCGCACTGCCAAAGCACCTGCAAACCCATCGTTTCAAAAAAGTGGAGCTCTTTTTCAATCAATTGGTTGATGCGTCGCGCTCCCAAACTTCCCCCTAAAACCAAGACGGTTCTTTTGCTTTCATCCAACCCAAAGAAATCTACAGCTTCTTTTTTGGTCGATTTTATATCCACCAAATCCATGCGAATAGGATTACCTGTTTTCACAATCTTTTCCTCCGGAAAAAACCGGTCCATACCATCATAGGCCACACATATTTTCTCGGCATTTCCAGCCAACAGTTTGTTGGTTATTCCAGCAAACGAATTCTGTTCTTGAAGCACGCAGGGGATTCCCGCAGCGGCTGCCATTCGCAATAAAGGGCCACTGGCAAAACCTCCCGTGCCGATGGCGACATCAGGTTGAAATTGCCTTACTATTTTTCGTGCTTCGAACAAACTACTTATCAATTTGAATGGAAACATGAGATTTTTCAATGTCAGTTTCCGTTGTATTCCACTTATCCACAAGCCTTTTATCTCATACCCTGCTTGCGGTACTTTTTCCATTTCCATTTTATCCTTTGCCCCCACGAATAAAAATTCCGCATTTGGGTGCCTTCGTTTCAGCTCGTTGGCTATGGCAATGGCCGGATAAATATGTCCTCCGGTACCTCCTCCAGAAAGTATAAACCTAAATTTGTCCACTTAGTACTTCTAAAGGATTCGTTTCATCTATGTCATAGGATTGCTCCTCTAAATTTTCTGTTTTGTTGCTGGCGCTCAACACGATTCCGATGGCCATACAGGTCATCCAAATGGATGTCCCTCCCATACTTATTAAAGGCAATGGTTGACCCGTTACGGGAAACAACTGCACTACCACCGCCATATTGATAAAAGCCTGGAATACGATGGGCAACCCAACGCCAATGACCAATAATTTTGAAAAAACCGTCTTGGCGGAATGTGCTACCACTACAATCCGAAAGAGCAACAGCAGGTAAAAGAACAAGAGCGCTCCGCCGCCTAACAGTCCATATTCCTCAATAATGATGGCAAAAATGAAATCCGACGTACTCTGGGACAACAAATTTTTCATTACGCTCTTTCCTGCTCCTTTTCCAACGATTCCACCTTCAGCAATAGCAATTTGCGCCAATGTCAATTGGTGTAAATCGTCTTTATCAGCTTGTTCGGGGTGAATAAAGGTCTCAATCCTTGATTTCCAAGTTCCAGCTCTGTCCGGTAAAACCTCGGGCGCCTTGAACAATACAAACAGGAACATGCTGGCCAGCACAATTCCGGTACCAACCATAGCAAACAAATATTTTAGGGGATAACCTCCCAAAAAGCAGAGCACCAACACCAAAAAACAGATGATGGCCGCTGTGGAAAAGTTTTCGGGTAAAATCAAGAGTACCACAAGGGCTGTTGGCAACCAGAGCGGCAAAATGCTTTCTTTGAAAGTGATTTGTACATCCTTGATTTTGGTCAAATAGCGGGCTATCCAAATCATTAAAACCACGGAGGCCAAAGTCGATGTCTGGAAATTGACCCCCACAAAGGGAATCTTGATCCATCTGTTGGCCGTAACACCACCAATCTCAGTTTCCACCGTCAGTGTGTAGCCCAGCAATAGCAATACAATGGGCATGGCGATGATGGAAAGACCTTTGAAATAATGGGTAGGGATTCGGTGTACGGCATAAATAATCCCAAAGCCCAAGAACAAGAGTACGGCATGCTTCACCAAGTGACCCAGTGTGGTGCCGTCGTCATTAACATACACCAAATTGGTACTTGCACTGTAGACCGGCAAAAATGAGAAAAGGGCCAAGAGGGCCACGACGCCCCAAATGGCTTTGTCTCCTTTCAAATTTTTGAATACTGTCAACACAGGTTTTGGTTTTATAAATTCTTTACTGCTGCTTTAAATTGATCTCCACGATCCTCGTAATTCTGGAAAAGGTCGAAACTGGCACAGGCAGGGGACAACAAAACTGAATCGCCACGCTCTGCAATTTTATAGGCCACTTTCACCGCTTCTTCCATGGAATAGGTCTCTACCATCAAGTCAATCACATTGCCAAAGGCATCTATCAATTTAGAATTGTCCATTCCCAAACAAACAATGGCTTTGACCTTCTCACGAACCAATGGCATCAATTCTGCATAGTTGTTTCCTTTATCCACACCGCCAACAATCCAAACAATGGGCTTTTTAATCCCATCCAAGGCATAAAAAGTTGCATTGACGTTAGTTGCCTTTGAGTCGTTGATATACTCCACATGGTTGATTTTCAACACCTTCTCCAATCTATGGGGCACCCCCTGAAACGACTGGATACTCTGGCGGATCGTCTCCTTCCTGACCTTCACCAACAACGCCGCCATACTGGCTGCCATGGTGTTCTTTACGTTGTGCTGCCCTTCCAAGGCCAAAATATCTGTACTCATTTCCAAGGTTTTATGTTCTAATTCTATTCTAATTTTATTTTCTTCCAACCAAGCTCCTTCATTCAGTTTTTGCTTTACTGAAAAAGGAATCAATTTGGATTGAACTGGGTGTTCTTTTAACCATTCCCGAATTACTTCATCATCGGCATCATAAATCAGGTAATCATCCTTATCCTGATTCATGGCGATACGAAACTTGGATGCGATATAGTTTTCAAACTTGTACTCGTAGCGATCCAAGTGATCAGGTGTGATGTTGGTCAGGATGGCGATGTGCGGTTTAAAATCCACTATCCCATCCAACTGAAAGCTACTGATTTCCAACACATACTGGTCAAAATCCTGTTCCGCTACCATTTTTGCATAGCTATCGCCAATATTTCCAGCCATTCCCACGTTTAAACCCCCATCTTTTAAAAGATGATAGGTGAGCATGGTGGTAGTGGTCTTGCCATTACTTCCCGTAATTCCAATCAAGGTGGCATCCGTGTATTTTGATGCGAACTCAATCTCCGAAATCACTGGAATCCTTTTTTCAACAAGTGCTTTTACCAATGGCACCTTATCCGGAATACCAGGGCTTTTCATGACCACATCAGCATTCATGATTTTGGATTCGGTGTGTTCGCCGGACTCCCATTCAATCTCAAAATGTTCAAGAACTTCTTTGTATTTCTCTTTGATCTCGCCTTTGTCCGAAACAAAGACCTCAAATCCTTCCTTTTTTCCCAAAATGGCGGTTCCCACACCACTTTCTCCTCCTCCAAGTATCACCAAGCGCGCCATCTATCGAATTTTAAGGGTGACAATACTGATGATTGCCAATAAAATTCCAATGATCCAAAATCGGGTCACTATTTTGCTCTCGTGATATAGTTTCTTTTGATAATGATGGTGCAATGGTGCCATCAAGAATATCCGTTTTCCTTCACCATACTTCTTTTTGGTCCTTTTGAAATAGCCCACTTGCAGCATCACCGATAAAGATTCCGCGAAGAAGATTCCACAGAGAATGGGAATCAACAATTCCTTTCGGACAATGATAGCGATAACCGCAATGACCCCTCCAATGGTCAAACTTCCGGTGTCTCCCATAAAAACTTGAGCTGGATAGGCATTGTACCAAAGGAATCCAACTAAGGCTCCAACAAATGCTGCTATGAACACCACTAATTCCCCCACTCTGGGTAAATAAAAGATGTCGAGATAATTCGAAAATTGAATGTTTCCTGAAACCCAGGCGAATATTCCCAAGGTGAGTACTATAATGGCGGACGAGCCGGCAGCCAGTCCATCAATACCATCAGTAAGGTTGGCTCCATTGGACACTGCAGTGATGATAAAAATCACCACAGGGATGAAAATCAACCAGGCATATTTTTCCATACCATCACCCATCCAAGAAATCAATTCGGCATAATCCAACTCATTGTTCTTAAAGAAGGGCACATTTGTCCGAACGGCCTTGGTCTCTTCGCCAAAAACTCGCTCCACCTGAAAGTTTGAAGTGATACGGGTGGTATCCTTTTCCTTAATGGTCACTCCTGGATGGAAATAAAGCACGGCTCCCACTATCAATCCAAGAACCACCTGACCCATGACTTTGAAGCGGCCCTTCAATCCCTTTTTATCCTTTTTAAATATTTTGATGTAATCATCCACAAATCCAATGATACCCATCCAAACTGTGGTAATGATCAATAGAATGATGTATACGTTCTCGATATCGGCAAAGAGTAAAACGGGAATCAAGGTGGACCAGATAATGATCAAACCGCCCATAGTTGGTGTACCAGCTTTTTGTTGTTGACCTTCCAACCCTAAATCCCGGACAGTCTCCCCAATTTGCTTTTTCTGCAAAAAGAGGATGATTCGTTTTCCGTAGACCATTGCTATCAAAAGAGACAACAATACAGACATGGCCGCCCTAAACGTAAGGAACTGAAAAAGTCCCGCTCCAGGCAGTTGGTATTGTTTCTCTAAGTACTCAAACAAGTAGTATAGCATGGACTACATTATTTATTTAGGCTGTTCAAGGCCTCTTTAACTTCTTTTAAATCGTCAAAATCCACTCGGACACCATTGGTTTCCTGATAGGTTTCATGCCCTTTTCCAGCCACCAAAATGATGTCGTTGGCAACCGCCAACTTACACGCTGTCTTTATGGCCTGCTTTCGGTTTTCTATGGACAATACTTTTTTGACATTTTGTGCTTCTACTCCGGCTTCCATTTCTTCAATGATGGTCGAAGCTGACTCAGAACGTGGGTTGTCTGAGGTAAAAATGGCTTGATTGCTCATTTCGGAAGCGATATGACCCATAACCGGACGCTTAGACTTATCACGGTCACCACCACACCCCACTACGGTGATGACGTTTTCATTTCCAGTCCTCAATGCATTGATGGTAATCAACACATTTTTTAGTGCATCCGGCGTATGGGCATAATCAACAATAGCCGTTATTTTCTTTTTCGATATGTAATATTGAAACCGTCCGTCAACGGTCTCCAATTCACTCATTAATCGTAGGATTTCCATCTTCTCCAACCCCAAAATGTCCGCAGTGGCATAAATGGCCAATAGGTTATAGGCATTGAAGTCACCAATCAGTTTGGACCACAATTCGTTATCATCCATCTTCAACAATTGCCCGTTGAATTGCCGTTCCAAAATCTGGGCCCTGTAATCTGCGTAGGATTTTAGGGCGTAGGTATATTTTTTGGCTTTGGTGTTCTGCAACATCACCAAGCCGTTTTTATCATCAATGTTCACCAAGGCGAAGGCCGTCTTGGGAAGACCATCGAATAATTTTTTCTTGGTGTCCCGATACTCGGCAAAGGTTTTATGATAATCCAAATGGTCATGGCTCAAATTGGTGAAAATGGCTCCAGTAAAGCGCAATCCTTCGGACCTTTTCTGATGGATACCATGCGAGCTCACTTCCATAAAACAGAACTCCACGCCTTCCGTATTCATCTTGGCCAAATAATCATTGATGGTCAAAACATCTGGAGTTGTATGGCTGGCGGGATACTCTTTGTCATCCACCATTACTTTGATGGTAGAAAGCAGTCCAACTTTATAGCCCGCTTTTTTGAAGAGATTGTAAAGTAGGGTGCTTACGGTAGTTTTTCCATTGGTTCCGGTCACCCCTACCAACTTCAAGTTTTTGGAAGGATTATCGTAGAAATTGGAAGCGATGATGGCCAACGCGCTGTTGCAATCGGGCACTTTTAGATAAGTAACACCATCAACCATCAACTCTGGCAATTCTTCACATACAATGGCTCTTGCACCCAAATCCACCGCTTTTTGAATGAACTTATGTCCATCAGTGATGGTACCGCGAACGGCAACGAAAACATCATCCATTGATACTTTTCGGGAATCAAAATGGACAAGGTTCACCATTACGTTGGTATCCCCACTCACTGCGGAAAGGCTTACACCATATAATATGTCCTTCAATAACTTCATGAAAGCTCCAGTACTATTTTCTTAACTTTTTTAATATCCGTTCCCTTATCGATGGACTGTCTCTTTACTTTTCCATTTCCATGCACCTCGACTTCCAATCCTAAATTTTCGAGCAAGGAAACTGCATCCATTCCAGTCATTCCTTTTACATCGGGAACGGTGTCATACTTTTTCTGAACTTGGGCATAGTATCTCTGATAATCCTCTTCCAAGGTTTTCTTGTCGTAGACCTTCTCTTCCACCTCATCCACCAAAGGTGAAATGGCATGGATTTTCTGGGCCATGGACTTAAAAACAGGACCGGATACATCAGCGCCATAATATCCCACGCTTTTATCAGGCTCATGAATGATGACAATGCAGGAATATTTTGGATTGTCCGCAGGAAAGTATCCCGCAAATGTGGAGATATACGCCAATCTATCTGGGTCTTTTTCCACATAATTTTTCTGGGCGGTTCCCGTTTTCCCGGCCATTGAAAAGTTCTTGGAATACAGCTTATGGCCTGTTCCGAAGTCCTTTTCCACCACATCCTTCATCAGTTTCTGCACCTTTTTCACAGTCTCTTTGGAACAAACAGATGAATTCAATACTTGTCTATCAAATCTTTTAATGACCTCGTTGCCTTCACGAACCTCTTTGATCAATCGTGGTTTTACATATTCGCCATCATTGGCAATGGCATTATAGAAGGCCAAAGTTTGCAAGGGCGTCATGGATACTTCGTATCCGTGCGACATCCAACCCAATGAGATTCCAGACCACCCTTTATCCCCTGGATAACGAATCACAGGGTCACCCTCTCCAATGATGGGCAATCCCAATTTTTTATGAAGACCCATGTTCATCAAGCGGTTGACGAATTTCTCGGGTTGATCTTTATAGTTTTCATTGATGATTTTGGCAAAGGCTGTATTTGAAGAAACCTCAAATGCTTTTGCCACTGAAATTTTCCCATAACCACCCCACTTGGAATCCTTCACAACACCATCATAAATCCGATACCTACCTTTTTCGGTATCGATGACCGTGCTGGTATCTACCACTTTATCTTCCAATGCCGCGACGAGCGACATCAATTTAAAGGTGGAACCCGGCTCGTGGGATTCCCCTACGGCATAGTTCAGTTTTTCGTAATAGGTTCCTTCAGAAGTAATCCCCAAATTGGAAATCGCCTTGATTTCACCCGTCCTGGTTTCCATAACCACCACACAGCCATGATCGGCATTATATTTTTCGAGTTGGGCCAAAAGTTCATGATGTGCTATATCCTGAATGTTGATATCGATGGTGGAAACCACATCCAAACCATCTTGAGGTTCCACAATATTATCCAAACCAACGGGCTTCCATTGTCCTTTGGCGATGCGTTGCTTTAAACGCTTGCCTTCGTGCCCGCGCAAATATGATTCCCCAAAAGCTCCATCCAACCCAACTCTTGTGTAGTATCCATTTTCATCCACGCGCTCATAACCTATGCTACGGGCCGCCATTTGTCCGAGAGGATATTCACGAACCACACGATGTGTTTCAATGAATCCACCTTTATAGGGCCCCAGTTTGAAAAGCGGGAATTGCTTTATTTTCACGTAATCTAAGTAGTCTACATTTCGAGCTACCAGTGTATAGCGGTTACCATTGGCCCTTGCCTTGCGGAACAATTGCCTATAGTGCGATGAAGGTTTGTCGAACAACAAGCCCAAAGAATCCGATAACGGACCCACATATTTTTGAAAATTATCCTCGGAAACGGTCTTCGCATCAAATCGCACCTCATATTTAGGCACTGAAGCAGCCAAAAGGCTACCATCCTCCGAATACAAGTTTCCACGATTGGGTTCAATGGTGAACATTTTCTCCGTTTGACTCAGGGCGAGTTCCTTGTACTCCGACCCCTTCACCATTTGGATATCCACCAATTTCACCACCACGGCAATGGACAAAACAACCAATCCCCCGGCAACGAGGTACAGTCTGTTCATGATATTTTTTTCAGATATCGCCACTACTCTGCTGATTTTACTTTGATTTTCCTTGGTGGATTTTCGGAGGGAACAAGTCCTTGTTCCGCCACTTCCTTGCGTAAAGTGGATTCCAGTTTTAATTGTTGCACTCGAGAACGGCCCTCAACGAACTCACTGCGCAACTTGCGCACTTCTTCGTTCAAAGCAGCGATTTCCAATACTTTTTTATCGGCACGGTGGCTGCTAGAAATCATTAAGGCGGCCAAGAAAGAGGCATATAACAAAAACATCCAGTTCTTAGGAGCATCTCCGCTCACCAAAAACTTTCCTTTTAAAATGTCCAGTAATCCCTTTTTCATTCCTGTATTCCTTTTGTCATTCCCATGAAAATGGGAATCTCACTTATAACTTTTCCGCAATACGGAGTTTTGCACTTCTTGCTCTGTTGTTCCGAGCTATTTCTTCGGCTGATGGCACAATCAATCCGCCCACTTTCTTTAAAGGAACATTGATGTTCCCATAAAAATCCTTCTCTGGTTCTCCCTCAAAACTCCCAGCTCTTATAAAGCGTTTTACCAAACGGTCTTCCAATGAGTGATAGCTGATCAGACTCAATCGACCACCTTTTTCCAAAATCTCAGGTACTTGGAGCAAAAACTCCTTCAGCACCTCAATTTCTTGATTGACCTCAATTCGAATGGCCTGATAGATTTGCGCCAAAATTTTGTTCTCTTTCATCTTGGGCAGAAATCGAGCTAAAACCGTTTTGAGCTGGTCCGTGGTTTTGATGGTTACCTGAGACCTGGCTTCCACAATGACCTTGGCCATGGCGTTTGCGTTGCGCAATTCACCGTACTGGAACAAGACCGACGCTAAATCTTCTTGGGAATATGAGTTGACCACTTCAAAAGCGGACAATTCATCGTTTCTGTTCATCCGCATGTCCAAATCCGCACTGAAGCGAGTGGAGAAACCGCGGCTTGCCTCATCAAACTGATGGGAAGAAACCCCAAAATCTGCCAGGATTCCATCAACTTTCCGAATGCCATAGAACTTTAAATACTGTTTGAGATATCGAAAGTTTTGGTTGATCAGTTGGAATCGTTCATCATCAATCGCATTTTGCAATGCATCCTCATCTTGATCAAATGCGAACAGTTTTCCATCATCGCCCAATCGTTTCAATATTTCAGTGGAGTGCCCTCCGCCACCAAAGGTGACATCCACATACACTCCATTTGGTTTTATATTCAATCCGTCCACCGATTCTTGCAACAGTACCGGATTGTGATAAGCACTATTCATCGTCGTCAAAAATCTCTTCCGCTAGATCGGCATAATCCTTTTCACCTTCAGCCAAGACTTTCTCATACTTGTCCTTGTCCCAAATCTCTATCTTGTCAAAAACAGCATTGAGCACCACTTCTTTATCGATTCCAGCAAAATCCACAAGATTTTTAGGTATCTGCAATCTTCCGGAATCCCCATCGATTGTGACTTCCTTCATCCCGGCCACGAAGTTTCGAACGAAAGCATCGTACTTTCTGTTGATTTTGCTCTTCTTCATCACCTTCTGCATGAGAACATCAAACTCCTGCTTGGGATAAAGCTCCAAACACTGTTGAAAAACGGACCGTTTGATCACGAACCCATCCTTCAAAACAGGCAATAGCTGATTCTTCAAGGAAATAGGCAGTAAAACCCTTCCTTTTGAATCTGCTTTGCAATCATGTTGTCCTATGATATGGGTCACTAGAAATCAATTGGTTACTTATTACAACTCAAATATATAGATTTTATTTCCACATTTCTCCACTTAAAGACACATTTGTTAATAAATTCCCCACTTTTCAGCAAAATCCACCTGATTTGACTCCAAGAACACCCTTTCAAATTTTTACATGTGGGAATCGCTTACTTTGAAAAACTTAAAAAAGATGTGGAATAGATAGAAAAAACCTGAAATCCGTGTGATATGAATTGCCTATATTTGCCCCTCTTAGCACCAACTAACTATTGATGGAAGAGCATATCATTGAGGAAGGCAAATACAGATATATAGAAATGGGCGAGGGTACGCCCATGATTATCTTGCATGGTCTCATGGGTGGATTGAGTAACTTTCAAGGGGTTTCGGAATACTTTCCAGCCCAAGGATATAAGGTTTTGATTCCAGAACTCCCCATCTATGACATGCCTTTACTTAAAACTACCGTAAAGAACTTCGCCAAGTTTTTAGAGGAATTTATCGAGTTCAAGGGATTGAAAGATGTCATTCTTTTAGGAAATTCCTTGGGTGGACACATTGGCCTACTCCACACCAAGATGTTCCCAAAAATGGTGAAGGCCTTAGTCATCACCGGAAGCTCTGGACTTTATGAAAGTGCCATGGGCGATGGGTATCCAAAGCGCGGTGATTATGAGTTCATCAAGAAGAAAGCCCAAGACGTTTTCTACGACCCTGAAGTAGCCACTAAGGAAATTGTGGACGAAGTTTTTGCCACTGTAAACGACCGTATGAAGTTGGTAAAAACATTGGCCATTGCCAAAAGTGCCATTCGGCATAATATGTCCAAGGACTTACCGCACATGAAGACTCCAACTTGTATTATTTGGGGAGAAAATGATACGGTTACCCCCCCAAACGTAGCTAAAGAATTCCACGAGCTTTTACCAGATTCCGATTTGTTTTGGATTGAAAAATGTGGTCACGCCCCAATGATGGAGCACCCAGAAGACTTTAACCGCATTCTTGAAGCTTGGCTGAAAAAGAGAGGGTTCTAGTAGTTAGGTGTTAGGTGTTAGGTGTTAGATTCTAGACAGTTAAACCTTTTTGATGGATGTTTTTAGTATTCTTGTAATTATTGCTTCGCTATTTCTAGTCATCAAAGTTTCAATTGCAAATGCTTCTATACCTGTATCTAGAATTGAAGAATATCTAGTTTCAAAAAACTTAAAGTACATTCGGCATCAAAAAGTCAAAAAGCCTTGGAATCCCAACTTTGAAAATGGTGAGACTCTTCTATCTTTATTCCGCTATAGAAAGCGCTATTACTTAATCGATGTGGAAGACCATGAAGGAAATCCTCGTGAAGTTGAAGCAACTTGGTATCAATCCATGTCCTTTCTCAAGAACAAAGCCTTTTTCAAAATAAAGCATTAGTTTTAAGTCTATCGTCTAAAATCTAGCGTCTAAAATCTGTTCAAAATGAAGATTTCTTCCGCCGAGTTTGTAATGAGCAACTCCAATGTTGCCAAATGCCCCAATGAGCCATTGCCCGAATATGCGTTTATCGGACGGTCCAATGTTGGGAAATCCTCATTGATCAATATGCTGATGGATCGTAAAGGCTTGGCTAAAACTTCCGGGCGGCCCGGGAAGACCCAACTCATCAACCATTTTAAAATCAACAATAATTGGTTTTTGGTGGATTTGCCTGGATACGGTTATGCCAGAGTATCCAAGAAAGACAAAAAGACCTTTCAAAAATATATCACGGAGTATTTTCAAAAACGAAAACAATTGGTCTGCGGATTTGTGTTAGTGGATATTCGCCACGACCCACAACCCGTGGATTTGGAATTTATGGAATGGCTGGGCATGAACCAGGTTCCCTTCGCCATTATTTTTACCAAGGCCGACAAACTGAAACCTGCAGTGATTGAAAAACAGGCAAACGCCTATCTGAAGAAATTGACAGACAGTGTTTGGGAAGAAGCCCCTCCACATTTTACCACCTCGTCTTCCAACCGAATGGGACGCGAAGAATTGTTGGAATATATTGAGGCCATCAACCAAGATTTTTTCAAGAATCAGTAATCGTTGCAACACCATCCAAAAAGTAAGAAATCAGTAGATATTGCGACTTAAAAGCCATCTACAAGAGTACAACGTTTCGTTGTTGAGTTTCAACTTAAAAAAGAGCATAAAATGAAAACAGTTTTGCATAAAGCGAATACCCGAGGTCATGCTGATCATGGGTGGTTGAACAGTCACCATACCTTTAGTTTTGCAGGATACCAAAACCCAGAACGGATGCATTTTGGGGTCTTGCGTGTATTGAACGATGACCAAGTAGCCGCAGGTAAGGGGTTTGGAACCCATCCACATGACAATATGGAAATTATCTCCATTCCTTTGGAAGGGGATTTGGAGCATAAGGACAGTATGGGCAATGTCGCCACCATTAAAGAAGGTGATGTTCAGGTGATGAGTGCCGGAACGGGCATTTACCATAGTGAATACAACGCAAATGCTGACAAGGCCGTGAAATTCCTTCAAATTTGGGTGTTCCCGAATGAGCGAAACGTGGAACCCCGGTATGACCAGATCTCAACAAGGGATATTGCCAAGAAAAATGCATTTTACCAAGTGCTCTCCCCAAATCCAGATGATGAAGGTGTTTGGGTGCATCAAGATGCATGGTTCCACCTTGGCAATTTTGAAGCTGGTTCTTCCGATTCGTATTCGATAAAAAAGGAAGGTAACGGTGTCTATGCCTTTATTTTGGAAGGCGAAGTGGAAATCAATGGGCAAAAATTGGAAAAAAGAGACGGTTTTGGCCTTTGGGAAACCGATGCCTTCGATTTAAAATCGCTTACCGATAGCCGGGTGTTGCTCATGGAAGTCCCAATGAGCCTCGGGAAAATTGGACGATAAAACTCCTAAACCATAGAAATGTCCCTTTATTGGGGCATTTTTTTTGAGCGTTTCTGTATCACTTCAATTAATTCCTGAGCGGATTGCAGTGCATTTAATTCTTCAGTGGAAATAAAAACTTCCAAGTCATAATCATTTTCCATCAAAACAATGGGAAACGTAAATCGATGACCAAACTTGCTAGCATAACTTTTGGCAAATTCATCCTTATGCAAAAAAGTCATGGGTAAATTGCTTTGCTCACGAAATTCCTTCCAAAGCTTGTTTTCAGTAACCAACCCGAAAGTAATATCACACAAGTTACAGTCATATGTGGATGGACTGAAAACTTTGTGCATGCTATCCAATAGTGCATTACGCTTTCCTGAATTGGCATTGTACACAAAAATCAATTGCGTTGAAATCATACTCCCCATTATAATGGTAAAGACACTTGCATTGTTAAATTTTATGTTTCTTTACATCAAAACCAAATCATGCAGAACGTTAAAAATAGCTTTACCCCTGCTTCTTATGTAAAAATACTGGCCTTTTTACATTTGGGAATTTTGGCCACACCAGCGATTTTGGCCCTATTTTTTTATTTTCAAATCCAAGATGCGCATTTGAGTTTCTCTGATTCAGACGATATGTTCTTGGCCATTGTTCCCGTCGTTGCCATGGTTGGTATTTTTTTAGGAGACTTCCTTTTTAGAAAAATGGTGAAAAGCATTCCTTCCAATATGGGATTGAAGGAGAAACTGGCTCGGTTTCAAACAGCCTGCATTATTTCGTATGCACTGCTTGAAGGTCCTGCGCTATTTTGTATTGTGATTTTTTACAACACCCAGAATTTTGCCTATTTGTTTATTGGGCTCTTCCTACTTTTTTATTTGTATTTGAAAAGACCCACCAAAGACAAGGTTTTGAATCAACTAAATCTTCAGGGAGCTCAAAAGGCGCAGTTCAATCGGCTGAACCAGCCCATAGATTGACCTACAATTTATCCAACTCCAATTTTTCAGCGAAGTAGTCGCAGAAATCCTTCATGGTTGCCGTCATTTTCTCATCTTGGGTCGCCTTCATAAACGTATCGGCCATGGTGGTCAAGGTTTGGTGAAAGAATATTTTCATATCATCCACCGGCATGTCCTTGGTCCACAAATCAATCTTAAGGGACTCCCTGTTCTTACTGTCCCAAACGGAAAGCATCATGGCCTTTGCCTCTTCATTTTCGACGCCACCGTCTTGTGCTGACCATGTCAATGCTTCAGGAACCCTGTTTTCATCCAATCCTACCGTTAATTTTATTTCTGAGGTATGTGTTACCGCCATTATTTTCTGGGTTTGTAATTTGATTCTTTTAAAATTTCATCCGCAGGCATATCCAATAGTTGCTGCAACGTGATGGGATTATTTTCCATAAAGGCCCTAACGATTTGCCAGCCCATATATCTGCCCAATCGCCCAGGAGACTCATTGTCCAACTCCAAACCAAATTTGGAAAAAGGTGCTGGGTCCAAAAATTTTCGGTCCAACGCCGAGTCAGTACTGTACAATAGTTCCCCTTCCACAAAATAGCGCCACATTTGCTCTTCATTGGCATTGGCCCACTCTAGCTCTTCATCGGAGTAACCCATCTTTTGCGCATCGGGAATAGAAGGAAGCAATCTATCTTTCAAATAAAGTTCCTTACCATAATAAACCATTCGCGACAAAAAAGTCCGATTCCGTGGATAGGTAAGCACGGTTTTGGAAAATGCACTGGCTACATCAGAAGTCAAGAATTTTTTATCGAGACCTTCGGCGATATACCGTTGGATGCCTTCATAAAAATGATGGTCTTTGCCCAAATAATTATCCAATCCTATTAATAATAAGGTATCGGTGAGGATAATTCGGTCGTTATAGCGCACATCTGAAGTCAAGGTGACCACTTTGGGCGCCTTAAATCCTGGGAAATAATATTTGATATGTTTAAAAAGGGACTCTAACGCTTCAGATTCTTCCTCAAAATCCCCAAAAGCCTTGTCCACTTCTTCAGAAAGTTCAATTTGAAGGGTATCCGATAGTTTATTCACCCAAATGCTGTCTGGAAATTGCTGCGGAAAGAGGTAAGGGTATTTTTTCTTCAACTGGGGAATATCTTCCGCCGATGCATTGGCAAATTCGCGATCAAACCGTGAAAGTTTAAAATCAACAGAAACTTTGGAAATCTCTTCCTCCGTTTTATTGGTCTCCTCACATCCTCCTAAAACAAGAAACAGCAAAAAAAAGGAAGCAAAAATTCCAATTTGGGTAAAGTATTTTACTGACCTCTTCATTTTTAAGACTACAGGGTTTAAATTTACAGGGCACAAAGGTAATTTAATGAATCCAAATTGTACGATATGCAAACAGAAAAGGTAATTGCACATATAGTGGACTGGTTGAAGGACTATGCCACAAACGCAAAATGTAAAGGTTTTGTCATTGGCGTTTCCGGAGGAATAGATTCCGCGGTAACCTCAACGCTTTGTGCAAAAACCGGACTCGACCTTTTGTGTGTGGAAATGCCCATTCACCAAGGTGAAGACCAAGTAACCCGCGCTGACCGACATATTGATTGGCTCATTGAGAATTTCCCCAACGTATCGCGCCAAAAGGTAAACCTTACCCCTGTATTCGATAGTTTGGTGACCGCCTTTCCAAGTGTAGAAACCGAGGAAGAGCGTTTTATGTCCTTGGCCAACACCCGCGCAAGACTGCGAATGACCACCCTGTACTATTTTGCCGCCCTAAAAGGATATCTGGTTGCGGGTACTGGAAATAAAGTGGAGGATTTTGGGATAGGATTCTATACCAAATATGGTGATGGCGGAGTCGACCTAAGCCCCATTGCAGATTTGGTTAAAACAGAAGTATACGAAGTAGGAAGGGTATTGGGTGTAAACCAAGATATTATGGAAGCACCACCCACCGATGGACTTTGGGGCGACAGCAGAACCGATGAAGACCAAATCGGAGCATCGTACCCAGAACTGGAATGGGCCATGAAAATGGATGAAGAAGGAAAGACCATTGAGGATTTTTCTGATAGGGAAAAAGAGGTTTTCGCTATCTACAAAAGATACAATACTGCTAACAAGCACAAGATGATTCCCATACCCATTTGTGAGATTCCAAGTGGCTTAAAATGACCATTTAACGCATAAAACCCAGTTTAAGACGAAAAAAACCATAGAAATTCTGGGGTTTTAAGAAAAAAATTACAGTTTTACGTCACCAAATTGTTATCTTGCCTGCTAAGTTACGTAAGTAATTAGCTAACCAACGATTATAAGTAAACTCAAACCGAATGATAAAAGTATTGATTGCTGACAATCATCCCATTGTCAGGCTTGGTATTAAACAAGTGCTCGAATCTAGCCCAGATATTGAAATCATTGCAGATGTTTCCACAACCTCAGAATTATTCGAAGCATTAAATAAAGTAGCCCCAGATGTTGTTATCTTGGAAATGGATATTCCAGAAATCAACGGGATTGCTACTTTGCGAAAGATGAAACTGGAATTTCCCAATGTCAAAACATTAATGTACAGTGGCCAATCCGAAGACGTGTATGCCCTGAGCACCATTAGAGCAGGTGCGTTTGGCTACCTTTCAAAAACTGCCGATTTGGATTATATCATATCTGCAGTAAAAAAGGTAAGCGAAGGCAACATGTTTATCACCAATGAATTGGCGCAACGCTTGGCATTTGATGAAGGAACACAAAAACCGAGAAGATTCTTTAGAAAACTATCTTCTAGAGAGGTTGAAGTGTTGAAATTACTGGCCAGCGGAAAACGAAACAAGGAAGTGGCCGAAGGGCTCAACCTTAACGAAAAAACCGTAAGTACCTATAAAGCGCGTTTAATGAAAAAATTGAACGTAGATAATTTGGTGGACCTATTGCAGCAAGCCAAAGCTTTGGAACTTTATTAATTAACCAATCCAAACTAACTAAAGTGAATCCCGGGCTAATAGTTCGGGATTTTTTTTAGGAAAGTACCCGATTCAGTTTGGCGTTCAACAACTTGTTCAACTGAAGGTAATTCACGATTTCCTCCAAAATCTCTGTGTTGTCGCCATTTTGGTCCTGGGTCTGCTCCTGCAATTTTTGAATCCGGTTTTTAATCAAGTTGCACCGAAGGGTAAGAATGGTCTCCCCTACTAGTTGGGCCACCCCGTTTTTTTTCTCTTTTGGATAGATATCTTTTCGTTCCCAATCATGTAATACATATTGCTCCTCTTCCATTAAAATGGAAGAAACTTCAGGAACCATTTCTTGATCCAACTCCGTCATAAAGGTATTGACGGCAAAAGCTTCATTTTCATTGAGGTTTTCAATGAGTTTGTAATAGATTGAACGAAACTGTTCGTTCGTCAGCTCAATTTCATCCTCTTGCAGGTCCAAAAACACTTTTTCATAGACTTTTGCTTCCACAACTTCAGGCTCCAAGACCAACTCACCTTCTTCATTTTCCTTCAACACCAAATCCTCAAACTCCTGCTCTTCATTTCCATACAGTAAAAGTACTTCAATGATTTTTCGCTCCAACTCATATTGCACATCCACCTTTTCAACCACGGGGTCATTTTTGACCACTTCAAAGACTTTTCGTTCCTCTTTGAGCTTTTTGTTAGTGTCTGTGACCTGTTTTTTGTCAATCTGAGCAAGGGTATTGTACAGCACCTCCTCCGAAATCTGCATGATCTTGGCACATTCCTGAATGTAGATTTCTTTTTGGATGCGGTCTGGAATCTTACTGATGCTATTTACAATATCACGAACAGTATCGGCCCGTTTTATAGGGTCATTGGCGGCTTCTTTGGCTAATAAAGAGGTTTTGAACTGAATAAAGTCCTTGGCATTTTCCTCTAAATAGAGAACCAGGTCTTCATACGTATTGTTCTTGGCGAAGCTGTCTGGGTCTTCCCCTTCTGGAAAGGTGCAGACCTTAACATTCATGCCCTGTTCCAGAATCAAGTCTATACCACGAAGGGATGCGCGCAATCCCGCCGCATCGCCATCAAAAAGTACAGTGATGTTTTTGGTAAGCCGATTGATCAACCGAATCTGTTCTGGGGTCAAAGCCGTTCCGCTGGAAGAAACAACATTTTCCACCCCACGCTGATACATCTGGATGACATCCGTATAGCCTTCCACCAAATAGCAGTTATCTTCCTTGGCTATGGCCTGTTTGGCAAAATAGATGCCATAAAGCACCTTGCTTTTATGGTAAATCTCACTTTCAGGAGAGTTGAGATATTTGGCCGCCTTTTTGTCATTACCCAAAATTCGACCTCCAAAGCCCAAAACCCTACCACTCATGGAATGGATGGGAAACATGACCCGTCCCTTAAAACGGTCGAATGTTTTCTTTTCCCCACCCGTTTGCTCTTTGACTATGGTGAGTCCTGTCTTTTCTAAAAATTCAAGTTGATAAGCCTCATCCAAAGCCGTTTTGGTAAAAACTTCCCACTCATCCAAACTATAACCCAGCCCAAACTTTTTAATGGTCTCGTCCGTAAAACCACGCTCCTTAAAATAACTGAGTCCAATTGCCTTTCCAGGTTCGGTATCCCAAAGGATTTCGGCAAAATACTTTTGGGCATATTCAGAGACCAAATACATGCTCTCTCGTTCATTGGCCTGCTCCTTTTGTTCACTGGTCTGCTCGGTTTCCTCTACTTCAATATTATACTTTTTGGCGAGGTACTTAATGGCTTCGGGATAGGTAAAATGCTCGTGCTCCATAAGAAAAGCCACCACATTTCCGCCTTTTCCGCTACTAAAATCCTTCCAAATCTGCTTTACGGGTGACACCATAAAACTCGGGGTACGCTCATCTGAAAAAGGGCTCAATCCCTTAAAGTTTGACCCAGATTTCTTCAACTGCACAAAATCGCCTATCACCTCCTCGACCCGGGCGGTTTCATATACGTTGTCTATGGTAGTTTTTGAAATCAAGTGGCTTTGTGTTGAACGAGCTGTTAAAGGTAAATAAAATCAAAATTTTGGTGAATCCAATATCAAAATAGCCCTTTAAGATTTACTATCTTAGAAGAATATTGATTTGCGCCTTTTGATACCAAATGGGCATGCAACATCAGATTGAAAATACACAAAGAATACATGATGCTGAAAAAACAATTCCCCTTATTCCTCCTGATTTCATTTTTGTTGTTGGGCCAATTCGGTCTTATTGCACAAATGGCCGAAAAAGTCACGCCAGTTTTTGAAAATGGTCAAGCACAGGTTGTTGACGCTTTTGCCGACCCTGAAAATTGGATTCGACATGACTTGTGGGTGGAAACCGAGTTTGATTCGGATGGTGATGGGAAATTGGATAGGGTGCATGTAGATGTCACACGCCCCAAGCAAACCGAGACCGAAGGACTGAAACTTCCGGTTGTATATGAATCCAGCCCCTATTTTGCCGGTGTTGCCCGTCTTGGTGAAGGTACGTTGTGGGATGTAAAACACGAGCTTGGCGAGGCTGGCAAACCAAGAACCCACCCAGAGGTGCAACGTATTGGGGAACGACCAATTATTTCAAACTCACAAATCCAGACCTGGTTGCCAAGAGGTTATATTGTAGTACACTCCTCTTCACCGGGCACAGGACTTTCAGATGGAGCTCCCACCGTAGGTGGAGATAACGAATCGCTTGCCCCAAAAGCTGTAATCGATTGGCTTTGTGGACGTGCAAAAGGATATACCGAACGCAACGGAAACGAAGAGGTAAAAGCCTATTGGTCCACCGGAAAAGTGGGCATGACGGGTACTTCGTACAATGGAACCCTGCCACTGGCTGCCGCCACTACCGGTGTTGAAGGTTTGGAAGCCATCATCCCAATTGCACCAAACACTTCATACTATCATTATTACCGTTCCAACGGATTGATTCGTTCACCCGGCGGTTATCTTGGTGAAGATATTGATGTGCTCTACGATTTCATCCACAGTGGGGATGAGTCCAAAAGAGCCCGAAACAACAAGGTGGTTCGGGATACCGAAATGAAAAATGGACAAGACCGAATCACTGGAGATTACAACGATTTTTGGGCTGGACGCGATTATTTAAATGATATGAAGCCCATGAAAGCCGCCTTATTGATGTCCCATGGATTCAATGATTGGAACGTGATGCCCGAACATAGCTACAGAATCTATGACAAAGCCCGCGAGATGGGACTGCCCGTTCAAATTTATTATCACCAGAATGGACATGGTGGCCCACCACCCATTGAAATGATGAACCGTTGGTTCACTCGTTATCTATTTGGAATTGAAAATGGGGTTGAGAATGACCCAAAAGCGTGGATTGTCCGTGAAAATGATGAAAGGGAAAAACCAACATCGTACAAAGACTATCCCAATCCGGATGCTTCTGATGTTACTCTATTTTTAACCAAAGGAGCGCCTGCACGAGGCGGATTGACCCACAGCAAACCCAACAAACAGGGAAAGGAAACTTTAGTAGACAATTATTCCTTTTCTGGGTCGGCTTTGGCTGAGGCAGAATTTACAAATCATCGATTAATCTACATTACCCCAACATTGACGGAGGATGTTCACATTTCGGGTATTCCCAAGGTTTCCGTGAAACTTGCCAGTAGCAAGCCGGCGGCCAATCTTTCGGTTTGGTTGGTTTCGTTGCCTTGGACCGAGGGCCGCAGAACAAAGATTACAGACAATATCATCAATCGAGGTTGGGCGGACCCGCAGAACTATCGTTCCATTACGGAAAGCGAACCTTTGGTTCCCAATAAATTTTATGAGGTAACCTTCGATTTGATGCCCGATGACCAAATCATTCCAAAAGGACAGCAAATCGGATTGATGATTTTTTCCAGTGATCGTGAGTTCACGCTCTGGCCAGAACCCGGAACCGAACTCACCATTGATCTTGATGCCACCACCATTACACTTCCTGTAGTGGGCGGGACGGATTCCTTTATGCAAGCAACCACAGAATGACGGTAAAATGATTTGCCATGGAAATTTACAATTTTGACACCCTTTCCGAAGCGGTAAACATCCTAACCAAAAATGGATTTACCGAAGATTTTGAGGCGGGAGACAATTCCATTAAAGCCCTATACTCTAAAAAGCAGTATCAACCACGTGAGCTTAAGATCTTAAGTTCATACCGATTTGAGGGGATGACAAATCCTGATGACCAGGCCACGGTTTTTGCCATTGAAGCCAACGATGGCACCAAAGGTACCCTGGTGATGTCTTACAGTGCTGAGCATAGCCAGAATGCAGAACTCATTCGGCAAATACCCCGCGAAAAAGATTGAGTTCTACCCTATGAAACGCCCAACAGCTGAAGGTTGATACAGCAACCAACCTGTTACGCTAAACCGACTTTTGTGGGCCTGCAATACGGCATGGGGTACATCCGCACTTTTAAACATGACGCACCTTGCGGCAAGGGGTTCCACTAAAAATGAGGTTTCGTCCCTTTCAAAAATTTCCAATTCCCCTCCGTCTCCTTTTTGCCATCCTTCATTAAGGTAAATGACCACTGAAATCATGCGGTTGTTCCGATTTTCGAACTGATCCAAATGTTTGTCATAATGCCCCCCTGAAGGATAATGCGCCAAATGGAATTCATATCCCGAAAGACTCAGAAAACAATAGCGGTTGAACATGTAGAGAATTTCATCCACCAAATTCCAAAATGGTTGAAGTTGCTCGTCTCTTTTTCGGTCCAGCCAATAGGTGAAATCGCCGCGTACATTTTTATTGATTTGGTTGTCCGCGTTGGTTCCAATACCCGCTTCAGTAAAATTGGGAAGTTTTCCGAGAAAAAAAGACCGGATTTCAGCATACATTTCGGGCTGAAAAAAATGGTCAATGACCACATAATCTTTTGCGGAGAGGTCATCCATCCAAGAAAACCATTGCTCCAAACTGTGATACGTCTGCAATTCTTAAAAATGTGCGCGAATGTAGAAAATAAATACAAACAAAAGATATTTAACTCCTTTGGTAAGGTATTTGTTTTCAAATCTATCCATCAACATGAAATTGGATATGCAATGATACAGAAACTCCTTTTGCCTACGCTGCTGTTCTTCCTCATTCAAAGTTTATGCGCCCAAAACGTATTTAATTCAACAGCTGAACACAATGCAGATTTCAAAGTCTTTGTTGTTGATCGGGAGTACAAAGCAGACCTTTTGGTATTTAAGGTTGATAGAGCGTACAAAGCTAAGGACAATGTGGGTTTGTGGTATTTTACAGATGCTGAGTACAAAGCTGACATATCGCTCTTCTTTGTGGACAGGGATTACAAATCAGACTTGAAAATTTTCTATGTGGATAGGGAATACAAAGCTGGTTGGCGAAACGAGAACAAGAAAAGTGAACTCAATATCCCCACTCGAGAATAAACCAAATGGGTATCTTTGTTTTCAAATGATGTGGTATGATTCTTTTCTTTGGAACTAGACCTGGCAAAAAGGAAACCAAAATCCTAAGTAACGTGGCGTGTCCCCATTGTCAACAAACAGATACCTTAACCGTAACCTGCCAACCCAATTATGCCCACCTTTTCTGGATTCCCATTTTTACCATCAACAATGTGCAGTATGCTGAATGCTCGCATTGCAAACGGGTATACTACAAGGAGGAATTTACTACAGAAATGGAGCGGGCTTTATAATTCAAACCGAAATCCCATCGAAATATTATAGCGCTTAACCGAAGTTATCCTGCCATCTGAATTAAAATAATCGGAATGCTTGAAGTTGGGTGTAAGGTCATATTTTATGTAAAAAGTACTATTGCCGTGTCCAGCATAAGCACTTAAGCCTATAAAGGATTTTCTTCTTGCCCCAGAACCTGAGAAATATAGTCGTTCTAAATTTTCAGCGGCTTGCTCCCCATTTGGGATAAAATCATCACTAAGCTTAATTTTTTGCACCGTTTCTAAATTTATACCATAATAACCTCCCACCCCAACTCTAAAGCTGTTCCTTGTAGAGTATCTCACGTAGTCTCCATATTCTCTTTTTGTTGATGGTCCAAACTCTAAATGAAAGGGAAATATAAGGTCGGTCTGCCTAAATTTTGATTTTTTTAATTTCCCGGTAGGACTTCCATAAAGTTCATTGGCATTGACCAAAACCACAACCGGAGGGTCAAAATCACCCACGATTTCCTTGTCCCTAGCAAACAATTGATTATTACTCTTTAATCCATTAGACTGGTACGAAATGCCATACGTAAATCTTAGCCAATTGCTTCTTTTAAAAACCCTTGTCTTCCAAACCAATCCCAACTCCAACGACTTGCTACCCAAGAATTGGTGAGGTAATTCAAAGACCGGTTTATCCTCGATGATATTGTTAAGTACCCCGAAAGCGAAAACAAACTTTGAATGGGTTCTTTTGTCCCTTACTGGAAGATCGGATCTATGATATCTTAATCCGAGTAAATCTTCTTCCTCACCAAAAAAATCTCTCTGGCTATCCAAAAAATCCTCGGAAATCCACAAAAAGGATTCATTTCTTTCCAACAGCGCTATTTGGTTTTCCAAAATGGCCACCTTATTCTCAATATTCATCGCCCTCTTTTCGGCCGCCTCTCTTTTCAGTTTATCACCTTCATCTTCGGTGATTTTACCTTTTCTCAATAGCACATTGATTTCTTTCACTTCCTCCTTTAAAGCCTCTTTCTCAAGGTCAGTAACCCGTTGTTTTTCTATATGTAAGGCCTCAATTTTCTTTTGATGGTCATCTTGCCCACAAATTGTCTGAAAGGAAAGAATTAACAATAAAACAGCTGAATAAAATGTAATTGTTTTCATGATTGTTTTGGATTATGAACCTCCCTCCTCCCCGCCTATTTAAGGCAGGAAGTTTAGAGGTCTGTTTTTTGATTGATGAATAATTTTATTTGTTTCGGTCCGCCACTGCCGTTCGCAGCTTAAAGTATCCCGATTTTAGGGCATCAAAAATCTGGTCGCGGAACGATTCGTCAAGCTCATCCTCAACTTCAGCAAGTAGGGCGGATGCATCTACCGATTGACCATTAGTGAATAACCTATCGGTCAATATATCTCGTTGCGCTGCTCGCAATAACGAATCCACTTCAGCATCAGTAACGTCCCTATTTAAACTTTCCATTAAGGTTACTTGCGCTACAACTTCTTCCACCTTTTGTGCAATCAGGGTGTCCGAATTTAGCTCTATCTCGTCCCGTAAGGGTTGTTCTGTTTCCTGATTGGCTACTGCCAAATTGTATGTTGATGGCTCTGGGATTGGTTCTTCCCTTTTTCCCGGAATCTTTGATTCAATTTCAACATCAGAATACTGAGAATCCACTTTTTGTCCAGATTCATCCACAGTAGTTACCTCTTGCTGCGCCTTTGATTCTATTTGGGTTCCAGTCTCCACCACCTCGGTTTGTTCCATTTTTGGATTACTGTCGGCAAAGAAGAGTACGGACAAAAAGACGATACCCACTACACTTGCTGCAATTGCATAGGGAAACCATGAATTTCTTTTTCTTTGGGGCTGTTCTTTCACTTTGGAAGCGATTTTATCCCAGGCTCCTTTTGAAGGAGTAATGGTTCGTTCTTCCAGTTTCTGCTTGATATGTTTTTCGAGCTTATCCATATCCTTATTTTTTACTTGCTGAATTTGATTTGGGCGACATTCCTTTTAAACTTAAATTTTCTTGAAGCATCTTTCTGGCCTTGAACAATTGTGATTTTGAAGTCCCTTCCGTAATCTCGAGCATTTTGGCTATCTCTTGATGGTTATAGCCCTCTACGGCATAAAGCAGGAAAACGGTCTTGTATCCTTCAGGCAATGCATCAATAAGTTGCTGCACATATTCCACATCCAAAAGACCTTCATTATAAATAGACTGCTCATGCTGCGCATCAAAAATTTCATCGTCATAAACCACAAATTGTCTTTTGCGCAAGAACGAGATGCTCTCTCGAACCATTATGGTCCGTATCCAACCTTCAAAACTCCCTTTGTGTTGAAATGAGCCCAGATTTTTAAAAACCTTGATGAACCCATTTACCATAACATCTTCTGCAAAATGCAGATCCTTGACATACTGCCTACAAACACTCAACATTTTTGGGGAAAACCGCTCATACAATAGCCTTTGGGCCTGAGGGTCTCCTTTAGCAGACTTCTTGATCAAAGAATTTTCATTACCGTACAATGAGATAATTTTCAAAAGTGTTGCTTCAAAATTGGTTCTATAAATATAGACGCCTTTAAAAGAGAAAGCGTTGCCTGAAGCCCTTTTTTATTTAATAAAATATTGATAAACAATGATATAAAGTCGCTATTTTTTTCGGTCAACCACGTAATTGACCATTAAGGTAAGTGAGCTTTTGTACTCAGAATCGGGGTAATTGTCCAAAATGGCAAGGGCTTCGTCCTTAAATTCCAACATTTTGGTGACGGCATAGTCCAGCCCTCCTTTTTCCTTTACATAAGCAATGACCTCGCTTACCCGTTTCTTGTTCTTATTGTGGTTTTTGATGGAATTGATGAGCCACTTTTTCTTATCCTTATCACTATTATTTAGTGCATAAATCAAAGGGAGGGTCATTTTTTGCTCCTTGATGTCGATACCTGTGGGTTTGCCTATTTTTTCAGCCCCGTAATCAAACAAGTCATCTTTTATTTGAAACGCCATCCCGCAGAGTTCCCCAAATTTTCGAAATGTTTCCACTTCTTCAGAATCTGGTCTTACGGAACAGGCGCCCATACTACAACAAGCGGCAATTAGGGTTGCTGTTTTTTGTCGGATGATATCGTAGTAAACCTCTTCGGTAATATCTAAAAGTCGGGCTTTTTCAATCTGAAGCAATTCGCCCTCACTCATATCCCGTACCGCATTGGAGATGATATGGAGCAGGTCATAATCCTTATTTTCTAGCGATACCAAGAGTCCTTTCGAAAACAAGAAATCTCCCACCAAAACAGCGATTTTGTTCTTCCACAATGCATTGATGGAGAAAAATCCGCGGCGTTTATTGCTATCATCCACTACGTCATCATGCACCAAACTTGCAGTGTGGATCAATTCAATGATTGAGGCCCCGGTATAGGTGCGTTCGTCGACCTTTCCATTGAGGAGCTTCGCGGTTAAAAACACGAACATGGGTCGCATCTGTTTACCCTTACGGTTAACGATGTAATAGGTAATTCTGTTGAACAAAGCCACTTTGGACGACATGGATTTGAGAAACTTCGCCTCAAAAAGTTCCATTTCATCCTCAATGGGCTCCCTAATCTGAGAAACTATCTTCAACGTGACAGGTTTGGCGTGATTGGTTTTGAAACCCTAAAAGTAGGGAAAATGATACAGTTGGTGGAAGTATCCTTTAAGATTTAGTTGGTGGGACAAAACTATCGGTAAGTTGCAGGGTTGGTTGGGTGTTGGGTGTTGGGTGTTGGGTGTTGGGTGTTGGGTGTTGGGTAAATAAAAATAGTTTTATTGTTTATTGTAAATTGAAAATTGGTTATTGTTTATTGGCCAACTGCCCGCAAGCTGCATCAATGTCTTTTCCACGGGAGCGGCGAACGGTAACAGTGATTCCATTTTTTTCCAAGGTATCCTGATACATTTTTAGGGCTGTTTCAGAAGCTTGTTGGAACTCGCCATCATCAATGGGATTGTATTCAATAAGATTGACCTTGGAAGGTGCAAACTTGCAAAACCTCACCAAGGCATCCACCGCTTCTTGGGTATCGTTGATTCCCTGCCAAACCACGTATTCGTATGTGATTCGGTTTTTGGTCTTGCTATACCAGTATTCCAGTGCCTCACGCAAATCTTTCAAAGGAAAGGTGGCATTGAATGGCATTATGGATGTACGGACTTCATCTATAGCGGAGTGAAGGGAAACGGCCAGCTTAAATTTCACCTCTTCATCAGCCATCTTTCGGATCATTTTGGGTACTCCCGAGGTAGAAAGTGTAATTCTCTTGGGTGACATGCCCAATCCCTCTGGGGAGGTGATTTTTTCAATGGCTTGTAGCACATTATTGTAGTTCATCAAGGGCTCCCCCATCCCCATAAAGACAATATTGCTCAACGGACGGTCAAAATACAACCGGCTTTCATTGTCAATGGCCACCACTTGGTCATAGATTTCATCCGGATTGAGGTTACGCATCCGTTTTAAACGTGCCGTAGCGCAAAACCGACAATCCAAACTACATCCCACCTGACTTGAAACACAGGCTGTTGTCCGTGTTTCTGTGGGAATCAAAACAGATTCCACTACCAATCCATCATGCAAACGAACCGCATTTTTAATGGTCCCATCAGAACTCCGCTGCATTTGGTCTACCCAAATATGGTTGATCACAAAATTGTCTTCCAACATTTGCCGGGTTTCCTTAGAAATATTGGTCATCGCCTCAAAGGAGTGCGCCGACTTCTGCCAGAGCCACTCATAGACTTGATTGCCACGAAAGGCTTTATCGCCCTGGGACACAAAAAAATCGCGGAGCTGTTCCTTGGTCAAAGCGCGTATGTCCTTCTTTTTGGTTTCCACAGGGTAAAGATACTCAAGAAAAAATCCCGCCAATTTCTGAATCAAACGGGATTTTCAATGCTATAAAATTTTCTGGTTTACAGAATCAACATGGCATCTCCGTAGGAGTAGAAACGGTACCCTTCCAAAATTGCCTGCTTGTATGCTTTTTTAATCAAATCATGACCTGCAAATGCCGAAACCATCATCAATAGGGTAGATTTTGGCAAGTGGAAGTTGGTGATCATGCAATTGGCTATGCTGAAATCGTAAGGAGGAAAAATAAACTTGTTGGTCCATCCTTCAAAAGTGTTCAAGGTGTGTTCCGAAGACACAGCACTTTCCAGACCCCGCATAACGGTGGTTCCTACAGCACAGACCTTTCTCTTTTTATCCTTGGCTTTGTTCACCACCTCAGTGGCTTTTTCATCAATAACCAACTCCTCGCTGTCCATCTTGTGCTTGGAAAGATCCTCCACCTCAACAGGGTTGAAGGTCCCCAAACCAACGTGCAACGTAACCTCAGCAAAGTCGATTCCTTTTATTTCCAATCGCTTCAACAAATGCTTGGAGAAATGTAATCCGGCGGTAGGCGCTGCAACAGCACCTTCGTATTTCGCGTAAATGGTTTGGTATCGGTCCTCATCCTCAGGCTCAACATCACGCTTAATGTATTTTGGCAATGGGGTCTGGCCCAATTCACGCAATTTTCTTCTAAAATCGGTATAGGAACCATCGTAAAGAAAACGCAAGGTTCTACCGCGAGATGTAGTGTTATCAATTACCTCAGCCACCAAACTTTCATCATCCCCAAAATAGAGCTTGTTCCCTATTCTGATTTTTCGGGCTGGGTCTACCAATACATCCCAAAGACGTTGCTCCTGATTCAGCTCGCGCAATAAGAAAACCTCAATACGGGCACCGGTCTTTTCTTTGTTTCCATAAAGTCGTGCAGGAAATACCTTGGTATTGTTCAACACCATAACGTCTCCCTCATCAAAATAATCAATTAGGTCTTTGAACATTTTGTGCTCAATTTTTCCAGAATCCCGATGAACTACCATCAATTTTGACTCGTCCCGGTTCTCTGCGGGATATTCGGCCAATAATTCCTTGGGTAGCTCAAAGTTGAAGTTTGATAATTTCATGTAGACTTATTTTGATTTTTTTAAAAGATGGCAAATATACAACCTCGTCATAGGGGATGTCAAGTAATTTGGTGATTAAATGTCAATTACACCTCCTGAACACCTATCCCCAGTGCGGTGAGGTCTTCCCAAAAATCTGGATAGGATTTGGATACCACACCAGCATCGTTGACTAAAATAGTAGTGCACAGTGCCAAGGGTGCAAAGGCCATGGCCATGCGATGATCGTTGTAGGTATCTATAGCAATGTTTGGTTTGATATCTGTGGTGGGTTGAAGTGTTAAGCTTTCAGCATCAATTTCCACTTGGGCTCCCAACTTGGTGAGCTCCGTTTTTAAGGCCGCCAAACGATCGGTCTCTTTTATAGGAAGCGTGTGCAGCCCTGTAAGATGACCGCCAATACCCAATCCCAAGCAAGTAACCGCTATGGTTTGGGCCGTATCCGGTGCGTTGGAAAGGTCATACTCCACATGCGAAGCGATATCGTCTGAAACCTTGGTCAAGGTGATGGTGTTATCCGAAAAAGAAGTTGTCACACCAAAATCCTCATAAATTTTGGCCATAACACTATCGCCTTGAAGCGAATTGCTTTTGTAGGAAGACAATTGAATCTCCGCACCCACATTACTTAAGGCCGCAATACTATAGAAATAGCTCGCCGAACTCCAATCCGACTCCACCACCAAAGTGGTATCATCCACGGATTCTTTCGGGTTGACTTTTATATGATTGCCTTCAAAAGAAGTGCCTACCCCAATTTGTTCCAAGAGCGCCAAGGTCATTTTAATGTAAGGTACCGAAGTGATTTTCCCCACCAATTCCAATTCCAACCCATTTTCCAGACTAGGAGCAATCAACAACAAGGATGAAATATATTGACTGCTGATATTCGCTGGAAGCGACACCTTACTTTTGGTCAATTTTTTTCCCTTTATTTTGATGGGCGGATACCCTTCATTCGCCACATATTCGATATCGGCGCCTAGTTCCCGAAGCGCTTCCACCAAAATTTTGATGGGTCGTTCCTGCATACGTTGGGAGCCGGTCAAGATGACCTCTTTTCCTTCCTGCGAAGCAAAATAGCCGGTTAAAAATCGCATGGCAGTGCCCGCATGGTGAATATCTACCTCACCCGAAGTTTTTTTGAGCCCTTGCTGCATTACCTCACCGTCATCAGAATTGGAAAGGTTTTCAATTTTCAGGTTTGGAAAAAGGGCCTGAAGCAATAAAGAACGGTTGGTCTCACTTTTGGAGCCCGTTATTTGAATGCTTTTTTTTATGGTTTTATCGTGAGGTATGGTAAGCTGAAGTCTCAATGCTCTCTTAGTTTGGAATAAAGGCTCAAAACTAGAAAAAACACGCCTAATCTCCCCTTAGACGGCCAACTTTATTTGAGCTTTTTGTTATTTTGATGACGGTCGTGGTCCCGTTTGGTCTTCAAGTCGAGTTTTTTGTCAAAGGCCTCCTGTAAATCAATCCCTGTTTGGTTGGCCAAACAAAGTACCACAAAGACAACATCGGCAAGTTCCTCTCCCAAATCCTTGGCTTTATCAGATTCCTTTTCGCTTTGCTCGCCATAGCGCCGGGCAATGATTCGGGCCACTTCCCCAACCTCTTCTGTGAGCTGGGCCATGTTGGTCAATTCATTGAAATAACGTACTCCATGGTTTTTGATCCATTCATCGACGGCTTTTTGGGCGTTTTCAATATTCATTATTCTCGGTTTTTTGTATCGATTATTATGGTCACCGGACCATCATTCAACAAATCCACTTTCATGTCAGCTCCAAAAATTCCTGTCCCCACTTTTTTTCCCAAATCATTCTGTAACTGTTGCACGAACGCTTCGTAAATAGGAACAGCTATTTCGGGTTTTGAGGCTTTGATATAGGAAGGGCGATTGCCCTTTTTGGTCTGGGCATGCAAGGTAAACTGACTTACCACAATAATATCCCCTTCAACATCCAGCACGGAACGGTTCATTACCCCTTCTTCATCATTGAAAATACGCAGATTGACCACTTTTTTGGAAAGCCATTCCATGTCTTCATTTCCATCCGCATCTTCAATGCCCAACAATACCAACAATCCTGTTTGAATGGAAGAAATCACCTGCCTATCCACCATGACACTTGCCCTTGAAACTCGTTGTATAACTGCCCTCATGATCGTTCACGATATGGATTATCTTCTTCCCCGGTTACCATTTGAACGTAACTTCGGTATCTGCTCCAAGCGATTTCATCCTTCTCCAAAGCCTCCTTTACCGCGCATTTGGGTTCATCTAAATGCAGGCAATTATTGAACTTACATTCTGATTTCAACTTGAAAAATTCAGGAAAATAATCCCCAATCTCATCCCCGTCCATATCTACAATGCCAAACCCCTTTATCCCGGGGGTATCTATAATTCGAGCTCCAAAGGAAAGGTCATACATCTCCGCGAAGGTGGTGGTATGCTGTCCTTGTAAATGTTGCTCCGAAATTTCAGCCGTTTTTAACCGAAGTCCGGGTTCCAAGGCATTGACCAAAGTGGATTTTCCCACTCCCGAGTGTCCTGCGAACATACTGGTTCTGTCCACCATCAACTCTTTTACTTTATCTACGTTCTTTCCTTCCTTGGCTGCAATTTCAATGCAATGGTATCCAATCTCCTTATATAATTGGACCAAATAGTTTACTTCTGCCATTTCATCCTCATCGTATACATCCATCTTATTGAACAGGAGTACCACTGGAATATCATAGGCTTCCGCTGTAACCAAAAATCGGTCAATAAAGCTGGTAAAGGTGGTTGGATTGTTCAAGGTAATCAGCAAGAATACCTGATCCAAATTGGCCGCGATAATGTGGGTCTGTTTGGACAACTTTACCGACTTCCGAATGATATAGTTTTTTCGTTCCTTAATTTCAGAAATTACCCCAACAGACTCATCACCAATAGTTTCCAATTCAAAAACCACATGGTCCCCCACAGCAATGGGATTGGTGCTCTTAATCCCCTGCGTGCGAAACTTTCCTTTGATTCGGCATTCGTGAAAAGTACCCTCTTCCGTCTTAACGGTGTACCAGCTTCCCGTGGATTTGTAAACAGTTCCGTTCACTATTTGTTAATATTTTCAATGCAAAGAAACAATAATCCTGCTTTTTGTGCGTATATCTTTGTCTACAGTTTTAACAATCAACAACTTATTTATTATGAAAAAAATCTTTTTTACTGCAGTGATAACCCTAGCTGCTGCATTCAGTATGAATGCCCAACAGTTTAAGGTCATTACCAGTGTGGAATCCATTGTTCCCAACGGACTTGGTAGATCTAGGATCATTAACGCCCTTGAGGAAAAGGATTACAAGGAATTTACGAGCGTACAGACTGAAGATGACAACACTCGAAACAAATCTGACCGAAGCGAGATTCGTGTAAAGAATTTTGAAGAAACCAAATTGTTGAACTTTTACAACCTAGGGGGTATCCGCTTCCAAAACATTGCGGCCAACGATGCTGTGATCACTTCCATGATCAATGACATGATTTCCAATGGATGGGAATTGGCCTTTGTGGTAAGTGGTGTGGAAAGTGAAGGTGGTAAAGGTGATGGACAAGGTATTTTTATTACCCGTTACATTTTCAAGAAATAAGAATACAATATTCATTTATGAAGTCCTTTGAAATTTCAAAGGACTTTTTTTTGTCCTGCATGCAACCCTTTTAAATGTCCTCTTGTCTTTCCAACATAAATCACAAAAAAATCATGAGAAAAACATTATTATCACTGGGTCTTATGCTAGTAATGGGCATAAGCATGAATGCACAGGAATACAAGGTCATTACCAGTGTGGAATCCATTGTTCCCAACGGACTTGGTAGATCTAGGATCATTAACGCCCTTGAGGAAAAGGATTACAAGGAATTTACGAGCGTACAGACCGAAGATGACAACACTCGAAACAAATCTGACCGAAGCGAAATTCGTGTGAAGAATTTTGAAGAAACCAAATTGTTGAACTTTTACAACCTAGGTGGTATTCGTTTCCAAAACATTGCGGCCAACGATGCTGTGATCACTTCCATGATCAATGACATGATTTCCAATGGATGGGAATTGGCCTTTGTGGTAAGTGGTGTGGAAAGTGAAGGTGGTAAAGGTGATGGACAAGGTATTTTTATTACCCGATACATTTTCAAGAAGTAAATACTGAGTCGCAACTTTAGATAAAAAAGGCTGTCTTAAATGTAGTTTTTCGTCAACCTGAACTTGATTCAGGTTCTCATAGTATGTTGTGTATCAATATAATGAGATTCTGAAATAAATTCAGAATGACGTAACTTCAGACGTTAAGACAGTCTTTTTTGTTTTTCAATAATTAGTTCTTCATATATACTCGGCCTCCGGCAAACGTCTTTTTGTGTACACTTTTTGGATTTCCGTAGACGGTAACATCTCCTCCTGCTCTTAGATTGATATCCACCAACTCTGATGCAAAAACATCGGCCTCACCTCCCGCGGATATTTTCACATCGGTATTGGAGGTTCGCAAATCCCTACCATCAAAAACACCACCGGTATTGATGACAATTGATTGATTTTCAGCCAACCCTGATGCTTCCACAATGCCTCCGGTCACCGCTCTTATGTCGGCATGGGCAACATCCATTCCAATCCGGATACGGGCTCCTTCTTGCGCTTTTAGTTCAATCTTGCTTTTTTTGACCAACTCATTGCAGGTAATCTTGGCTCCTTCGTTGCCATCAATGACGTCCAAATCAGTGTAGTATACTTCTATAAAGGTATCCTCACCTTGAAACTTTTTGTCCAACTGCATACGAAGTTTCAAAACCCCATTTTTATTGGTCCAAATAATGTCATCCACATTCCAACCTTTAATGGTGATTCGGTTCTCATCGGATTGGATAAGATTTACCTCAATCAAATCAAAAACCTTGATCTTATCAAAATGGCCCACTTCGGTATCAATCATTCGCTGGGCGAAAAAAACCATGGGCATCAACAACAAACAAAGGGTATATATTTTTCTCATAATAGTGTTATTTACGCCTATAAAGAGCACATTCGTATTCCTTTGTTACAGTTTGGACACAAAAAAAACTGTTTGGAATGCCGAGATCCATTGTTCCCGCTTCCAAACAGCTTTATTTTTTGCTTAGAATTTTACTAAGCGTTGATGATTTTTTCTTGGTGGTTGATGGATTCTTGGTGGATTGCCTTGAACATTTTCAACACAAATTCCTCGCTCAATCCTCGCTGCTCACCTTCCAAGATCATATTGCCCAAAATGGCGTTCCAACGATTGCTTTGAAGCACGGCCACGTTTTTTTGTTTTTTCAACTCACCGATGCCATCAGAAACTTTCATACGTTTTCCCAAAAGGTCGATCAATTGATTGTCCAACACATCAATCTGGGTCCTTAAGTTGGTCAACTTGTTGTTGTATTCAGCTTCTTCGTTTGTTTCTTTTCTAATCTGAAGGTCTTTCATGATCTGCACCAATCTTTCTGGGGTTACTTGCTGGGAAGCATCACTCCATGCGTTATCTGGATCGCAGTGGGTTTCGATCATCAAACCATCAAAATTCAAATCCAAAGCGGTTTGGGATACATCAAAAATCAAATCGCGTCTTCCGGAAATGTGGCTTGGGTCATTAATGATGGGCAGATCAGGAAATTTGGTCTGCAACTCAATGGCCAATTGCCATTCTGGAATGTTTCGGTATTTGGTTTTTTCATAAGTTGAAAATCCTCTGTGGATAACCCCCAACTTTTCGATGTTTGCGGAAGACAGTCGTTCCACAGCTCCAAGCCACAAGGACAAATCTGGGTTTACTGGGTTTTTCACCAAGATAATCTTATCTGTTCCTTCCAAAGCATCGGCAATTTCTTGCACGATGAATGGGCTCACCGTAGAACGGGCACCAATCCACAATAGATCCACATCGTATTCCAGCGCTAAATCTACATGGGCTCTGTTGGCAACCTCCGTAGCTGTTTTAAGCCCGGTTTCTTCCTTTACTTTTTGCAACCACTTTAAACCAATGGCTCCAACCCCCTCAAAATTACCTGGGCGGGTTCTGGGTTTCCAGATTCCTGCGCGGTAGTAGCTCACATCGGTATCCTTTAGTTCGTGGGCTACTTTCAGTACCTGCTCTTCAGTTTCAGCACTGCAAGGCCCTGCTATAACCAATGGATGATCAAGCTTCATGTCATCCAGCCATTTTCTCATTTCCTTACTGTTTTCCATAATACATTCTATTTTTTTGTAAGTGGTATTCCTTTTAATATTTGTTTTATTTTATTGGTATTGCTCATTTCTTGGTGTACGCTCTCAAAATCATTTTCCTCTATCAGCTTTTTGAACGTAATTAGGTTTTGGATGTATTCGTCCAGCGTCTCCACCACATTGTCCTTGTTCTGTTCAAATATGGGTGCCCACATGTCGGGTGAACTCTTTGCCAAACGCACGGTGCTTTCAAAACCACTCCCCGCCATGTCAAAAATATCACGCTCATTTTTTTCTTTTTCAATAACCGTTTTTCCCAACATAAATGAGCTGATGTGTGATAAATGGGAGACATAGGCGATGTGTTTGTCATGCGCTTCTGGATTCATATATCGAATTCGCATTTTCATATCCTGAAAAATGGCCAACGCCCTTTCCTGAAGCTTAAATGCTGTTTTTTCTACTTCGCAGATAATATTGGTCTTGCCATCATACAAACCCTCAATAGCTGCGGAAGGACCTGAAAACTCCGTACCCGCAATAGGGTGGCATGCCATGTAATTTCTCCGCTTTGGGTGATCTTCCACAGATTGACAGATCAAGCTTTTGGTAGATCCTGCATCCACCACCACGGTTTCATCACCGGCGGCATCCAAAATCTTGGGAAGCTCCTGTACCAAGGCATTCACTGGAATGCTCACAAAAACTAAATCGGCCGAAGCCAAAGAACCATAATCCCCTTTGGAATCGATGATACCCAGTTCCATGGCTTCATCAAGGTGCGATTCATTCTTATCCACACCCACAATCTGAGCGTCTGGGTTCAGTCTTTTAACGTCTTTGGCAAAAGAACCTCCAATCAATCCAATACCTATAACAACAATGTTCATAACACCCCTCAGGTCCCCTCACAAGGGGACATTTTTAATTAAATCTTTCTATGGCCTCTTTTATTTTTTCTTCCTTCACACAGAGTGAAAAGCGAATATAGCCTTCACCGTTGCTCCCAAAAATGGTTCCTGGGGCAATGAAAATATCTTTATCGTACAAAATTTGGTCAATGAACTCCTCTGAAGGTGCGGCACCTTCGGGAAGTTTGCACCAAACGAACATACCAACGGCATTTTTATCATACGTACATCCCAATTTATCTACCAGTTGAAACATCAGCTCCCTTCTTTTGGTGTAGACCTTATCCAGTTCTTCAAACCACTCTGGGCCGCTCTGCAAAGCCGCTACGGCTCCTTTTTGAATTCCATAGAACATTCCGGAGTCCATGTTGCTCTTCACCTTAAGTACTGCATTGATGTGTTCCGCATTTCCCAAAACCATTCCAACACGCCATCCGGCCATGTTGAAGGTCTTGCTCAAACTATTCAACTCCAAGGTGCAATCCTTGGCTCCTTCAATGGACAAAATACTGGTGGGGTTGTTGGACAGGACAAAACTATACGGATTGTCATTAACCAATAAAATCTGATGCTTAAGGGCAAAATCAATCAAAGTTTTTAACTGCTCCACTGTTGCCGTAGCTCCGGTGGGCATGTGGGGATAACTCACCCACATCAGTTTTACCTTGGACAAATCTTTTTTGGATAGCTGCTCTAAATCGGGAAACCAGCCATTTTCCAATGTCAAATCATACGTAACCGGCTCAGCTCCGACCAAATTGGTGACAGAAGCATAGGTTGGATACCCCGGATTTGGCAACAATACTTGATCCCCTGGATTCAAAAAAGCCATACTGATGTGCATGATGCCCTCTTTGGATCCCATTAAAGGTAAAATCTCGTTATTGGGATTGACCGACACCCCGAATTTTTGAAGATAGAACTCAGCGATAGCCTCCCTTAATTGTGGCAGGCCTTGATAGCTTTGGTACTGATGGGCTCCGGCATCCAAAATGGAATCCCGCAACGTTTCCAACACTTCGGGTGATGGTGCCAAATCGGGACTCCCAATACCCATATTGATGATGGGCTTCCCTTGGTTCATCAATTCCCTAACTTCCCGCAACTTTTTGGAGAAGTAGTATTCCTGTACGCTATGTAACCTATCGGCTGTGATCATAACAACAATGCATTTTTATATTCGCCAAGAACGGTAAAATCTTCTGACATGATTTCCAACAATGCCTTTGCCTTTGAAAAATGTTCGTAATCATCAAAAGTTACATCCACAAAAAAGGCATATTTCCATGGTGTCTCGATAACTGGAAGTGATTGAATCTTGGTTAGGTTAAGGTTGCAATCGCTCATCACGTTCAATACTGTTGCCAAGCTCCCCCTTTTATGATCTGTGATAAACCGAAGTGAAGCTTTATTGATTTCCTCTTTCGGTAAAACCTTGTTCTGTTTTTTTAAGATGATAAAACGGGTGGCGTTGTTCTTTATCGTCTGTATTTCAGGGGCAATGATATTCAAATCATAGAGATCTGCAGCCATTTTTGGAGCAATTGCACCAATATTAGCCAACTTACCTTCTTTGATGCGTTTGGCAGTTTCAGCGGTATCCATACTTTCCACCAATTTGATGTCTGGATATCCCTTAAAAAACTCCTTACACTGCAACAAGGCCATGGGATGCGAATGTACTTCTTTGATGTCCTCCAAGGTGGTTCCCGGTAACGCCATAAGGTTATGATGAATACTCAAATAATGCTCCCCAATGATATGTATCTTATTATGATACACCAGGTTATAATTAGGAATTATGGAGCCTGCAATGGAGTTTTCAATGGCCATGATCCCCTTGTCCGCGGTACCCGTGAGCAAGTGGTCGATTATGGCATCAAACGAAAGACATTCGAGCAGTTCAATGTCTTCTCCAAAAAAATCACTGGCCACTTGATGGTGGTTGGATCCTTTAATTCCCTGAATGGCTATTTTTAAACCCATAACAAAAAAAAAGCCCCGATTTTTACCGGGACTTTACATGTTTATATACTTTAATCGCATTCAAAACAGTCCCGTACCTCTCTTAAAAAAGAAGTAAAAGTAAAAACCGTTCCAGAAATACGTTCTTGTCATTTGTACACTAATATGCGGCTAAGATAGCTATTCAATCCATAACAAACAGCGGTTGCTAATTTTTTTTTGATTTTTTTTGAAAAATGGAAGTTCACTGCATATAATTTTGATGAACCATCCTTTTTTTAAGAATTCCATTCATTTCACAATTCAATTCTTCAATGTGAATCAAAACTTCTAAAACCGTATTTTTGGTTTCAAATTAAACCGAATGTCCATCACCGTAAGCAACATCACTAAAACCTTTGGCCAGCAAAAAGCACTGGACAATGTCTCTTTTTCCATCAATAAGGGAGAAATTGTTGGCTTTTTAGGCCCCAATGGTGCAGGAAAGTCCACCATGATGCGGATTTTGACCACCTATTACAAAGCAGATGACGGTGATGCCGAAGTGAATGGGTTTGATGTATTGACTGCTGAAACCAACGTCCAGAAAAGCATTGGGTACCTTCCAGAACACAATCCGTTATATCTGGAAATGTATGTAAAGGAATATTTGGCTTTCAATGTCGATGTGTACCAAGTGCCCAAATCCAAAATTGATTCGGTGATCGAGCAAACGGGACTTACTCCAGAAGCGCACAAAAAAATTGGACAGTTATCCAAAGGATATCGCCAACGTGTGGGGTTGGCCGCCGCATTGTTGCACGACCCAGAAGTGTTGATTTTAGACGAACCCACCACGGGTTTGGACCCCAATCAGCTGGTTGAAATCCGTAAACTTATCCGTGAAATTGGGAAAGAGAAAACCATATTGCTTTCTACCCACATTATGAAGGAAGTGGAAGCCGTTTGTGATCGGGTTATCATCATCAACAAAGGAAAATTGGTGGCGGATAAAAAATTGGAAGAGCTACGGGAGTCGGAAGAGCAAATCATTGAGGTGGAGTTTGATTATCGGGTGGAAGAACAACTGCTCAACCAACTACCTAATGTTTCCAGCGTAAAAAATACAGGAGGCTTTGTGTACGAAATCACCTTTGCCACCTCCAAGGATATGCGCCCAGCTGTGTTCGACTTTGCGCATGACAACCAACTGAAAACCCTTCAACTGAGCCGAAAGAGCAAAAACTTGGAGAGTTTGTTTTCAGAATTGACCCATTAGGGATTGATACGGTTTAAATTCTCATCCACGTCCTTATTCTTGAACTTGTTCGCCGAATTTCCTCCAAAACTATATTTTACCGATAGGGCCATTTCCCGTCCATCAGCATAGTAAGTACCATTGGCCATCACCCCATTGATGGAATAACTTTCATCATAATTCATCGCTTTGGAAATATCATTGAAACGCAATGCACATTGCAGTTTTTTGAAAAACGTAGTTGTGACCGAAGCGTTCAATACAATCATTTCATTTCTTTCAATAATGCCCTCTTTTCGTTGGGTAAGTGCATATCCACCAAACGAGACAATGGTATCCTTGGCCACTTTCAACTGCTGATTGGTATAGATATACAGATACGGTTTGGCCTTGGTGAACGCCGCGGAAGAATCCCTTATTTTGTTATAATTGACGCTGACCGAATTGGTGGACGACCAAATTTTATGGGAAAAAGGCACTGTCAATCCGGCATAATAACCAGTTTCCTTGTCCAGATTGTTTTCCGCCAAAAGGGCGACGGTATCATTTTCGGTATACCCTATCATAAAATATCTAGGGTTTTGGTTGATGTGGACCCCTCCAAAAATGGATGTATTCCCCATCTGAAGATTCGTGGTAACCTCATTGGTGACCGTCGGAACCAAATTCACGTTGTTCCCGGCCTCCAAAAACGGGTTGATGAACACCCTCACTGAACTCGTTCGCGAGAAATTGGGCCGATTGATGTTTCGGGCGTAGTTCAGCGAAAGGGTTTTGGTACTGTTAATGGTAAAATTAACGCCAACCTTGGGAAATATTCTAGTGTTCTCTCGCTCGACCAAAGGTTGCGGTTCATTTTTTAGTCGGCCTTCAACCTGATTGTATTCCACTCTAGCACCCAGGTTGAAGTTGAATTTCTTTCCAACCCTCAACTCAGTATTTGCGTAGATGGCATACAAACTTTCTTCATAATCGTAGCTGGTGATTTCATCGTTCAGCGTTTCAGGTTGAATGACCTCACTAAAGGCATCTGCTCGAGCTTCGTTCCAACTTGCTCCAAAATCCAATCGGGAATTTTCGGAAAGGGACTGTTCAAAATCCACACGGGCCGCAAGGGATTCAATTTTATAATCTTGATCTCTGGTTTGGTCAAGTTCAAGTCCTTCGCCATTGTAATTGTTTGAAATATCTGTGTGCAAATTCTGATCAAAGGAAGAATATTGGATTCCCGTAAAAAGATTCAAGTTGTTATTGAGCTTTTTATTGAAGTTGAAATTGGCACTGAAATAATCTCTCCGGTTGTCGTTCTCCGTTTCAGATATGATTTCATTTACCTCACTTCCATTTTGCAGAAAAGTTTCAGTTTCAAAACCAGCATCATCCGTTTGGCGGCGAAAAATGGTGTTGAAGGAAAGGTAGTCATTGTCATTTATAGGATAGTAGAACCCCAAACCGCTATTCATTTGCATCCGCTTATTGTCCGGAATTAGCACCAAATAATCGGAATAAATATTCTGTTCAGGAATGGCAAACGCAAAGGTGTTGCTCTCCCATTGCCCAATGGTGTTGTAATTTAAATTGGCACGAAGGTTCCATTTTCCGTTGGAGTGATTCCCGTTGCTGCTAATATAATTATTGGTGTTTTGTCTAAAAGACAGTGTTTCACCTATGGTTACCGCCGTGCCTTTATCCGTGTTTTTCTTCAACTGAATTAAAATCACCACTCTTCCTTCGGCTTCATATTTTGCTGAAGGATTGTTGATGAGTTCTATGCTTTCAATGGTATCGACAGAAAGTGTGGTGAACTCATCCAGACTGATACGCTGATTCCCCAAATAAATGAGCGGACTCCCTTTGGCTATAACCGAAATGGATTCACGCTCCGGGGATATCTGCACATTGGGAAGTTTTGACAGCACCTCCAAAGGATCGACAAGGGAAGAAAATACTGGATTTTGAACATCAATTTTAAAATTGCCATTCTTGGAAGTTATGGGATTTTTTAAGGCCACTACCTCAACACTTTCCAATTGTGTGACCTGTTCCTTAATTTGCAGGGTCAATTCCAGATTTTCCGTAACGGTGATTTCTTGGGAATACGTTTCATAGCCGAGAGCTGAAACTTCCAACCAATAAGATGACTGGGGAACTTCTTTAAACGCAAAATTGCCATCCACCAAAGTGGTGTACATGACCAAACGTTCCTTATTGGAAGTGTAGAGCACTACATCTCCAATGGAAATTTGCTGGTTGTTGACATCAAATACGTTCCCTTTAATCGAGAACTGGGCTTGGGCATTCCATAGAACACCAAAAGTGAAGAAAATCCAGAATACGTGTTTCAAAGTGATTCGATTTTGAAACAAAGTAAATTCCAGACAGCGTTGTAAGAAAGCGTAAAGGGTCTGAATTAGGTACTAGTACCTGTGCTGATTTCAAAAAGCTCTTGCCGATTCCCTACATTTAGCTTTCCATAAATATTGGTGATGTGACTCTTTACCGTGCTCAAACTTATGTAAAGTTCATTGGCAATTTCCTTGTTGCTCTTGCCCTCCAAAATAAGGTTTCGCACCAAAGTTTCTTGCTTGCTCAATGCCGGAAGAATGGGTTTTCGATGTTTTCGAACTTGATAGGCCATTAGAACTACCAACATCAAGACGAGAGCAATGAGTCCGTAATTCAACCATGTGCTTTGTTGTAGTTGTTGATTAAGGGTTCCTTGGTTCAAATAGGCCATCTTTTCTTCCAAAAAAAGATATTCCGCAGAAGGAATGTCACTTTCCCTGAATTTTTCCAGTAAGGTCACATAATAAGATGGGTTTTCAGAAATATCCCGATTCAACAAGTTTTTTTCATCCAAAACTTTGATGGCCACCAACTTTACTTGTAAAATTTGAAGGGAGTCCCGGGCATATCCAGTCAATTGGAATTCTTTCTCTTTTTGGGACAAGGCTGATGACTGTAATTGTTCCTCAAAATATTTGAACTTCTTCCACTCTTTGGAACTCAACTCGGCATGAATGCTGTCTTGTTCCGAGGTCAAATCATCCAAAGAGAAAATCTTACCGCCAGCATGGACATGGCTTGTCAAGAAAATTGAAAATAGTGCACAAAATAGGGCAAGTGGCTTCAAGAAACTCATTTTGACTAAATTTCCATAAAAATCATGAGGTTCACAAGTGCAATACTGCATCAATTGCCTCATCCAATCGCTGCTGCACTTTTGGATCGGTACAATTGATCAAAATCGATACCATCACTTTCGCTTCGGGATACACAAAAAAATTGGTGTACGCACCCACACTGCTGCCCACATGTCCCACAAAAGACCTTCCTTTTGCATCCTGACTCACCTGAAAACCCAATCCATAAAAAGTTGTGCTTCCGGCAACGGTCTGGGAGGATAATAGTTGGTCATAGGTCTCCTTTTTAAGCAGTTTTTGTTCCAATATGGCTTGCCCTAGCCGAGCAACATCATCACTGGTTGATAAAAACCCTCCGCCCGCTATTTTATAAAAATTGTTCACCGGGAGTGCCTTTTTAAAGCACATACTACGTTTGGTGTAGAACTGTGCGCTGTTCTCGACCGTAGTCGAACTGACCGAAGGGGAAGTTGTACGGTTCATTTCCAAAGCATCAAACACGTTTGCTGCCACATAATCTTCAAAAGGCATTCCACTGGCCTCTTGCATGGCCAAGGAAAGCAGCACAAAATCAAAACTATTATAGAAATATCCTTCTCCAGGCTGAAAAAGGAGTGGGTCATTTTTGAAAATCGCAGTGCTATCCTTAATGGAGAAATTCTGGTTCAGGGCATATTCCTTTCCACGATAGCCCCGAATCCCTGCGGTGTGACTGGCCAGTTGACGAAGCGTAAAATCATATCGTTTTTTGGGATAGTCGGGTACATATTGATAAAAAGAGGCATCCACGTCAACGATTCCATCTTCCATCATTTTGCCCAAAGCCAAGCCAGTGATACATTTGGATATGCTTGCAATTCGAAAAATGGTCCGCTTTGGGTCCACCAAAATCTTCTGTTCCACATCGGCATAACCATATCCTTTTTGAAGAATGATTTCTCCTTTTTTCAAAATAGTGACTGAAAGTCCGGGCACTTGGCCTTCGGCGACAAGGTTATGAAAAATCGCATCAGCTTTTTGGGTGTCCGTAAGTCCTTCTTCCGATTTTACACGGGGAGTTCCTGAAAATAAATGTTTGATATGGGCCAACAATGCACTCAAGGCTGAAGTTTTACTCTTCCGAACATAGTGAGAAATCCAAAAAGAGGAAAGGGAAACCTTCTTTAATTACCCTTCTTGGGTATTTAATTACTCCTGAAAAATCAAGCGACCATTAAAAAGTTCTTCAACATCGACCATCGGTGGTGTATTTACACTGATTACATCTCCCGTACCTCGAATTACACCAGTTAAACTTTGTTGCGGATTGACAAAAACATCATTGGACCCTCTGTGGTTTATGGTAACGTTTTGGGAAATTAGATTTTCTGCTTCCACTCGAGAGTCACCAGCTGCAATAAAAACATTAAAATTTTCTGTTTCTCCCTTAATCTTGAAGTAAGCTATTCCATTTACGGTAATCCTTACTGTAGTGGAATTCAATTCCAAATCAAAGGAACCATCCGTAGTCTCGGTTTCAGGATTCGTAAAACTTTCCGAAATCAAGGTTAAACTGGGATAATTGAGAACTCCATCGCTGGAAATCAACAAACCGGTGCTGCTCCGAATTTCTGAGATATTGGGGGAAGTGACATACACAGTGGTCAGCCCATACTCCCGAACATAATTGCAGTTATTTTCATTTCTGAGAATGAGTCGATTACCTTCTACTTCAACGGAAATATCATTAAAAAGGAATTCGCCCGTTTCAATTTCAACAAGCTGCTCCTCACCTTGTTTCAATACCACGTTGAGATTTTCAAAAACAGTAATGGTACTGAACTCAGGAACAGCAACGGTTTCCCTAACCGTATCTCCAGCATTTTGAAAGCAATCGGGAACATTGTCGCCATTGCAGGAAACAAATATAAAAGCTAAAAGTATCAAAAACACTTCTAAAGTCCCCTCAAGGGGACACTTCACAATTCTTATGTTACATTTTTTACTTTTCATAACCGTATCCCGACTCCAAATTCAACTGCTTCCGCTTTAGCTCCATGCGATTTTAGTGTGATGGCTCCAAAGACCTTATCCCCAAAATAGCGTTTCATTCCAATTCTGTTGTACATGCGGCCTTCAAAGTCAAAAGGATAATAGACATAATATCCCAATTGTGCCACGACACTCATTTTGTTCACAAAAAGTTCATGCCCCACGAATACCCCTACCCTTTTATAGTCGGTATCCTCCGCTACGTCCATTTCAGGGAAAGAGATGGACTGAAACCGAATCAATTCTTTCAGAAAATTGGAAAAGAAAACATCAGTTCCCAATTGAATGGCACTTCTTTTTCCCAAGCGTTTATCGGCATAAGCTGAAACAATGACAAAGCCATGTCGACCCAAATCAATCACATCACTCTCATTGGCCCCACCCCGAAGTACCAAATTATAACGGACAGGCTCCTTTATTTTTTCTTTTGATTCTGGCTTTATAAATTCAGATGTTGTATCAGCGTCAATATTATACGTCAATCCCAAATTGGCAGCAAACGTGTTGGTTGATGTATTCGGCGCCTTAAAATTTGCATTGGAATAATGAATAAATGAAAGTCCAGCATTCAATCCTAAACCCGCTATAATATTTTCCTTATGATAGTTCAACATTAGAACAGTGCTGCTCAAAATATCGCTTCCGTAGGCATTGTTTCTGAAATTATCATCCTTATCATACGGATTGGTGGTATAGGCCAAACCTTGCGCCACCCGCAATTGCACATTTCTTTTTAGGAAATAGAAATTGTAGTGTCCGTAGAGACCAAAGTGTTTTCCAAGGGTAGGATTGTTGGTGTTTTGATACACAAAAGTGTACCCCGTATCAGGATAGCCAAAATCGGACTCCCATTCTTTCTGTCCGAATGTCTTACGGCTAACGCCCAAAATAAGTCCCCCCGGATGATTGGTGATCAGATGGGATATATCTGGATTGTGCAGCAGTATGGAACCGTAGAATTGGCTGGCATCCAGCACATATTTTTTTGGATTATCCTGATTTTGGGAACATCCAAAAGCAAAGCATAAGCAGCATATAAAACAGAAGAGGGGCCTCATGGGGCACTAAAATAGGAAATTAAAACACCTCCTTGGCTATCGCTTTAATGTTATCTGATTTTCCCATGGAATAATAATGTAGAACAGGGACACCAGCTTCCTTCAATTCTTTTGATTGTTGAATGGCCCATTTTATCCCCACTTCACGCACATCTTGATTGGTTTTACAGGCTTCCACCGCATCAATCAAATCCTGAGGAATATCCACTCTAAAGACCTGCGGCAGCAATTGCAAATGTCTTTTCACGGCAATGGGTTTTATTCCGGGAATAATGGGGACATCTATGCCCATTTCACGGGCAGCCTTTACAAAGGCAAAGAATTTCTGGTTATCAAAAAACATTTGGGTCACCACATAATCGGCCCCCAACTCCACTTTTTCCTTCAATCTTTTTAAATCCGATTGTAAAGAAGGAGCTTCCATGTGTTTTTCTGGATAGCCGGCCACACCAATGCAAAAGCTGCTTAACTCATTTGACTCAATGGTATCGTGGAGATATTTGCCCTCATTTATATCCTGAATCTGCTTTACCAGTTCAGTAGCATATTGATGTCCACCTTTGGTGGGGGTAAAATATTTTTCCTCTTTACGGGCATCACCACGCAGAGCCATTACATTTTCAATCTCCAAATATTGGCAGTCCACCAACAAATATTCGGTCTCTTCTTTTGTAAAACCGCCGCAAAGCACATGGGGGACCGTATCCACATCATATTTATGTTTCAATGAGGCACAAATGCCCAAAGTTCCGGGTCTGGTGCGGGTCAGTTTTTTGTCCAACAGCCCATCTTTTTCCTTGTAGATGTATTCTTCCCGCGAGGTGGTCACATCAATAAAAGGAGGCTTGAACTCCATCAAAGGATCAATGTTGTTGTAGAGTTCTTGAATGCTTTTCCCTTTTACGGGCGGCACAATCTCAAAACTGAAAAGCGTTTCTCCGTTTGCTTTTTTTATGTGGTCGGTAATTTTCATTATGTGGTTATCAGTTCACTGTTAATGGTTAATGGTTGATGGGTTTAGGGCAAAAGAGTTATTGGTTATTAAAACTAGTTGCCATCAACTATGTTGGGAGAAAGCCATTTTTGGGCCTCCTCCAGTTTTATGTTCTTTCTTTCAGCAAAATCAGCTACTTGATCTTGCTCTATCTTTCCCAGTCCAAAATACTTGGCTTGTGGATGGGCAAAATAATAGCCACTAACACTCGCTGCGGGCCACATGGCCAAACTATCGGTTAATTGCACGCCTATCTTCTCTTCCACATTCAGCATGTCCCAAATGGTCAATTTTTCCAAGTGGTCTGGGCAAGCTGGGTATCCGGGTGCAGGGCGAATACCTCTATATTTCTCCTCAATCAAAGCGGTGTTATCCAATTTTTCATTCACCGCATAACCCCAATGTTTTGTTCGCACCTCTTTATGTAAATATTCAGCGAGGGCTTCAGCTAAACGGTCGGCCAAGGCTTTAATCATGATGGAGTTGTAATCATCATGCTTCTTTTCAAAATCTGCCGCCAACTCCTGTGTCCCGAATCCCGTACTCACACAAAAACAACCCATGTAATCTTGAATACCTGATTCTTTGGGAGCGATAAAATCGGCCAGTGCAATATTGGGAACTCCATCCCGCTTTTTCAATTGCTGACGAAGCGTTCTAAAAATGAAGGTTTGTTCACCGTTCTCGACTGCGCTCGAACTGACAACTTCTATATCGTCCTCAGCAATTTGATGGGCTGGAAACAATCCGAAAATGGCCTTGCCCTTCAGCAATTTTTCATCCAAAACCGTTTTCAACAACTCTTGGGCATCTTTAAAAAGCTCCGTTGCTTGTTTTCCAACCACGTCATCTGTTAAAATGGCGGGATATTTCCCATGAAGGTCCCAGCTTCTAAAAAATGGAGTCCAGTCAATAAAATCCAATAGCAAATTAAGATCAATATCCTCCCAAACCTGAACACCCAATTGGTTGGGCTTTTTGATGTCCGCTGGGTTCCAATCAATCTGCAATTTGTTTTTGCGAGCTTCTTCCAAGGTTAAATATTCTTTTTGTCTGGTTCGACTCAAGAATTTATCCCGGAAACTATCATAATCCAATTTTATGGATTTCTTGTATTGCACGGAGGTTTCCTCTTGGAGCAAATCACCCACAACGGTCACAGCTCTGGATGCATCGTTCACATGGACTACGGCATTGCTGTATTGGGGATCAATTTTTACGGCAGTATGCGCTTTACTCGTAGTAGCACCTCCAATCAGTAGGGGAACGGTAAAGTTTTGGCGTTCCATCTCCTTGGCCAAAAAGACCATTTCATCCAAAGAAGGTGTTATCAGTCCACTTAATCCGATGATATCCACCTGCTCCTCTTTGGCTTTATTGATGATCTTTTCCGGAGGAACCATCACCCCTAAATCTACAATTTCGTAGTTATTGCAGGCCAAAACCACACTTACAATGTTCTTTCCAATATCGTGAACATCACCCTTAACGGTGGCCATCAAAATTTTTCCGGCTGCTTTGGCATTGGAATCCTTGGATGCTTCGATGTAGGGTGTGAGGTACGCCACGGCTTTTTTCATCACCCTGGCAGATTTCACCACTTGGGGCAAGAACATTTTACCGCTTCCGAAGAGATCACCCACCACATTCATACCAGTCATCAGGTTCCCCTCGATAACCTCCAGCGGTCTTTTGGCTTTTTGCCGGGCTTCCTCAACGTCTTCAACAATATATTGATCAATCCCTTTGACCAAAGCACGGGTTATACGGTCTTGAAGTGGTTCTTCTCGCCATGAAAGGTCCACTTTGCTTTCCTTCTCAGTACCAACCACAGTCTCCGCAAATTCCAACAAACGTTCCGTGGCATCATCCCTCCTATCAAGCAAAACATCTTCCACATATTCCAAAAGGTCTTTGGGAATGTCATCATAGACTTCCAACATGGTTGGGTTTACGATACCCATGTTCATTCCCGCCTGGATCGCGTGGTACAGAAATGCTGAATTGATAGCCTCTCTTACGGGATTGTTCCCCCGGAAAGAGAAGGATACATTACTCACTCCTCCGCTGACACTGCAATAGGGCAGATTTTTGCGGACCCATTGGGCACCCTCGATAAAATCAAGGGCATTGCGCCTGTGTTCCTCCATTCCGGTGGCGACAGGGAAGATATTAAGGTCGAAGATGATGTCCTCCGGAGCGAATTTTACTTCGTTCACCAAAATATCATAGGAGCGCTTGGCGATTTCCTTCCGACGTTCCAAGGTATCTGCTTGACCCACTTCGTCAAAAGCCATTACAATCACCGCAGCGCCATATCGCTTTATCAATTTTGCATGATGGACGAACTCTTCTTTACCTTCCTTTAAACTGATGGAATTCACCACACATTTACCCTGCACCACCTGAAGTCCAGCCTCAATGATTTCCCATTTGGAGCTATCGATCATAATGGGGACACGGGCAATGTCGGGCTCCGAAACTATCAAGTTGAGGAATCTGACCATGGCTTCCTTGCCATCAATAAGGCCATCATCCATATTGATGTCTATAATCTGGGCCCCACCTTCCACTTGCTCACGGGCAATATCCAACGCCTCATCAAATTTTTCTTCTTTAATTAGGCGTAGGAATCGTTTGGAACCGGCCACGTTGGTGCGTTCCCCTACATTGATAAAATTGCTTTCTGGGGTTATCACCAAGGGCTCAAGACCGCTTAGCTTTAGATATCTTTCTTCGTTTTCTTTCATGATACGACCAGCACTAGGCTGGGGTCAAAAGTTTTCTAGGTTGATACTCTTTTACCAAATCGGCAATGGCTTTGATGTGCTCTGGAGTGGTACCACAACATCCCCCAACAATATTGACCAATCCTTTTTCCACATATTCCTTTATTTGGGCTGCCATCTGCTCCGGGGTTTCATCGTATTCCCCAAAAGCATTGGGTAGTCCTGCATTGGGATGCGCTGAAGTGGCAAAATCTGATTTAGCTGAAATCACCTCTAAGTGTGGTGTGAGCTGTTTTGCTCCCAATGCGCAGTTAAACCCAACCGATAAAATTGGAATGTGCGAGATTGAAATTAAAAAAGCTTCCGCCGTTTGTCCGGATAAGGTACGTCCCGAAGCATCTGTGATGGTACCACTGACCATGATAGGCACTTCAATATTCCGTTCTTCCTTTACTTCTTCAATAGCGAAAAGTGCTGCTTTAGCATTCAACGTATCAAAAATAGTTTCTACCAATAGCAAATCGGCGCCACCATCCAGCAAAGCCTCTACTTGTTCCTTATAGGCTTTCCGCAATTCATCAAAGGAAACCGCCCTATATCCAGGATCGTTCACATCAGGCGACATACTGGCCGTTTTATTGGTCGGACCAATACTCCCTGCCACATACCTTGGTTTGCTAGGGTCCTTTTTGGTGAATTCTTCAGCGACTTGCTTAGCAATCTTAGCGGATTCATAATTCAGTTCGTACACCAATTCTTCCATGCCGTAATCTGCCATGGCTATGGTCGTTCCTGAGAATGTATTGGTTTCAATTATGTCGGCACCTGCTTCAAGATATACCCGATGCACATCTGCAATGGCCTGAGGCTGGGTCAGTGACAATAGGTCGTTATTCCCCTGCAGGTCACTGGGCCAATCTTTAAATCGTTCACCCCTAAAATCTACTTCCGTAAATTTATAGCGCTGCAACATGGTACCCATGGCCCCATCAAGAACCAGGATTCGATTTTGCAAAATGTCTTCAATTTTTTCCATAATAAAATCACCCTAAAAAAGGATATGGATGTATCAAGATGATGTGGAAAATACTGTTTGCCGTATTCTTTTGTTATCCTTCCCTTGGAGGGGGTAGAATGTAGCACCTTCTCGAAGTCGAGGGTTGCTAAGGCTTCAAAGGGTCCAGTCCCTCCACCTTTCTTGATAACCATTTCAAGTTATAAATGAACTGAGCCGCAAAGTAACGGTACTCCTGACTGAAAAGCAAAAAAAGAGCCGCTAATTTTCATATTAGCGGCCCTTTGTAAGATATGTAACAGAAGGTTAAATCATCATACCTCCAGAGACTTCAATACGTTGTGCATTGACCCATTTGGCATCCTCGGAACACAGGAAAGCAACAACGCCACCGATATCGCTGGGGATGCCCACACGACCCAAGGCCGTAAAATTGGCAATGGCCGTTCTTTTGCCTTCATCATTTTTATTGGTTCCACCCCCAAAATCGGTTTCAATGGCTCCTGGAGCCACAACATTTGACCTGATTTTTCGAGCGCCCAATTCTTTGGCTTGATATCGGGTAAGTGCTTCCACCGCAGCTTTCATGGAACCGTACACTGCGTAGCCTGGAAAGGAAAAACGCGCCAATCCACTTGAAATGTTCACGATTCCACCTCCATCGGCAATGATGGGCAATAAGGTTTGGGTGAGGAAATAAACCCCTTTAAAATGGATATCAACGAGAGTGTCCAATTGCTCTTCGGTGGTCTCACCGATTGGCGTATCGATTCCTATTCCGGCATTATTGACCAAGAAGTCAATTTTATCCGCACCAAAATGGGAAGTTAAGCTCTTCTTCACTTCTTCTGAAAAGGCTTCAAAACTATGGTTATCGGCTACATCCAATTGTAATGCATAGGCTTTTTGACCGATTTTTTCAATTTCACTTACGGTTTTATCGGCCTCTTCTTTGTTACTACGGTAGGTCAAGATTACATTCAATCCTTTTTTGGCCAGATTGATGGACATGTCCTCACCGAGTCCACGACTACCACCTGTAACCAATGCTATTTTCTCTTTGCTCATTTTATTTGATTTTTTGATTACAGGACAAAATTAGTCCGACGTGCTTGGGTTGGGTTGCAAGCATCAATCGGTTTTTTGTAAAAATCAAACAATCGTAGATAAAGAAACTAGCCGGAATTAAATCATGGCCCCTCCAGTGACTTCAATGCGTTGGGCATTCACCCATTTGGCATCTTCAGTGCATAAAAAGGCAACTACGCCCCCAATGTCGTCCGGTCTTCCCACACGGCCCAAGGCGGTTCCTTGGATGATAAATCCTCTTTTGGTTTCATTGGTTTTGTTTTCACCGCCTCCAAAATCGGTTTCAATGGCTCCGGGTGCCACGGTATTGGCTGTAATTTTCCTTGGTGCCAGTTCTTTGGCCAAATAGCGGGTAAATACTTCAACGGCTCCTTTCATGGATGCGTAGGCCGAAGCGGATGGGAATGCATATCGAACCAATCCAGATGAAATATTGATGATTCGCCCTCCGTCATTGATATAGGGAAGTGCTTTTTGGGTAAGGAAATACACTCCTTTTAAGTGAACATTACACATTTCATCAAACTGCTCTTCTGTGGTGGTAGCGATTGGCTCATAGACACCTGTTCCAGCATTATTCACCAAAAAATCGAAATTTGGGCTGCCTGTTTCATTTTTCAAAACATTGGCCAACTCCTTAAAAAAAGTTTCAAAGGTTTTGATTTTGAGGGTATCCAATTGCAGGGCACAGCCCCACTGACCTTCCCCTTTGATTTGTGCAACTACCTCATCTGCACTTGATTTATCAGTATGATATGTAATCACCACATCAATTCCTTTTTTGGCCAAATTGATGGCCATATCGGCACCGAGACCTCTGCTTCCGCCGGTTACCAATGCTATTTTATTGTCTGACATCGTATTGTATTTGAAAAATTACACCAATGACTTACTCCTAAAATTCAAAGGAGAAAGTGATGCACGTTTTTTGAAGAAATTTGAAAAATGGGCCACTTCTTCGAAGCCTAAACTAAAAGCGACTTCAGAAATATTCCAATCTGTATTGTTCAGCAAAATTTTGGCCTCTTCAAAGATTCGAGAATGGATAATGGCCGTTGTGGTGCTGCCTGTGGTTTCTTTAAGTACCTTGTTCAAATGATTGGCATGTACCGCCAATCGCTCCGCAAAATCGTTGGCTGTTTTCAGCGCCAATCGCTGTGCAGGGGAATTTATCGGAAACTGCCGCTCCAACAATTCCACAAATAAATCGGTAATTCGTGTTGCCGCATTTTTCCCATTATCAAGGGGCTCCACAGGGTTTAATTTTTGACCCAAGTGCAACAGTTCAATCACGTATGCACGAATTAAATCAAATTTATATGGATAATCCGAGGATAGTTCATCATCAATCTTCTTGAACAATTGCTCCAATTGTATATAGTCCTCATCCGAAATCGTAAAAATGGGATACCCGCCAGGTTGAAACAAGGGCAGATTGTCCAAAATCACCCCACTTTTGTCCTTAGATAAAAAGTTGTCGGTGAACACACAGAAATACCCAGATTGATCGCTGTCTAAGGGAACATAATTGTACGGAATCTTTGGCGAGGCAAACAGAAGCGCCTTGTCCTCAATATGAATGGACTTATCGGCATACTCCGCCCTGTTGCGTCCATTAATCAAACTTATCTTAAAATAGGAGCGGCGATCATAGCGCATCTCTCCTTTATCCAGTCGTGTGCGGTACTCGGCGATATTAAACACATTGAAATGCCCAATGTCCTTTCCGATATTATCGGGAATAGGGAGACTTAGCTTGCTATAAAAATCGCGTAAGGTGAACAGACTCTGCATACAGTTGTAAAATTCAAATATACAGCATAAAAAACACCTTCCTAAATTGCTTCGGGAAGGTGTTTCATCAGTATTTGATTTTACACTAATTGATACTTTGTACCACTTCTTTTTTGGCCTCTTTTTTGGAACCATCAAATCCTTCCACACCTCCAACGGTGGTATACTTCATAACATATCGTTTGTCTGGATTGATAATCTGGTAGGCAAACTGGCACATTACCGCTGCTTCGTGGAATCCAGAAAGAATCAATTTTAGTTTACCTGGGTAGGTATTTACGTCACCGATGGCAAACACACCAGGAATATTGGTTTGATAGTCCTTTGCGTTATTCACTTTGATGGCATTCTTCTCAATTTCCAAGCCCCAGCTTCCGATGGGTCCCAATTTAGGCGAAAGACCAAACAACGGAATAAAGAAATCGGTTTCAACATAGGCTTGCTCTTTTGCCTCGTCATTATATTTAATGACGACGGCGTGTAAATCATCCTTACCATGAATTTCGGTCACCTCAGCTTCGGTGTAAAGTTGAATTTTACCCAATTTGGCCAATTCCCGCGCTTTTTCCACAGAGTCCAAAGCTCCTCTAAACTCATTTCTTCGGTGGACCAATGAAACTTCTGAAGCTACATCGGCCAAGAAAATAGCCCAATCCAATGCGGAATCCCCGCCTCCGGAAATTACTACTTTCTTGTTGCGGAATTGCTCTGGGTCCTTGATCATATATTCAACCCCTTTACTTTCAAAAAGTCCGATGTTGGCAATCAATGGTTTTCTAGGCTCAAAAGAACCCAACCCACCAGCAATGACCACAACAGGTGCATGGTGCTGCGTACCTTTGGTTGTGGTTACGATAAATGAACCGTCTTCCTGCTTATCCAAAGTTTCTGCACGCTCACCTAAAGTGAAACCAGGCTCAAAAGGTTTAATCTGCTCCATTAGTTTATCGACCAAATCCCCAGCTAGAATTTCTGGGTAGGCTGGAATATCGTAAATGGGCTTTTTAGGATAAATTTCGGAGCATTGTCCTCCGGGTTGTGCCAAAGCATCAATCAAATGGCACTTCAACTTTAACAATCCGGCTTCAAAAACGGTGAACAATCCCGTTGGTCCCGCTCCAATTATAATGATGTCTGTTTTGATCATAATTTTACTTTTAAATGCTCCTGTGGTTCCCTTCGACTCCGCTCAGGGGACACTTAGGAATTTTATACTTTTTCTAGCAATTCTTTTCCTCTCGTTTGATATTCCTTTTGAATATCCAAAATGTTTTGGCGGTGGTTGACCACCTCGCCTATGATGATTATGGCAGGATTGGCTAACTGCTGCTCTTTTGCCTTGTGCTCAATAGAAGCAACAGTACCAATTCCCACTTTTTCATTCTCCGTGGTTCCATTTTGAATGATGGCCACAGGAGTATCTTGTTTACCCTCTTTTTTGAAGAGATTCATGATCTCTCCCAATTTTGACATCCCCATGAGGATGACTACTGTAGCATTGGATTTAGCGGCCAGTGCCACATCATTGGACAATTTGTGTTCTTTGGTAGTTCCGGTAATCACCCAGAAACTTTCGGCTGCACCTCTTTTGGTCACTGGGATATTTTGCGAAGCAGGAACCGAAACTGAAGATGAAATCCCCGGCACTACTGCCACTTCTACACCATGCTTGGCTGCATATTCCATTTCCTCTGCGCCACGACCAAATACAAATGGATCACCTCCTTTTAACCGAACCACATGTGATCCTTGGAAAGCCCGCTCAATAATCAAATCATTGATTTGCTCTTGCTGATAGTGATAGCATCCTTTTCGTTTGCCCACAAAAATGTGTTCTGCTTTTGAGGCATATTCCAGCAATCCGGAGTCCACCAGAGCATCGAATAGCACCACATCAGCACTTTGCAATGCCTTGATACCCTTTAGGGTAATAAGGTCCAAATCGCCTGGTCCGGCTCCCACTACTGTCAACTTTCCACTATGCATGTTCCAACTCCAATTTTCTATACGCTTCCAATCGTTCCAACACGGTTTTCGCATCTTCCAAATAGCTTTTGGCAAAAGCTTCAGAAGGTTCATTTTGGTTCAACTGAAGTGCCAATTGCTCAAAACCACCATCAAAGGCTATCTTTTCAGATGCCACATACAGTTCATCAAAATCCTTGATGATGCTAGCGTGGGTGTTCACTTTTTGTTTTTCTGCTGTCAACAATGCCTTGGCAGAATTGACTATAGATTGGTACGAGTAGTAAATACTGGCTGGCCATTTGCCTTCATTCAAGGCTTCTTCAGCATTCTCAATCTTTTCCTGACTTTCAAAGAAAAGGGTGGCCACCAAATCCACAATAACACCGGCACATTCTCCTACACCAATCTCTTTTTTGTATTTTTCTTCGTTACCCCAATCGATAAAATCTTCGGCGGTAAGATTATCCACATCGGTAAGGGGTTTTAGAAAATCATAGAAATACAGCTGCCCTTGTTCAGCATAATAATCCGTGAATGATGCTCCGTTACCGTTGGCCTCGAAATCATCCAAGATTAAACGCAGGGCTTCTGGACCTCTTTTACTTGGGATTTTGGCCACTTTATCAGCAAAAACACCGTTTCCGTTACCCAAATTTCCACCTCCCAACAATACCTGCAAAGCGGGAGCCACCAATTTATCTTTAGTTCGGACAGACATCCCCTGGAAACCAATATGGGCCATGTTGTGTTGTCCACAGGCATTCATACAACCACTGATCTTAATGACCACGTCTGGGTTATTGATATAGTGAGGATATTCTGCTTTTATGACACGTTCCAACTCATCAGCGATTCCAGTACTACTGGCAATCCCTAGATTACACGTATCGGTACCAGGACATGCGGTGATATCCAAGGCTTTGTTGTAACCGGCTTCGGCGAAGCCCAATCGGTTCAATTCCTGATAGAAGAAAGGAATCAAATCCTCTTTTACATAAGGAATCAATATGTTTTGTCTGAGTGACAAACGAATCTCTCCTGCAGCATAGTCGCGGACCAAATTGGCCAATTCCCTTGCTTTATCCGTGTAGAAATCACCCAAAAGCACCTTAATTCCGATGGCCACATAGCCATCTTGCTTTTGTGGCACCAAGTTGGTAGCTTTCCATTGCTCGAAAGCTGCTTTATCTTCAATATTGACTGTTGGTGTTTCCACTTCAGCGACTTTTACTTCTGGATAAGTATCAATGTTGATGGGATATGTTTGATGTGGAACAGCGGTCTGCTCTTCCTCCAACAATTGTTTGAATCCATCCAAACCGATATCCTTCAACAAGAATTTCATACGGGCCTTGGCGCGACTTTTACGTTCTCCGTAACGGTCAAACACGCGAATTACCCCTTCCATCATTGGAATAATCTTGTCGGTAGGCAAAAAGCTGTACAATTCATCAGCATGACGGGGTTGGGAACCCAATCCACCGGCCAACATTACTTTAAAACCTCGTTCTCCATTTTGAATTTTGGCGATAAAGCCCAAATCGTGCATGTACGACAATCCGGTATCGGCATCACTGGCGGAAAAGGAAACCTTGAATTTCCGTCCCATTTCCTGCCCGATAGGGTTACGCAAAAAGTATTCAAAAAGTGCTTGGGCGTATGGTGAAACATCAAATGGTTCATCCACATCGATACCAGCCGTTTCACTTGCGGTCACGTTTCTAACAGTGTTCCCACAGGCTTCGCGAATGGTAACCTCATCTCTTTCCAATTCTGCCCACAATTCTGGGGTACGTTCCAAATCCACGTAGTGAATCTGGATGTCCTGACGTGTGGTGATGTGCAAACGTCCACGTGAATATTCATCAGAAACATCGGCAATACGAAGCAACTGATTGGACGTTACCTTACCATACGGCAATTTTATCCGTACCATTTGAACCCCGGGTTGGCGCTGACCATAAACCCCACGGGCCAAACGAAGGCTTCTGAACTTTTCCTCGTCCATCTCCCCTCCTTTGAACTGGCGAATTTTCTTCTCCAAATCAATGATATCCTTTTCAACTACGGGATTTTCTATTTCTGTTCTAAAGCTCTTCATATTTCTATTTTTCCTATATATTTAATAGGTTATATTTTCAAATCTTTCAATATACACCGCTGTTGTGGTCTATCTTATTCGATAAAGCCAACACCAGCTGTAGTGTTGGTTCTACTGTCAATAATGATAAAGGAACCGTTGGTTCTATGATCTTTGAACCTATCGTAAAAAATGGGTTTGTTCAACTTCAATCGCACTTTGGCAATATCGTTCATCTGTAATGCCGTTGCATTTTCTTCAATACCCGAATAATCCGGGTGAATTTTATGTTCTATGGCATCTACCTTGGCCAATACTTTATTTACCCCATGTTGTACGATGTACTTTCCGCCAGTGGTCAAATTATCAGCATCCATCCAAGAAACAGTAGCGGTAAGTTGCTTGTCAATGGTAGGCAAATCACCCACTTTTACCAACATGTCACCACGACTCACATTTACCTCATCTTCCAACGTAATGGTTACGGATGAACGTCTGGGTGCGGTCTCGTACTCTTTGTCGTAAAAATAGATTGCCTTTATTTTTGAACGGGTCATGGAGGGCAGAACTACTACCTCATCACCCACACTTAATTCACCACCATAAACTTTTCCCGCGAATCCACGGAAGTCATGGAATTCCTCTGTTTTAGGGCGAATCACATACTGCACTGGAAATCGTGGGGTACCTACATTATAAATATCCTGAAGGTCGACTTCCTCCAAGTGTTCCAACAAGGTTTGCCCATCGTACCAAGGCGTATTTTCAGATTTGTTCACCACATTATCCCCTTTAAGGGCACTCACTGGAATAAAAGTGATTTTTTGCTCTTGGTAGTCTCTTTTACCCATCAATTCCTCAAAATCCGCTTTTATGCCGTTGTAAACTTCTTCAGAGAAATCCACCAAATCCATCTTGTTGATGGCTACAATCACATCTTTGATGCGCAATAGGTTGTTGATGAAAAAGTGACGGTTGGTCTGCTCAATAACGCCTTTACGGGCATCAATCAAAATAATGGCCGCCTGGGAGGTTGAAGCTCCGGTTACCATATTTCGCGTGTATTCCACGTGTCCGGGAGTATCCGCGATAATATAACTTTTTGAAGCAGTGGAAAAGTAGATATGGGCCACATCAATCGTGATTCCTTGCTCTCTTTCTGCTACCAATCCATCGGTTGCCAATGAAAAATCGAGGTAATCGTATCCTTTTTGCTTACTGGTACGCTCTATTGCTTCCAATTTATCATCGGTCAATGACTTGGTATCATAGAGCAATCGTCCAATCAAGGTACTTTTACCGTCATCTACACTTCCTGCTGTTGCTATTTTTAAAACTTCCATCTTATCTCTTAAAAGTATCCTTGTTGTTTACGTTTTTCCATGGCGGCTTCGGAACGCTTATCATCAATCCGTGCACCTCTTTCTGAAATTTTTGAATCCCTGATTTCTGAAACTACCTTATCAATGGTATCGGCATGAGATTCAACTGCTGCGGTACAGGACATATCGCCCACTGTTCTGAAACGAACGGTACGCTCTTCCACAACTTCATCATCAGCCCTGAACACCACATCGTCCTCTGCTGACCAAATCAATCCATCTCTAAGGAAGGTCTTTCTTTGGTGTGCGAAGTAAATAGATGGAATTTCAATATTTTCCTTTTGGATATAGCTCCAAACATCCAATTCGGTCCAGTTACTGATAGGGAACACCCTTACGTTCTGGCCCATTTCAATTTGACCGTTCAACATATCGAACAATTCTGGACGCTGATTTTTCTCATCCCACTGGCCAAAATCATCACGTACGGAAAAAATACGTTCTTTGGCCCTGGCCTTTTCCTCATCTCGTCTAGCCCCACCTATACAAGCATCAAACTTGAATTCTTCGATGGCATCCAACAAAGTTGTGGTCTGAAGCATGTTTCTACTGGCATATTTTCCAGTTTCTTCCACCACTTTTCCTTGGTCGATGGAATCCTGAACATTTCGCACAATGAGTTCAACACCTAATTCTTCTACCAATTTATCCCGAAACTCAATGGTTTCAGGAAAGTTGTGACCGGTATCGATATGCATCAAAGGAAATGGGATTTTGGCTGGCCAAAAGGCTTTTTGGGCCAACCGTACCAAGGTGATGGAATCCTTTCCTCCGGAAAACAACAGCACAGGTTTTTCAAACTGGGCCGCCACTTCACGGATAATATAAATGGCTTCATGTTCCAACGCATTGGCGTTGGGTCTTCCTGAAAGGTTTAGTGTTTCAGGATTTTGTATTTCTTCTGCAAGTGTGCTCAAATCTTGTTTGTTTTTTTTAAGAATTGGGGATTATGTATGTAAACCGCATTCACGGTTTTCCAATACTTTAGTGGGGTCAAAATATTTGTGCTCGTTTGGCAATCCGTGCTCAGTTAGGTAAGCATCCAATTGTGTGTCACTCCAATGATAAAAAGGACTCACTTTTAAAACACCATCCTTGCTAAGGCTCAATACATCCAATGAATCGCGGAGCGCGGTTTGACCTTTGCGAAGGTTGGTGAACCAAACATCGGGTTTGTGTTCTTCCATGGCCCTTCTGAAAGGCTCCAATTTTACTTGTTCTGTAAATTCTTGATGACGAGGGTCGTCAATTTGGGGAATTCCCATAACAACATCCCTGTGTGCTGATGTCTGTTGGGGAACGTACAATTTTACATTGAGCCCAAATCGCGAGATCAAATCTTCGGCATGCTTATAGGTTTGTGGGGTGTTATAGCCCGTATCGCACCATATTACAGGTATACTTTTATCGACTTCGGTCACCGCGTGAAGGATCGCTACTTCGTACGGACGAAAATTAGTGGTCACTACGGGTTTTTTTGCGTGCCCTATGGCCCAAGAAATAATTTCCTCTGGAGGAATACCCTTGAACTGGCGATTTAATTTCTGAATTTCTTCTTGTGACAGTGCCATACTATTTTACTTTTATTTACCCCACTTAATGCCGTTCCAAACTCTCTCGTGAAAGAAATACAATACCATTTTAGTGACCAATTCAACCAGACCAATGGAAAAAGCAAGTGATAAAGTGCCGGTAACTATCCAAGAAATAATTATGGTATCAATGGTACCAACTATTCTCCAACTAATGGATTTGGCAATACTCCTTTTTGGACTCTCTGATGCTTTATCTTTTTCAAAAGTTGCTCTTTCTTCTTTATTGTTGACTACAAGTTGGTCTGCTATCATTTGTATTTCTTTTTTCCTATCGATTTACTAGGGAATTCAAAAATAGAACATATTTCCAAAACAAAAAGCAAAATGAATCTTAAAATTACTTTTATCCTATAGTTTTTGTAGATTATCGGATTTTCATAGCATCTTTTGACAAATCCTTAATTATTAAATTCAAAATTTGGAATGAAATCTATTAAGAAATTAGGTCGGCTAAAGTGTTTTTTCGATACACATCTAAAGCACTATCACGCACTTGGAGCATTAATTTGTGAACAGAACATTCCCCTTCGTCGGGACAATCCTCACATTTTTCGTAGAAGTTTAAGCTGACACAGGGCACCATGGCAATAGGCCCCTCCAAAACACGCATTACTGCCGTCATTGGGATTTCATGCGGCTCTTTGATAAGGTAGTACCCCCCACCCTTTCCTTTTTTTGAACCGAGAAAACCATTACGCCTAAGGGTCAACAAAATGCTTTCCAAAAATTTTTGGGAAATATTCTCGTGCTTGGCTATCTCAGCTATTTGAACGGGCTCTTTACTTCCCACCGAAGCAAGGTAGGTAAGTGCTTTTAGGCCATATTTTGTCTTCTTGGAGAGCATCCCACGAATATAGCGAAAATTAACAACCCGCCTTTAAAATATCAGAGGTGCCGAAAACTATTCCAAGGCCTGCTCAATGTCAGCAATAATGTCCTTGATATGTTCCAAACCAACCGAAACACGAACCATTCCATCTGAAATACCCACGGACTCACGATCTTCCTTGCTCAATTTACTGTGTGTAGTGGATGCAGGATGCGTAACAATACTTCTTGAATCCCCTAAATTGGCCGAGAGTGATAACAATTCAATATTATCAAAGAATTTACGCCCGGCTTCCAATCCTCCTTTCACTTCAAAAGCGACAACACAACCACCTGCCTTCATCTGTTTTTTGGCCAGTTCGTGCTGTGGATGTGATTTTAGAAAAGGGTACTTCACCCTTTCAATCTTATCATGACCTTCCAAATAGGTAGCCAACTCCAATGCATTGGCACAATGCCTATCCACACGAAGTGCCAAGGTTTCCAAACTTTTGGACAATACCCATGCATTGAAGGGCGAGAGTGCAGGACCTGTAATCCGTGAAAAACGGTACACCTTATCCACCAATTCATTGCTTCCAACGGTGATTCCTGCCAAAACACGACCTTGACCGTCCATTAATTTGGTTCCCGAATGGATGACCAAATCGGCCCCAAATTTTAGCGGTTGTTGTAGATAAGGAGATGCAAAACAGTTATCGATGATAAAAATGAGTCCATGCTTCTTGGCAATATTTCCCAATCGCTCCAAATCCAATACATCCACCCCTGGATTGGTAGGTGATTCTGCGTAAATGATTTTGGTCTTTGGAGTGATCAAGCTTTCCACAGCATCCAAATCGTTGGCACCAAAATAGCTTGTTGTGATATTCCATTTTGGAAAAAACTGGGTAAACAAGGAATGTGTAGAGCCAAAAATGCTTTTACAGGACACAATATGGTCTCCGCTTTCCAAGAGTGCAGCCAAGGTAGAATAGACCGCCGCCATACCCGAAGCAAAGGCAAAACCATTTTCAGCCCCTTCCATCTTGCATACTTTATCAATAAACTCCGAAGAGTTGGGATTGGAGTATCGTGAATAAATATTTCTGTCTTTTTCCTCTGCAAAAGAAGCCCTCATATCCTCGGCATCCTCAAACACAAAACTGGAGGTTAAATACATAGGACTGGAGTGTTCCAAAAATTGGGTACGCTCCATCTGCGTTCGGATGGCTTCTGTCTCAAATTGTCTTTTTCCCATTATATTTTAGTTGTGGCTTCGACTTCGCTCAGCCACCAATGTTCTTTAGTTTGGTAACTGAGCGTAGCCGAAGTTATATTATTCTTCCTCTTTATAATATTTATAATGTGTCTCGTTCTTGCATTCAGCCAAATAAGGTAAAGTTTCATATTCTCCTTTGACAAGTGCTTCTTTTTTAACCCTTGACCAACCCTGAATCTGTTTTTCACGTTCAAAAGCGGCTGCAATACTCAGATACTCTTCCACATATACCAATTTCACCGGTAATCTTTTCTTTGTATGATTTGCTCCTCTCCCATCTTGATGCTCTTCAAACCGCTTTTCCAAGTCTATTGTGCTTCCAGTATAATAACTTCCGTCCGAGCATTCCAATATGTACACATAACCTTTCACTTGAAATTTATTGTGGCTTCGACTACGCTCAGCCCCCATGCCTCTTAAATTCGGTAGCTGAGCGAAGCCGAAGCTATATCTTTTCTGCTATTCTTAAAATATCACCAAATACACCCCTTGCTGTTACTGCGGCACCAGCACCAGCACCTTGAATCACCAAAGGATTTTCTCCGTAAGATTCTGTATAAATTTCAATAATGGAGTCGGAACCTTTTACCTGCCCCAAAGCACTTTCCTTGGGCACTGATATTAATTTAACTTCCAATATACCCTTGTCCTGTTGCAAGTCGCCATGAAGGTCACCTACATATCTCAACACGTGTCCCGCTTTTTGTTCATTCTTGATTTTAGCATAGACTTCATCCATTTCTCCAATTCGGGAGGTAAAATCCTGAAAGGAAAGTGTGCGCAATGCTTCAGGAATCAAGTTTTCCACCGAAATATCCGAAAACTCGTTTTGCAAATCCAATTCCCGGGCCAAAATCAACAGTTTTCTACCCACGTCATTTCCAGACAAGTCTTCCCGCGGGTCGGGTTCGGTAAATCCTTTTTCCATCGCTTCTTTTATGATGGATGAAAACGGGGTATCCACTTCCGAAAAGGTATTGAAAATGTAACTCAATGATCCCGAGAACACCCCTTTAATTCGGGTAATGTTCTCACCGGACAAGTGTAATAGTTTTATAGTATCGATAAGTGGAAGCCCTGCCCCTACATTAGTTTCATATAAGTACTGCTTCTGATTTTTATCCAAACATTTTCGGATGGACTTGTATTTTTCAAAGCTAAGGGTGTTGGCTATCTTATTGGATGAAACCAAATCAAAACCATGTTGAATCAACGGCTCATAATTTTCAATAAACGGTTTGCTTGCCGTGTTGTCCACTGCAATCAGGTTTTCCAAATGATGGGTCTTGGCAAAGGCGATAATGTCCGCTATCTGATAAGGCTGCCCTTCTTTCTCCAATCGTTTTGCCCAATTTGACCCAATTCCTTTCGCATCCAAAAGCACTTTTTTGGAATTGGCCACAGCAAAGAATTTTAGTTCAATTCCTTTTCTAGCTTCTATATTTTTGTTGGAATCCAACAGTTGTTCAATCAAGGTGCCGCCTACATTTCCATGTCCAAATAGGGCCAGATTGATTTTCTTCGCAATGCCAAAAATCTGTCCGTGAATGACATTGATGGCTTTATGCAAGTCCGATTTCTTGACCACCATGCTCACATTTTTCCCTGTTACGGTATTGTTGAAAAGCAAGGGAATAACCTGATTTTTTGCCAAGGCATTGAATGGTTTGTGAAAACTGCTCAAGTCCATTCCCACTATGGAAATCACCGAAACATCCTTCACCACAGTGATTTGATTGATATCCTGCGAAGAATAATCGGTCTCAAACTCTTGATCCAAAACATTTTTGGCTTTTTGTGCTTTTGAGGCATCCACCACCAAACCAATACCGCGTTCGGATGATCCTTGAGACACAATACCGACGCTGATTCCATTTTGACCCAGCGCCCTAAATATTCGCATATCCACACCTACTTTACCCAGCAGTCCCCTACCCTCTAAATTGATAAGAGCCATATTATCCAACACGGAAAGAGATTTAATGCCACCATTATTGGTTTTGGGACCGATTAAGGTACCCTCATTGTTGTCATTGAAGGTATTGCAGATACGCAACGGAATATTTTTTTCAATCAGTGGAATAATGGTTTTTGCATGCAGGATGTTGGCTCCAAAATTGGCCAATTCATTGGCTTCATCATAGGAAATGACATCAATTAGTTTTGCATCCGTCACCAAATCGGGATTGGCGGTAAAAATACCATCCACATGGGTGTAATTGATCAATTCCGAAGCATCTAAAAAGTTGGCCAAAAGCGCAGCGGAATAGTTGCTCCCGTTTCTCCCCAAAGTTGTGGTTGAACCATCTCGATTGGAACCAATAAATCCAGTGACAACAGGAATGGTATTCGCTTCCAGTTCATGAAAATAGCGAAGTACATTTTCCTTGGATGTCCCCTGATCTACCTCGGCATTGCTAAAATTATCATCCGTGGTGATCAATTTTCTGGAATCGAAAAGCTTTGCTTTTATTCCAGTTGCAGCAAGCGCGGTTGTTACATATTTGGCAGACAGCAGTTCCCCAAAAGATAGAATCTCATCCTTGGTTTTTAAACTGTAATCACCCGTCAATGAAACCCCATTCAATATTTTTTCAATGGCAGCAAGCTCCGCTGATATGTCAACATCAAAATCATTTTTTTGGTATGAAGCGAACTTTTTAAGCTCTTCCTGAAATTCCTTTCCCAATGCCGCTTTATCCAACAGGTCTTCCAATTGGTCCGTGGCCTTACCTCGTGCCGAAACGATTACGGCAAAATGCTCATTGTCCTTGGCGCGTTTGCCAATAATCTTCAATACACGCTCAATTCCTTCACCATTGGCCAAGGATTTCCCCCCAAATTTTAGAATCTTGATTCGTTCTTTTTTTCCTTCAGGCTGAAAAACGGGCTGTAACAGTTTCTCAAGCTGTTCAAACTCCATTAAAAAGGCATCGTGTCCGTGCAACGATTGCACCTCACCGTAGGTGACATTGGTATTGGCCTGCGCCAAACGCTTAAAGGTTTCTTTGTTTTCCTCCGCCGTAAAGAACAAATCGGAGTTGACCCCAACAATATGAATCTTGGTATCGCTATCTTGAACTGCTTTGAAAGCCTCGTCCCCATTTCGGGTGATATCGATGGTCTTCAAAAGCTGGTTCATCAATTTATAGGCAGATAATTGAAAGCGTTCCTGCAATTTCTTGCCGTGATGCATCAACCAACTTTCCACATTAAAGACCTGAAGCTCCTCATTGGTACTCCGTTTGAAGCGTTCCTTAAAAGATTCAGGGGTTCGATAACACAACATGGCATGCATACGGGCATCATGAACAGGCTGCTTGGAATTCACCAAAAACTGCTCTTGAATCTGGCAGTTGGCAATCAACCAATCCGTGGATTTCCAATCGGAGGCTACTGGAATCAGATTTTCAGTAATGGCAGGATTCAAAGCCGTCATCTCCCAGGCAATTCCACCCCCCAAAGAACCCCCAATGATAGCGAAAAGTTTGTCAATGTTCAACTGTTGCAATCCCAAAAGAAAGATGCGGGCAATATCACCGGCTACAAAATCCTTGTAATTTTCGATGATAAAACCATCGTACCCATTTCCTGGGATATTAAAGGCCAAAATGGTGTAGGTTTCAGAATTGACGCACTTGCCCTCTCCTATCAAATCAGACCACCAACCGTCTTCCCCGGCCACATTGGAGTTTCCGGTAAGGGCATGGTTTACTAAAACAATGGGAGCAGAATGCAAGGGTTGACCGAAAAGTTGATACGACAACTTCAAGTCTTGGGTAATGCCACTTTGGGTGGTAAATTGTTCTATGTTTAGATGCTTCAGCATAGCCGTTCTACGACATTTATCTATTAATCAAAAATTTTAAATGGAGGCGAAAGCCTGTTCCAAATCCGCTTTTAGGTCTTCGATATCCTCCAGTCCTACCGACAAACGAATTAAATCTTGGGTCACACCTGCGCTTTCCTGCTGCTCTTCATTCAATTGCTGGTGCGTGGTGCTGGCAGGGTGTATGATCAAGGATTTGGTATCGCCAATATTCGCCAACAATGAGAATATTTGAGTTGCATCGGTCAGCTTTTTAGCTGCTTCAAACCCTCCCTTTACTCCAAAGGTAACGATTCCACTTTGGCCTTTTGGCAGGTATTCTATTGCCAAGTCGTTGTACTTACTGCTTTTTAATCCAGGGTAATTGACCCAAGCAACTTCCTCTCTATTTTCCAACCATTCTGCCAATGCCAAAGCATTTTCGCTATGTTGTTTGATTCGAACCGGCAACGTTTCCAGCCCTTGCAATATCTGAAAAGCGTTGAACGGACTCAAAGCTCCACCAAAATCACGTAGTCCTTCCAAAATCAATTTGAAGGTGTAGGCTGCGGCTCCCAAAGCTTCATGATACACCAAACCGTGATAACCTGCGGAAGGTTCCGTAAACTCGGGGAATTTTCCATTAGCCCAATCAAAAGTACCGGCATCGATAATGGCGCCACCGAGAGAGTTCCCCTGACCACCTATATATTTTGTTAGGGAGTGAATCACCAAATTGGCCCCATGCTCAATCGGGTTCAACAAACCTGGAGTAGCTACCGTATTGTCAACGATAAATGGCACTTGTGCCGCTTTGGCTTCTTTGGATATTCCTTTTAGATCAAGTACATCCAACTTGGGGTTCCCCAAAGATTCCACAAAGAATGCTCGGGTGTTTTCTTGAACGGCTGCTGCAAAATTGGAAGGATCAGACGCATCCACAAAAGTGGTGGTAATGCCCAATCTCGGCAAGGTCACATTCAATAAATTATAGGTACCTCCATACAAACTACTCGAAGCCACAATATGGTCTCCCGCCTTCAGAAGCGTCAACAAGCCTGTTGAAATAGCGGATGTTCCGGAAGCAAATACCACTGCTCCCACTCCACCTTCAATCGCTGCCAGACGATCTTGCAAAATTTGGTTGGTGGGGTTGTTCAATCGGGTGTAAATGAAGCCCAACTCTGCCAATGAAAATAAATTGGCAGCATGGTCCGTGTTGTTGAACACATATGAAGTGGACTGATAAATGGGTACTGCCCTTGTTCCGGCTGTTTGGGTAGTATCGTGCCCTGCATGTAGGGCATTGGTTGCAAATTTTTGATCACTCATGACTTTTGTTTGTTTAATTATTACATCGAAAAATATAAAAGTCAAACCCTGTGGATATTGCCCATAGGTATAATCAAAAAGTTATAAGAAAGTGAAATCGAAAAAATGTCGATTGTCGTTATCTATTCCCGCATGGGATAGAATGTAGCACCTTCATGACACTAGGGGCCAAGGGTTGCTAAGGCTTCAAAGGGTCTATTCCCTCCACCTTTCTTGATAACTATTCAATACGTGTTTGAACTTTGAGCGACAAATATACAGACGGAAAAGCCGAAATTCCTAATCTTTTTGGAAAAATTCACAGAAGAACCCTGATTCCGTCTACTTTAAAACAGAGAACTCAATGTTGGAATCGGTGAAAACGGTATGGGTTTGTGTTTTGAAATCGGATTCATCTGCCTTAAAGATATTCTCCACATAGGTCTGAGGATTCAAATCAATTAACGGGAACCAGGTGCTCTGCACCTGAACCTGTAGTCTGTGCCCTTTTTTGAAGGTATGGAAGACATCTTGAAGTTTGATATTCACATCGGTTTTTTGATTGGGCGTAAAAGGCTCCGGATTGGAAAAACTATTCCTAAATCGACCTCGCAACACCTCACTTCGCACCATTAAATGATAATTGCTCATTCTGAGGTGGTCCTGCATTTCTTCATTGGTTTCCGAATCTGATGGATGCACATCAATAATTTTTACAATCCAATCGGCTGCTGTACCGGTGGTGGCCACCTTTAATTTGGCCATGATATCGCCCGCCAAGGTCAAATCTTCATCCAACACATCCGTTTGAAAAACGAGAACATCGGAACGCCGAGCCGCAAATCGCTGGTCGTCGGTCATATATTTTCTAGGGGTGAAAACGGTTTTCACATCTTCGGAATACGGCACTGGCTTTTTTATATCGCTGATAAACTGAATGCCCGAGATTCCTTTTTGTTCCGAGGTTAACTCTTGATTTTCGGAAAGGTACATGGTTTGCTTTGCACTATTTGCTGGTGGCCAGGTATCATATTGTTTCCACTCCCTTTTACCCGTGTCAAACACATAGGCTTCTGGAAGACCGGAATCCTTATCGCCATCTCCCTTCAAAAAATGATTGAAAAACTTGGTTTCGATATTGTCCTGAAAAAATTCAGCAATGGAGTCGCCAAAATAGTAGTTCCCTACCAAGCTTCGCCCATCGCGTCTGGACCAACGGCCGTGATCCCAAGGACCAAATACCATGGTATTGTAATTTCCGTCGTTGTATTTTTCAATGTTCTTGTACGTTTCCAAGGGTCCGTACAAATCCTCTGCATCAAACCATCCGCCCACAATCATAGTGGCGACACTGCTTTTCACATCTTTTAAATGCTGAATGAGTCCACGACTTTTCCATAATTCGTCATAATTGGGATGTTCCTTTAACTCGTTCCAGAAAAAATCATCGGTAACACCTTCGGGTCGCATTTTTGGAGTATCAGCCGTTTCGTATTCGTAGAAATAGTCCAAATTTTTGAGCGGTCCGGCATCCAAGAAAAACTGGTATTGGTCTTCCGTAGGAAGCTCTGGAAGCACATACCAAGCCGTATCAATGGGTTGATCACCATTGGGACGAGGTGTTCCAAAAAGAGAAGTTGCCCTAAAATAACTCAATAAATAGGCTCCGTTATGGTGGAAATCATCAAAGAAGAAATCCCCAATACAGGCTTGGGGCGACGATGCTTTGAGGGCTGGATGCGCATCCACAGTGGCGTAAGTGGCATAAAATCCCGGGTACGAAATACCCCAAATCCCAACATTGCCATTGTTGTTCTCCACATTATTTACCAGCCAGTCGATAGTATCATAGGTGTCCGAGCTTTCATCCACTTGATCATTGGAGGTCTTGTTTGGGATGTAAGCCCGCATATTTTCATAATGTCCTTCACTAAGCCATCTTCCGCGAACATCTTGGTAGACGATGATGTTTCCTTCCTTCATCAAATTTACGTTGGGACCAATCTGTGGTCTAAAATTGCCTTCTCCGTAGGGTTGGGAACTATACGGAGTACGCTGCATGATGATGGGGTACTCTTTTGAGGTATCTTTGGGCGAATATATAGTGGTGTGCAATTTTACTCCATCCCGCATCTCAATATCCACTTCTTGCTTGGTGTAATGCTCGGCCACATAGGTATCAACCGCTGCTACCTCCGCTTTTACCGTTTCCTTGCAGCTGAACACAACTAATAATAAACAAAGACCTAAAAACAGGACGCGAAATGAAGTTTTCATGCTTTCGTATTTTGATTCTCTAAAACTACTAAAGTTAGCGGGAGTATGCCAACAAAAAAGGAGCCTTATTAGCTCCTCTTTTTTATTCAAATTTGACTTCATTTAAAGTCCAAATGCTTCTTTCACTTTATCCACCATATCCAACTTTTCCCAAGTGAACAACTCCACTTCCTTCTGGATTCTTCCATTATAAGGTGATTCGAATATTTTGGTTACGGTTTGTGGTTCTTTCCCCAAGTGTCCATACGCTGCTGTTTCCAAATAAATGGGATTACGCAATTTTAAACGCTCTTCAATGGCAAAAGGTCGCATATCAAAAAGTTCTAACGCCTTTTTTGCGATTTCACCATCAGACATTCCCACATTGGATGAACCATAGGTCTCCACAAAAAGGGAAGTGGGTTCCACTACACCAATGGCATAGCTCACCTGCACCAAAATTTCATTGGCTACTCCTGCAGCCACTAAATTTTTAGCGATATGCCGTGCGGCATACGCAGCACTTCGGTCCACCTTGCTAGGGTCTTTTCCACTAAATGCACCGCCACCATGGGCGCCTTTTCCACCGTAGGTATCCACAATGATTTTACGTCCGGTTAAGCCTGTATCACCATGAGGGCCTCCAATCACAAATTTCCCGGTGGGGTTGATGTGATATTTGATTTTATCATTAAAAAGTTTCTGGATGCTCTCAGGCAACAATTTGGTCACCTCAGGAATCAAAATTTCAAGAATGTCTTTTTTGATTTTCGCCAACATTGCATCATCACCATCAAACTCATCATGCTGTGTTGAAATCACGATGGTATCTATTCGCTGTGGAACATTATCATCCGAATACTCAATGGTGACCTGTGCCTTAGCATCCGGACGTAAATAGGTAATTCTGGTATTTTCCCTTCGCAATTCGGCCAACACCTGAAGAATCTTGTGCGAAATATCCAAAGCCAACGGCATGTAGTTGTCGGTCTCTTTGGTGGCATAGCCAAACATCATTCCTTGGTCCCCCGCACCTTGCTCCTCCTTGCTTCCCCGATCCACACCTTGGTTAATGTCCTGCGACTGCTCATGGATCAATGAAATCACACCGCAAGAATCACCACTAAATTTATATTCTCCCTTCGTATACCCAATCTGATTGATCACCTCGCGGGCAATACTTTGTAAATCCACATAGGTGTGGCTCTTTACCTCTCCAGCCAACACCACCTGACCGGTGGTCACCAAGGTTTCACAGGCGACTTTGCTTTCCGGGTCAAAAGCTAAGAAATTATCCAAAAGCGCATCACTTATTTGATCCGCAATTTTATCTGGGTGTCCTTCACTAACGGACTCTGATGTAAACAAATATGCCATTGTTCTATAGTATTGAGGTGGCTTTGACCAAATGCCGCAAAAAGAAGTTCCAAACCCTATTGAAGAGATGCCAATTACACATTGGCACGAACTGCTTTAGCATTTTTAGAGGTTGCAATCAGTCAAATCTTTCCTCATTTTGAAGGGCAAAAGTACATATTTGGAACATATTTTAAAACTTTGTTTTTATACTGATGATCGCCGTTCCATTTCAAAGAGTTTTTTTTCTTTGACTGGATATACTTTGTATATTGCGGCACTCGTTAACAATCTGTAAACACCAACCATAAAATACCAACACCCTATGCATATTGCGGTAGCAGGAAACATTGGCGCCGGAAAGACCACCCTCACCAACCTCTTGGCAAAGCACTACAAATGGGAAGCCCATTTTGAGGATGTGGTGGACAATCCGTATCTGGATGATTTCTACACGCAAATGGCACGTTGGAGTTTTAATCTTCAGATTTACTTTTTGAACAGTCGCTATCGCCAAATTCTAAAAATTAGGGAAACGGGAAAAAATGTGATCCAAGATCGGACCATTTATGAGGATGCCCACATCTTTGCACCCAACCTGCACGCCATGGGATTGATGACCAATCGCGATTACGAAAATTACAAAGGTCTGTTTGAGTTGATGGAAAGTTTGGTGCAACCGCCAGACCTATTGATTTATCTACGCAGTTCCATTCCCAATCTGGTGAACCAAATTCACAAAAGAGGACGGGATTATGAAAATTCCATTTCCATTGACTACCTCAGTAGATTGAACGAACGCTACGAAGCGTGGGCCAATACCTATGAAAAGGGGAAGTTGCTCATCTTTGATGTGGACGACATAAATTTTGTGGATGACCCTGAAGATTTAGGAACCGTAATCAACCGCATTGATGCGGAGATTCACGGATTGTTTGAGTAAAACTCAAACTCTATTTTGTTTTTAAGCAATAACTTAAAGAGAAAGGAAATTGAAAGTTAAAATTGAATTGACATTATTCTTTTTAGCGGCATTCTCATTTTTTTGGTTTTTAGGCCCAATTTTTTTGAGCGTTTTTAAAAATCGATTAACAAAAGTCAATCCTAGTTTGGTGGAAAAAGCACCTTGGTTTTTTAAGTTCATCAAGTATTTATTGAAAGGATTTGCTATATTTTCATTGGTTTATATTGTTCTTATATGGATTGGATTGATATCCATTTGACAGAGTAGCGAAAAATATTTTCGCTATCTAACCCTTACTTCCTTTGCCACTTTCGCTTTTCCCTGTTTTATTCCACGGATATCGGTATATTTAATTACTTATTCAATTTCCATGGTAATAATTTCATGAAAGCCTTAGTTTACGAAAATTTTGAAGGCGCGTTGCAAATGCAATCCGTGCCCGACCCTAGCCCCAGTGATTATGGCGTGGTGGTTAAAGTAGAAGCTACTGGACTTTGCTTAAGCGATTGGCACGGTTGGATGGGTCATGACCCAGACATTAAACTCCCGCATGTCCCCGGACACGAGTTGGCGGGCACCGTGGCCGCCATCGGAAAAAATGTGTTGAACTTTAACATTGGCGACCGCGTCACCGTCCCTTTTGTTTGCGGATGTGGCACCTGTGGTGAATGCAAATCTGGCAACCACCAAGTATGCGACCACCAATCCCAACCCGGTTTTACCCACTGGGGTTCCTTTGCCGAATATGTGGCCTTGGATTATGCGGATACCAATTTGGTGAAAATACCAGATGAAATCACTTATGAAACTGCCGCCATTTTAGGTTGCCGCTTCATCACAGCTTTTCGCGCTGTTGTGGAACAAGGAAAAGTCACTGGAGGTCAATACGTGGCTGTGCATGGGTGTGGCGGAGTTGGACTTTCGGCCATTATGATAGCAAATGCCCTCGGGGCGAACGTCATCGCTGTTGACATAAACGAAGATACTTTACAACTTGCTAAAGAACTGGGAGCGGTGGACACCATCAATGCACAAAAAAGTACCGATGTCTTGGCGGAGGTTAAAGCATTGACGGGTGGAGGTGTACATGTATCGCTTGATGCATTGGGAAACCCAACAACGTGCTTCAACTCCATTGCCAATCTCAAAAAAAGAGGTAAACATATTCAGGTGGGATTAATGACAGGAGAACACCAACATCCAAAAATTCCCATGGACAAAGTCATCGCCAACGAGCTTGAAGTCCTTGGAAGCCACGGCATGCAAGCTTTTAAATATCCCGAAATGCTGAAAATGATTCAGCAGGGGAAACTCCAACCACAAAAACTCATAGAACGGACCATCACCTTGAAAGACGCCATCACTGCGCTTCCCAATATGCATAACTTTGAAAATAAAGGCGTTCTGGTCATCAACTCATTTTAAAACAACAAACCAAGCACATGAAAGCAAAAAACTTCATCAAACTATCAGTAGTAGCATTAGCATTTTTAATTCATAGCATTCTTCCTGCCCAGCAGTTGGAAAAAGTTCCTTCGGAAGAAGTGGGTATGTCTTCGGAACGACTGAACGTGCTTACCGAAACTTTTCAAGACTATGTGGATGACGGAAAACTGTCAGGAGCTGTGGCATTGGTCGCCCGAAAAGGAAAGATTGCCTATTTTGAATCCTTTGGAAAAAGTGACATGGAAAAGAATGTGCCCATGGCAAAGAATTCCATCTTCCGAATTGCATCACAGACCAAAGCTATTGTGAGTGTCGGAGTGATGATTTTGCAAGAAAGGGGCAAATTGCTCATCACTGACCCCGTTGGAAAATACATGCCGGCCTTTATGAAAACCACGGTAGCGGTGGCCAAAGAGGATGGTTCCTATGAGATTGTCGATGCCGAAAGACCCATTACCATTCGGGATTTGCTTACCCATACTTCTGGGGTTGCCTACGGTGGAGGCATTTCCAAAGACTTATGGGAAGAAGCCAAAATCCAAGGCTGGTACTTTGCGGACCGCGATGAGCCCATCCAGGCTACGGTCAATCGCATGGCGGACCTTCCCTTTGAATCACAGCCCAGAGAGAAATTTGTGTATGGTTACAACACCGATATTCTTGGAGCTTTGATTGAAGTGGCATCAGGCGAACCCTTGGATGTTTTCTTGAAAAAGAACATCTTGGACCCTATTGGCATGACCGATACCCATTTCTATCTCCCAAAAGACAAAAAAGACCGTTTGGCAACGGTATATTCCAGTACAGAAAACGGTTTGGAGCGTGCTCCAAGTCCCGGTGGCATGGTAGGTCAGGGTGCTTACGTGGACGGTCCCCGAAAAAGCTTTTCAGGTGGCGCTGGTTTTTTAAGCACAGCCATGGATTACGCCAAATTTTTGCAGATGATGCTCAACAAAGGTGAATTCAATGGGAATCGAATCATTTCTCGCAAAACAGTGGAATTGATGACCACCAACCATCTTCCTTTCCCGCTTAATGAAGGACAAGGTTTTGGACTCGGCTTCTCCACTGTGGAAGATTTGGGCCTTCGCGGTACTTTGGGCTCTGAAGGTGAGTTTGCCTGGGGAGGTGCTTATCATTCCACTTATTGGGCCGACCCAAAAGAGGAAATGTTGGTGGTGTATTTTACGCAATTGATTCCAGCCCGTAACATTGACGATCATGGCAAATTGCGTGCTTTAGTATATCAGTCCTTGATTGACTAAAATATATTAGGGGGCATTCCCTCACCCAAACGGCCCGTTCCCTCATTGTTGGTTTCATTTGGTTGATTTTCAAAGTAGTTTTCAAAAAGTAACTCCGCCCATTGCGGCCAAAAATTTGAAAATTATGGAACTCAAGAAAAATCCAAATCTGGAATTGAAACGAAACAGTACCCTCTATTTTTTTATTGGGATGACGGTCATATTGCTCTTTGCTTATTTGGCTTTGGAATGGAAAACGTTTTATGCTACCGACGGATGGGATAATGCCGATCTAAAAGTTCAAGATGAGTTGATAGAAGAAGTACCCCTGACTTTTCAGAAATTGCCAACCCCTCCACCAAAAATCCAGGCACCACCTGTTATTGAAATTGCCGAGGATGATGAGGAAATTGTAGAAACAGTTATCGAATCCACAGAAACCAATGAGAACACCGAAATACCCACCATTGATGATATAGAAGTGGCTGAAGATGATGTACCCGATACCGTTATTTTTTCAATCATTGAAAACGCTCCTATTTTTCCTGGATGCGAAGTCATTGCGGATGAAGATGAAAAGAAAGCCTGTTTTCAACAGATGATGCAGAAACACATCCAAAAGTATTTTGATTACCCGGAAGCAGCTCAAGAAATGGGGTTGCAGGGACGAGTCAATGTGATTTTTACCATTCAGAAGGATGGCAGCATTGGAGAGGTGAAAATTCGTGGACCCCATGAAAGTTTAGAGGCAGAAGCAGCCAGAATCATTTCCAAATTACCCAAAATGACTCCGGGAAAACAACGGGGAACACCGGTAAAGGTGCCTTTTTCCATTCCTATAACCTTTAAATTGCAATAAAGTCACATCGAGCGCAGTCGAGATGCATGAAAACGTGTTTCACTAAACCAGTTCTCGACTGCGCTCGAATCGACAACCGCTTCAATCAACAAGAACACTATCAATTGTTTGGCTATTTTTAGTAGTTTAGAGGGCACTACATTTTAAACCGAACAAACTTGAAAGCATTACGATTTATCCTTTTTCTGCTATCTGCAGGGTTATTTTTTTCAGCCTGTGAATCTACCGAAGAACCATCCAAAAAAGACTATACCACGTGGTCATCGTATTTGGGTGGTCCAGACCGAAACCATTACTCTACCTTGTCCCAAATCAATAAGGATAATGTAAAAAACCTTAAACCAGCATGGTCATACTCCACACAAGACGCAGGCCAAATGCAAATGAACCCCATTGTGGTCGATACCATACTATATGGGGTCACCGCGGCCCTCCGAGCGGTAGCCATTCATGCGGGAACCGGTAAAGAGTTGTGGCGTTTCGGTGATTCCTTACGATTGAATTTATCTACCAGTAGAGGTGTTTCGTACTGGTCAAAAGGGGACGACAAGCGAATTTTATACACAGCCGGACCCAATCTGTATGCCATCAATGCCTTGACCGGGAAATCGATTTCATCCTTTGGTGAGAATGGAAAAATTGACCTTCATTCCGGCATGCCCGATTCGGCCAAGGATAAATTTTTGATATCCAATACGCCAGGAGCCATTTACAAAGACCTCATCATCATGCCCATTCGTTTGGGTGAAGATGTGGGCTCTGCTCCGGGTAAGGTCATGGCCTTTAGTGTGATTACGGGAGCCGTAGCATGGACTTTCAATACCATTCCACATCCAGATGAAGAAGGTTATGACACTTGGAAAAACAAGGATGCCTACCAAAGTGATATCGTTGGAGCGGCCAACAATTGGACTGGAATTGCTTTGGATGAAGAAACTGGGATTATTTATGTGCCAACAGGTTCTGCCTCACCCGATTTTTATGGTGGAAAACGAAATGGCACCAACTTATTTGCGAACACCTTATTGGCCTTAAATGCGGAAACTGGGGAGCGAATTTGGCATTTTCAGTTGATTCACCATGATGTATGGGACCGCGACCTTCCTGCTCCTCCCAACCTCATCACTGTAGAGCGGGATGGAAAGAAAATAAAAGCAGTGGCGCAAGTCACCAAGCAAGGTTATGTCTATGTTTTTGATCGAGCCACCGGCGAACCCCTTTTTGATATTGAGGAAGTTCCCGTTCCGGCTTCCACTTTGGATGGCGAAGAATCATGGCCTACCCAACCTATTCCCGTAAAACCGAAACCATTTGCCCGATTGGCGAAGAATTTGACCGAAGCTGATGTGAGTCCATACGCGGAAAATAAGGAGGAGCTTCAGGAAATTATCCGCACCATGGACAAACGGGAATTTTCACCTCCAAGTTTGGAAACCAACGTGCTTTTTCCTGGACTTGATGGTGCTGCCGAATGGGGAGGCGCTGGAGCCGACCCCGAGGATGGCATTATTTATGTCAATTCCAATGAAATTCCATGGTATCTGCAAATGGTAGAAAATGAAGTGATTGAAGGGGAGGCTCCATTAGGAGAACTTGTTTACAATCGCTATTGTGTGATTTGCCACCAGAAGGACCGAAAAGGTATGGCTTCAAGTGGTTATCCGTCCCTTATCAACATAAAAGACAGAAAAACCAAAACAGAAGTTTCAGAATTAATTGCCACTGGAAAAGGAATGATGACCGGATTCCCTCAAATTCCAGCGGATGAAAAAGAGGCATTGCTCCAATTTCTTTTTGATGAAAAAAGCGAGGTGGTTGCCGAAGGAGCTTCAGAGGCCTATCCGCTTCCCTATAAATTTAAGGGATACACCCGTTTTCAGGATAGTAAGGGTTATCCGGCGATCAGTCCGCCATGGGGAACCCTGCACGCCATCGATTTGAATACAGGCGACTTTTTATGGTCCATTACGTTGGGCGATATGCCCGAAGTTAGAGGAGAAAATGACCCCATAACTGGAACCCAAAACTATGGAGGCCCAGTAATTACCGAAAATGGGTTGCTGTTCATCGCTGCTACCATAGATGGGCATTTAAGAGCATTCGACAAAGAAACCGGAGAGCTACTGTGGCAATACAAACTACCTGCACCTGCTTTTGCTACCCCTACGATGTATGAGGTAGATGGCAAACAATATATCGCCATTGCCTGTGGAGGTGAGAAGCTAAACACAACTCCGGGTGACCAAATTGTTGCTTTTGCCCTGGAAGATTAACAGCATAAAAAAACCACGCATAGGCGTGGTTTTTTCAGCTTCTGATTTTTAAAAGCGAGCGCTAATTCTTTGCCTTAGCACTTTTATATTTTTCTATCATTTGCTCCAATTCTTCTTTGGAATCGGCGGTAAACTCCTTCAACTCGTCTACAGTTTCTCCATTGTTTTCAACACTTGAAGTAACGATAGCTTTATAGGCTCCATCATCAGTATTACTGATTTCCACGGTAAATTTCTTCTCGATGGTATTGGTCTCTGTCATCCCATCCTCTGAAATGGTAATAACCGTTCCATTCTCTTTTACCATGCTGATTTCATCACCCGGTGAAAGGCTTACCAAACTTGGTGCGATAACTAAAGCTACCACAGACATCAGCTTCAATAAAATGTTCAAGGAAGGTCCTGAAGTATCTTTAAATGGATCACCAACCGTATCACCTACAACGGCAGCTTTGTGGGCATCAGAACCTTTACGGCCTTCACTTTCAATGGTTTTCTTAGCGTTGTCCCATGCACCACCGGCATTGGATTGAAAGATAGCCATCAATACCCCAGCAGTGGTAACACCTGCCAACAAACCACCCAACATTTCAGCACCACCGATAAAACCTACGGCTACTGGAACGGCAATCGCCAATAAACCTGGCAATACCATTTCCTTAATAGATGCTTGTGTAGAGATGGCCACACATTTTTCGTACTCGGCAACACCGTCAGCGGCATCAAATATTTTTCTGTCGGCTTCGGAAGCTTTGGAAATATCGGCATCATACTTGCGCATTACTTCGAGGGCTGCTTTCAATTGAGGAATATCACGGAATTGGCGACGAACTTCTTCAATCATGGCCATGGCCGCTCTACCTACAGCATTCATGGAAAGGGCGGAGAACACGAAAGGAAGCATTCCTCCAATCAATAGTCCTGCCATAATATCGGGTTGTGATACGTCGATGGATTTTACACCAGCGGTTTTCATAAAAGCGGCAAACAACGCCAAAGCGGTCAAAGCCGCAGAAGCAATCGCGAATCCTTTACCAATGGCAGCAGTGGTGTTCCCCACTGCATCCAATTTATCGGTACGCTCGCGAACTTCACTAGGTAGTTCAGCCATTTCGGCAATACCTCCTGCGTTATCAGAAATAGGTCCGTAGGCATCAACCGCCAATTGGATTCCGGTGTTGGCCAACATTCCCACAGCGGCAATCGCGATTCCATACAAACCAGCGAAGTAGTGTGATACCAAAATTGCAGCAGCAATCAATATAATTGGAATGGCAGTGGACATCATCCCCACACCCAAACCAGCAATGATATTGGTTGCAGAACCTGTTTCAGACTGACGCACAATGGAATTTACAGGTTTAGTCCCTGTTCCGGTGTAATATTCAGTAACCTTACCTACCAACAAACCAGCAACCAGACCAGCAATGGTAGCCCAGAAAACGCCCATGGCAGAATATTCTTTTCCGCCCTCTACCCAAGCTTCGGGCAACATGGCGTTGATGATAAAATATGAAGCAATCAACATTAATCCGGCTGAACCAAATTCACCAATGTTCAAAGCAGTCTGTGGATTTCCTCCGTCTTTTACTTTTACAAAGAAGGTACCGATGATAGACATCACAATTCCAACCGCAGCCAATGCCAAAGGCAAGTAAACGGCCCCTAATCCATCAAAAGCACCGGCAAACTCTGGCAATCCAGCAAAAATGGCTCCCAATACCATGGTACCGATAATGGAACCTACATAAGATTCAAAAAGGTCAGCACCCATACCGGCTACATCACCAACGTTATCCCCTACGTTATCCGCAATGGTTGCAGGGTTCAGAGGGTGGTCTTCAGGAATACCAGCTTCTACTTTACCCACAAGGTCAGCTCCTACGTCGGCTGCTTTGGTGTAGATTCCACCACCAACACGAGCGAAAAGTGCAATGGATGATGCCCCCAAGGAAAAACCGGAAAGTACGTTCAATACTTCACCAATTTCCCAACCTTGTCCGCTGTAAATCATGAAAAGTCCACTTAAACCAAGAACTCCAAGGCCCACAACACCTAGACCCATTACTGCACCTCCGGCAAATGCTACTTCCAAAGCTTTACCTAAAGAGGTTCTGGCGGCATTGGTAGTTCGAACGTTTGCTTTTGTGGCCACCTTCATACCGATGAAACCAGCCAGTGCAGAACAAATGGCACCGACTATGAAGGAGATAGCTACCATTCCGTTAGAACCTGCTTCGTTGCTTCCTTTGAAAAACAACAAAACGGCCACAGCTATCACGAATATGCTCAAAATTTTATATTCGGCCTTTAGAAATGACATTGCGCCATCCGCTATATTCTTGGCAATTCTTGCCATTTTTTCATCCCCGACTTCTTGTTTAGAGATCCATACGTTCTTTATAAACACGTACAGTAAGCCCAGGATACCAAACACGGGCAAAAATTTCACAATCAAATCCATAGTTTGTAGTTATTTAGAATTTTTTAATGGCAGCTAATGTAGTAAAATACGGAGTAATAAAAAAAATGCGCTTTTGATTGTTAAAAGCGCATTTATTTAAGGTCTGTGTTATCTATATGGTATAGGTTCGTTTCTTTTTATGTTCGCTTTCATCATAGCGTTTTACACATTCATGATAAATGGCGATGGCTTCATTGACATCACCCCAACCACCGGTATCCACTTTCTTCTTTTCCAAGTCTTTATACACCTGAAAAAAGTGCTCTATCTCCTTCAATCTATGGGGGTTAAGTTCACTGATATCATCTCTCTTACTCCAAATGGGGTCAGAAACGGGGACACAGATCAATTTTTCATCGGGACCTTTTTCATCGGTCATATGGAAAACACCAACAGGTTTTACCTCCATAACCACCATGGGATATGTGGGCTCGGTGCCCAAAACCAATACATCCAAGGGGTCGTGGTCCAAAGCCAAGGTTTCTGGAACAAATCCATAGTCACCAGGATACATCATGGAAGAAAAGAGGGTTCGATCAAACCTAATCTTATGTAGGGTAAAGTCGTATTCGTACTTATTTCTGCTACCTTTTGGGATTTCAATCAATACATCGAAAGTAACGGGATCTTTTTTGGACATTTTTGAAGTTTTGTTTTTGCAAAAATAGCCCGTATTACTGGAAAAGAGTAGGAAAATTGGCGTTTTTCCGTTATTTAAAAATTAAATCCGAAGGTACCCGTGATTCCAAATGGACGGGCATCGGGATTATCCAAGTAATTTCCCCTAAAGTTAAAGTCAATCCGCAGAATCTTGAAGATGTTCCCCACCCCAAAGGAATACTCCCAATAAATTTGGTCTTCGGGAGCCATCAACGGGATGTTGCTGGGTGCGCTTAGCGCAATATTTTCATCGGAAAGTTGCCCCCATGCACCACGTAAGCCCACAATTTCCCTCAGGTTTAATTTCCGAAGCAGTGGAATCCTCGAAAACAGCCTTCCATTAAAGTTATGTTCCAAATGAACCGTGGCGTAGGTATCGGTCACAAACTCATAAAAATCAAGATTGGGGAAAACATTATAAAGAGAAAACAGCGTCTGGTTACCAGGAATTACACTCAAAAGAGAAAGTGGTACCTCACCAAAGGTTTTGCCGAGTTCAACACTGCTGGTCAACCTTCCGTACCCTCCTATCTGCCATGGTTGGCGGTATGAAAACTGAATGCGCTCATAGTCAAAATCGCTTTCCAAAAAACCGCTTATACCTTTGGTATAATTAAGAACCAAGGTACTGTGGTCATCATTGATATTCACCCTCTCCACCCCATAACCAATGGTTCGTTTGCCGGGAGTGTAGATCAAGGTCGTATTTAAATCGAATTGTTTTACTTCTGAGGATATTCCGGTTGGGGATTCTAAATCCACATAATCCAAATTGAAAGCATCCGGCAAAGCGGAACTCAAGGTTCTGAAAGACCCTCCCAAACTGATTCTGAAATTCTTGACGGGTTCCATCTCAAAATTGAGAGTAGATAGATTAATATTGGTCAACCGGTTATTGGAACCCACCGTAACCAAAGAGGAGGAAGCAATGCTTCGCCCCAAAACATCATTGGTACTGGTTAGACTTATTCCTAATTGCTCAATGTCCCGTCGGTTTCCGCCAGAAACAATGAGTCTTGATTTTCTATCCAACAAAAACTTCCCTGAAAATCCGTGTTTAAACTTCCGGTCACTAAAACCATAGGCCATATACCCCTCCAATCGCCATGGGTCGTTCTGACCAAAATAGGTTCGTGCCCCTCCCCTTAGTCGAATTCCTTCGGCATCATTGTAGCCAAACGTGCTATAGATGTCCCCGATGTCCAGATTCCATTTATCAATTTCAACATATCCAGACCCCAAAATACTAACAATGTCGTAGTAGGTACGGAACTTGGGAACAGTTTTCAGGGTATCGAGCAGCTTAAAAATCCCCGATTCATCATCGTTAAGAGTTTCAAGTCGCGCATTTTTCCAAAAAGTGCTATCGCGTGCGAACACCCTTGGATCATAGGGGTCGGATTCCGACTTATAAAATTCTTCCGGGTGATTGGTATTGAACTTGTAATTATCAAAAACCGTGGTGCGCTTTCCGTAGACCCCACGTGATTTTTCCTTTTTGGAAAAGGCGAAATCACTAAGCATATAGTCGCGTTTCAACAAAAAGACCGAATCACTGACCACCTCAAAATCCTGTTCAATATAAATTTCCTTTACCCAGTTGATATTGGCACTTTTGGTGACCTGCATATTGATTTTCTTGATGGCAAACGTGGTATCGTTCACCCAAAAATCACCTTTAAAGGTGAGCTCGTTCTTACGTCTTGGGTAATAGATGATGTTGTAGCACCATTTATTATCAATAAAAGTACTGTCGGAAAGGACATAATTATAGGTATCAATCCCCGTTTTGGAAAGTGGACTGGTAAAGCTTTTATCAAAAAATCGGAGGTAATTGTCGTAGATGTTATAGTCGGAGTAGAGATCTTCCACAAAAGCGGTAATGGACTGATTACCTTCAAAACCAGAACTTTTGTTACCAAGCACATCCTCTTTTTCCTTGTCTATGGAATTATCCCCGTAAATTTTTGAAAAATGCTCGTTCAAGAAAAAGGGCAGATAGGTTTTCCCAGTGATTCGAGAGGTGTCCAAATCATCGAACATAAATTCGAGACCTTTGAACAATTTGCTTTGAATAAGGGCGCTATCGATGGTATTGAGGTCAAACTCAATTTTTTCGTACTTATCGTACTCATATTGTTTGAACATTCGGACCCCGTTCTCACGTTTTTTTGCCCATATTTTACGAAGAATATCAATGGCTGGATTGTCTTTTTTGGACTGTTTGCCGGTGTAGACCACCACTTCTTGAAGCTGTTCGGTAGATTCAACCAGAACCACCTCCATTCCATAGTTCACTTTTTGTGGTAGCTCAATTTCCTTGGAATCATAGCCTATGAACGAAACCTTAATGGTGTCATAGGTTTCATCGGACTCCAAGTAAAATCGACCGTTATCATTGGTAATGGTACCCTCGGATGAGTTTTTGAAAATAATATTTGCAAAGGCTATGGGGTCGCCCGATTCATCCAAAACAATACCCCCCACTTTGGTTTGGGCGGAAACGACCAAGAAGAAAAGGAAAAAGAATACGGCAAGGAATCTTTTCATGTTTTGATATATGGGACATGTGAAAAACCATTGGGCCTTTCAATTTTACTTCGGTTAAATTTTGACTACAAGTAATATTTTATCAAAAACTATTTCCTTAAAAAAGCCCCATCAACAAATGTCGATGAGGCCAAAATACCTTACAAATATAACTAAGTTTATTTATATAACACCTTTTTAACAGCTTTGATCACATCTTCTGAATTAGGCAGCCATTCGGCCAAAAGTACGGGCGAATAGGGTGCTGGGGTGTCAGCTGTGTTGAGTTTTACGATTGGGGCATCCAAATAATCGAATGCTTTGTCTTGAACGTGGTAGATGATTTCAGTGGCCACGTTGCCAAAAGGCCAAGCCTCTTCCAAAATCACCAACCTATTGGTTTTCTTTACAGATTTGATGATGGCGTCGTAATCCATAGGACGTACGGTACGCAAATCGATGATTTCACAGCTAATACCTTCTTTCTCCAATTCATCTGCTGCAGTGTAGGCTTCCTTGATGATTTTTCCGAAGGAAACAATGGTCACATCGGTGCCTTCTCTTTTGATATCGGCCACACCCAATGGAATAGTGTACTCACCTTCTGGTACTTCTCCTTTATCGCCATACATCTGCTCTGATTCCATAAAAATAACGGGGTCATCATCACGAATGGCGGATTTCAGCAATCCTTTTGCATCAGCAGGGTTTGAAGGCACCACTACCTTTAAACCAGGGCAGTTGGCGTACCAACTTTCAAAAGCCTGTGAGTGCGTAGCCGCCAATTGACCGGCAGAAGCCGTTGGCCCCCTAAAAACGATAGGGCAAGGAAACTGTCCGGCAGACATTTGTCTGATTTTCGCGGCATTGTTTATGATTTGGTCTATTCCCACCAAGGAGAAGTTGAAGGTCATGAATTCTATGATAGGTCGGTTACCGTTCATGGCTGAACCAACGCCGATACCAGCAAATCCTAATTCAGAAATAGGCGTATCCAAAACGCGTTCAGGACCAAATTCATCCAACATTCCTTTTGAAGCTTTGTAAGCTCCATTGTATTCTGCCACTTCCTCTCCCATCAAATAAATGGTGTCATCCCTTCGCATTTCCTCAGACATCGCCTCTGCTATGGCTTCCCTAAACTGTAGTGTTTTCATCTTTTTGAATTATCGCCCCAAAAATAGGTAATAAAATTTTTTGGATAAAATTATAATGCCAAAAGCAATACCTATTTTGTTACTTTGTTCGACTTACCTTTGTGGAATAACCAAATAAGGCAACGGAAAGCATAATGTAGCTCAGTATTGTACACGCAAAAATGACATATTTCCATCCAATGCTTTTAATTTCCACAGTATTTACTACTTCCAACTCAAACAGCGGTATACAGGATTTAAATGCATATAACAAACTCTCCCAAAGACCCAAACTCTGCCCAGATACGTTTTTCAATGCTCCAAATCCAAAGAGAAGGGAGGCCAAAACCACAACCAACCCAATCCATAGATAGAGCAACCTTCTAAAGTTGGTACCATACTCGGTTATGGATTTATAGAAAGAATCCATTCCTTTATCGAGAGAATTCCAAGAAGTTTTGTTTTCATCCCTTTCCTTTTCTCGCATACTGATATAAATCTTGTTGGCTTCTTTGTCCTCGCTTCTATTTCTAAAACTCTTTTCAATTTCTATATATACCTGTTTATCAAAAGGGGACATTTCGTTGAGAACGTTTAAGTAATCATCAGCTTTTTCATTCCCATCCATTCCACTGTTCCCAAAATCCCATTGGTTGACCTTAATACCTGTTAAATTAATTCCTTGGGGTGTAGGATCTATGACCCTAAATTTGTCCAAGGTGGTACGTTCAATGTTTATGATACTGGAGCTTGTGGTAAAATTTTCTTTCGTAAAGCTCAGCTCCCTAATCTCAGAAACAGACACATCAAAATTGCCATCAATAACAGCTATGTATTCAACATTGTTACTGTCCAGACCAACAAATTGCAGATCGCTGTCCGCAACCAAATATAGCCCTCCTTTAATGTTTGAACCACTGGCCATAAATCCTTTCTCGATGTTAGAAGCACTTTTAACGACCGTGATATCTGCTTCAGTTTGTTTGGATTCTTTAGCTTCGTGTGGATTACTCTTCTGATTTTGAATTATTTCGGTTATTTTTAATCCGGAGGCAAAAACACTTCCATTTACCTGTACACCAACCATAGACAATAAATTGCACCAGGTGTTCAATCCTTTAATATTGAATGATTTCTTATCGAACCTACTTGTAAAATCGTCTTTGCTGATGTTGGCAATGTTGTGAAATCCGGAAATATCCAAATGTCTATTGATTACGGAATTGTCTAGCTTAATGGTCCCTTTAATATAATTTCCTCCCCTGCTCATTCTTATATTTTTGAGTACAACCCCTCTTACCGTTACGGATAGCATTTCCAGTCTTTCCTCGATTTCACTTGTCATCCTGGCCAACTTTTCTGCAAACCATACTTGGTAATTGACCTTTTTTGTTTCTTGATTGATAAAGTTATCATCGAGAGAAACAAAATATTTTAAAACATTGGAAGTTTCTATTTCGCCTCTATTTACATCTCCTTCACAGATATCTTTTTGCAAAGAGATTAAGTCCTCAATGGTCTTAATATCAAAAAAAGTGATATCCCCATTAATGGTTGAGGAGGTAATTGATACTCCTCTATATTCCATTAATTCCTTTTCCGTGGATTTTCTATACTTGACGTTTATACCATGAAAGTTAATATTGGACTCCACAGAAATGGATTGAAACTCAATACACCCGACCTTACTGAGACTGGGCTGCAATTTAAATTCCCCATTTTCCGATGGACCCCAACCCATACCAATTTTTATATGGTTGAAAGTTCCGGAGTATGCTCTAATACTACCTTTTACATCAATGCCTTCCAAACGCAGAAAATTGACTCTTGCAGAATCAAATAGGATATCCTCTTCAACCAGCAAAGGGACCCTTCTAAACATGTCTAACGAACCATTGCGATAACAATACATGCCACCTTTGATTTCCGAAAAACGCAAATCAATACTTTTACATCTTACCCCAAAAACATCCAAAAACACGTCTATATAAGTTCCGTATAAAGAAAGTTCTCCTTTTAATTCCAAAAATTGCATATTCAATGAACCTTCAACGGTACAATTATGGAACTGGACGCTTTCCACAACTTTTAATTGAGGTGCAACCGCGCACCATGAGTATGAAGATAAAACAGGGTTATATCCCCATTCAATTTTATTAAAAAGAACAGACTGTTTAAAGGTAGAGTCAATAACAAACAAACCACTATTTATAAATGTATGATATAAACTGAACGTTCCCCCAACTGTTGTTCCATTGATTAAGAAATCTCCTCCAAAAAAAGAGCAGAGCAGGCCTCCGCTCTCGCTTGCGTCATGTGGGGTACTTCCCCTAACATTTAAATCTCCTCCTATTCGGGAATTACTGATTCGTAATTCCGAAAAGGGGTATAGGTTCGCGTTTTCTTCCAATTGCTGGTCTTCCAATTTCTTGGAACCTTCACTTGAAAACGTTTCCAAGTCTACGACAGAGTACACTTTTAACTGTTCAAGGTTTTTTGTAGTTGAAAAAGTACATCCGGCAAAGGTTACGTTCCCTGTGATTTCCATATTGGCCATAATGACCGCCCCATAAAAATGGCATTTGTCAAACAACACATCGCTGTACGATTTAAAATTATGGAAGTCAAATGAAATGGCCTTATGGTTTTCAATACTAGTATTGCTGAAAAAACAATTATAAAAATGAATGGCACCATTGATTTGGGAACCACCCGATTGTACTGTTTTTTTGAAGAGGCAGTTGATAAATTCAATTTTACCTGAAAATTCATCCCCAACAAAATATACTTCTTCCTCAAAAATGCAATCCATTATACTGGCAGTCTTTGACAGCCTTATAAAATCATTTATGAAAATTTTTTCCTTAACACAGACTTTGGTTAAACTCTTTGTATTTTCAAGAATGTTCAATGCTTCTCTTTCGGTCAAGCAATCTTGTTTCTCTAAACCGGCCTTGAGTTCTATCGCTTTGTCCTTCCAAGAATCTATTTCAGCTGTTTCTTTATCTTTTTCAGATTCATTGGAGCTTCCAGCCACCTCACCTTTATCAGGTCCTTTCTTCTTGATATCCTCCAAGATCTTTTGAAACTCTTCATCGCCCACTGGAATCAAACGTTTAAAAAATGGGATTTCAAAGGGCATATCCGCAGCAACGGGCTCATCATCGGTCATCTGAATGGTGCCGTTTTCAGTATTTATTTCAAATGCGGCAATAAATAGGGCCGTTCCATATATTACGCTGATATTCTTCAGTATAATTTTGTTGGCATCAAACCCTTCTTTCTTTACAATTTTGCCCGACTTGATCAAATCCCGGTAAAAATCTATTCCAGGGTTATTTTCTGGAACTTTCACCCATGGCATTTCGTCCTTGGTTGGCAATACAAAATGTCCCTCATCCCCTTCCACGGCCCAACAGAAAAATAACACGTAATCTCTAACTTTCGCATTAGTATCGATTAGAAAATCCTTGTCATCTGCATTTTCCTGGTTTACCCAAATGTCATGGATAATGTCAGAACCACCATCAATTAGAAAAGACCTAAAATTGTAGGGATCGGACCAATTAAAATCAAAAAGCAAATAAAATCTGTTGTTTCTGCCTCCTCTTTTTTCATAAAAGTTCACCTCCACCAGTTGATAGGTGTTTGAAAAACCCAATTCAGTGGTCCAAAGTTCTATCTCCTCGGTTGCGGTATCCTTTAAAATTTCAGTGTACTGCTCCTTTATATATGAAACAACATGGGTATAATGTGTTTCATTTTCATCAAAAAGATGCCAATTTTGTGTGGGCAAAAAATTGTCCACCTCTATGTTAATCTTGTTCAGGTAAAAAACTTCTCTTTTATGCTCCTCAGAATCCAGATAGGATTCATAAGACTTTTTTACCTCATCAATGCGATAAGCAATATCACTCTCCGACAAAAATGAAATCAATTCAAAAATTCTGGAATACTCCCCAATGAGTGGATAGAACTTCGGAGACTTAAAATTGTAAAAACCAAATAGATTCTTATTTCCATCCGTTAAATGCACCAAAAGAAAATCCGAATCAGATGAATAACTGATATGCCTTACTTGATCCCTTGCTATTTTAAACAAACTTCTGCAGTTGAACTTGGCAAATCTGATTACTTTTTTTTCCATTTCTGGATCATTGAACTTGACCCATTGGTACTCTTTTGACACTGAAGTAAGATCCCACATAAACCTCTAAAATTTAACGTTTTGAAATTATTTTAAAGTAAATCCTTGTTTGATATGGCATTAACCAATTTCCTTTGAAATACATAAATATCCGATGAACGGTTCATAATTTTAACAATCCAGCGCACTTAACAATTTACTATGCATGCATAGTATTTTTAGAATTTAATAGCTATCTTTGAAACCATAAACCTAAAATATATATGAAGATTTTAGTTTGCATAAGCAACGTACCGGACACAACTTCCAAAATCAATTTTACGGAAGGTGATACTAAATTTGATACCAACGGGGTGCAATTTGTAATCAATCCCAATGATGAATTTGGGTTGACACGCGCCATGTGGTTCAAGGAAAAGCAAGGTGCAGCGGTTCATGTGGCCACAGTTGGTGGTGCACAGACCGAGCCTACCATCCGAAAGGCATTGGCCATTGGTGCCGATGAGGCCATTCGGGTGAACGCTGAACCCACTGATGGTTTCTTCGTTGCCAAACAATTGGCCGAAGTGGTAAAAAATGGCGGTTACGACCTAGTTATAGCAGGTAGGGAATCCATCGATTATAATGGGGGCATGGTTCCTGGTATCTTGGCTACCTTGTTGGACATGAATTTTGTAAATACCTGTATCAATTTAGAGGTTGATGGTGAAAATGCCACAGCCATTCGCGAAATTGATGGTGGAAAAGAAAAAATAAGTACTTCGTTGCCTTTGGTTATTGGAGGCCAAAAGGGATTGGTAGAGGAAAGTGACCTTCGCATTCCTAATATGAGGGGGATTATGCAAGCCCGTCAAAAAAAGTTGAATGTTGTTGAGCCAGTGAATGCTCCTCAACCAACCCATGACCAAAAATTTGAGAAACCTGCTCCAAAAGGCCCGGTGAAATTGGTGGATGCAGGTAATGTTGGGGAATTGGTCGAGTTATTGCACAACGAAGCCAAAGTCATCTAAAAAACAAATTCCAAGAAATTATGTCAGTATTAGTATATACCGAATCAGATAAAGGAAAATTTAAAAAGAGTGCCTTTGAAGTGGCGTCCTACGCCTATAAAGTGGCGCAAGACATGGGAACCAGCGTTACCGCGGTCACTTTCAATGCCAACGATGCAGCTTCGTTGGGTGCTTATGGAGTTTCCAAGGTTTTACAGATATCCAATGACCAATTGGCCACCTTCAATGCCAACGCCTATGCAAGTGCATTGGCCCAAGCCGCTGAAGCCGAAGGCGCCAAGGTCATCATTCTAAGTTCAAGTGCCGATACCAAATTTTTGGCACCTATCCTTACCGCAAAATTAAGTGCGGGATATGTGCCAAATGTAGTGGCTGCCCCAGACAGCACCTCTCCATTTGTAGTAAAACGAACCGCTTTCAGTAACAAAGGTTTTGCCCATACCGAAATTTCCGCTGAAGTTAAAGTTATTGGGGTCTCCAACAATGCTTTTGGTGTTGTGGAGAACAGTACCTCAGCTACTGTCGAGGATTTCAGTCCTTCTTTGGCTGATAATTCTTTCTCTACCAAATCCGTTGAAGTGGACAAGGTGGCCGGAAAAGTTTCCATAGCAGATGCCGATATTGTAGTATCAGGAGGTCGTGGTCTTAAGGGCCCTGAAAACTGGGGCATGGTTGAAGAACTAGCCGACGTATTGGGAGCAGCAACCGCTTGCTCCAAGCCTGTATCCGATATGGGATGGCGTCCGCACGGCGAACACGTAGGACAAACCGGAAAGCCTGTGGCCAGTAATTTGTACATCGCCATTGGTATCTCTGGAGCCATTCAACACTTGGCTGGGGTAAGTGCCTCAAAAACCAAAGTGGTCATCAACAATGACCCTGAGGCTCCATTCTTTAAGGCCGCGGATTACGGAATTGTTGGGGATGCCTTTGAAGTGGTACCCAAACTCATCGAAAAATTAAAGGAATTTAAAGCCCAAAACGCTTAAATTTTGTTAATTTGCCCTTAACAGGGGCTGTTCAGATAACTGGTAAAGCCACTTATTTGAACAGCCTTTTTTTGGTTTAGGAGGAGATTATGAGTTTAGTACGATTAAAAATAAAGGGAATATCATACAGTCAAACCCAGAATGGTGCATATGCCCTTATTTTAAATGAGGTTGATGGGGACAGAAAACTTCCCATAGTCATTGGAGCGTTTGAGGCACAATCCATTGCCATTGCATTGGAAAAGGAAATCAAACCACCCAGACCCCTTACACATGACCTTTTTAAGAATTTTGCCGACCGGTTTCAAATTGTGATAAAGCAGGTAATTATCCATAAATTGGTGGATGGGGTATTCTATTCAAGCATCATTTGTGAGCGCGATAAGGAAGAGGAAATCATAGATGCTCGCACCAGTGACGCCATTGCATTGGCTCTTCGGTTCGATGCACCTATATTTACCTACAGGACCATTTTGGACAAAGCCGGAATCTTCCTAAAATTCTCTTCAAAAGAGGATGAAAACGAGGATGACGACAATAGTATCGTAGTGGATGAAATCCTTCAGGAAGGTGAAGCGGTGGAAATAGAATCAGGACCTGGTTCCCACGGCTATCGTGAAATGTCCTTGGAAGAGCTCCACAAAGAATTGGAAAAGGCAGTGGCCGGTGAAGACTACGAAAAAGCCGCCAAATTACGGGACGAAATTTCCAAGCGCAAATAAATCAATTACATGGGGAAAAAGACATTAAGTTTCCTGACACTACTGCTTCTTTGCACAGCTGTTTTCAGCCAAAACACAGTCCCCACAGATTCGCTCAACACCGCCATCGGCAGCACCATTATCAATGACATTTCCGCTCAGGATACCCCAAAAATGATTGATAATCAAGGGTTTTCCATCAATACATTATGGAGAGGCGCCTTGGGGATGGCCGTTCTCATCTTGATTTCGTTTTTATTCAGTTCCAACAGAAAGGCCATCAATTGGAAAACAGTAGGTATTGGACTTGCTTTGCAACTGCTTATTGCAATAGGGGTTCTCAAAGTTTCTTTCGTCCAATATGCCTTTGAAAAGGTTGGTGAAGTCTTTGTCAGTATCCTCGATTTTACACGTGCCGGAAGCCAATTCCTGTTTGAAGGACTGGTCGTGGACATGGACACCTTCGGATATATTTTTGCCTTTCAAGTATTGCCTACCATTATATTTTTCTCCGCCTTAACATCGGTGCTTTTTTATTTGGGTGTCATTCAAAAAGTTGTAAAAGGGATGGCATGGTTGTTATCCAAATCACTGGGAATATCCGGAGCAGAAAGTCTTTCAGTGGCCGGAAACATCTTTTTGGGTCAGACCGAAGCTCCATTGTTAATTAAGGCCTATCTCGAAAAAATGAACAAGTCCGAAATCCTTTTGGTGATGATTGGTGGGATGGCCACAGTGGCCGGAGCGGTTTTGGCAGCCTACATCGGATTTTTAGGCGGTGATGACCCCGTATTGCGCTTGGTCTTCGCGAAGCACCTTTTGGCTGCATCCGTAATGGCTGCACCGGGGGCTATTGTGATTTCAAAAATATTATATCCCCAAACGGAAGCCGTTAACACCGATGTAAAGGTATCCTCAGAAAAAATCGGGGCCAATATCTTGGATGCCATTGCCAATGGAACCACCGAAGGTCTAAAACTGGCACTTAACGTAGGGGCCATGCTCTTGGTTTTTGTGGCTTTTATCGCCATGATCAATGGTATTTTAGGCTGGGTGGGCGATTTAACTTCTTTCAATACTTGGATCGCTGCCAACTCACCATACGATAGCTTCTCTCTCGAAGCCATACTAGGAACCATTTTTGCTCCGCTCATGTGGCTCATTGGCGTGGCCAATGAAGATGTAATGCTCATGGGGCAATTGCTCGGTATTAAACTTGCTGCCAGTGAATTTGTGGGGTACATACAATTGGCCGAATTGAAAGCCGTGACCAGTGACCTTCATTTTGCCTATAGCAAATCTGTGATCATGGCCACCTACATGCTGTGTGGCTTTGCCAACTTTGCATCCATCGGCATACAAATTGGAGGTATTGGTTCTTTAGCCCCCGGTCAGCGCAAAACGCTATCTGAATTTGGCATGAAAGCCGTGTTGGGCGGTTCCTTGGCTTCCTTATTGTCTGCCACCATTGCGGGGATGATTCTCGGATAATGGGCAATAGGTTGAAGGACTAAAGGTAAAAGGGCAACCCGATAATTTAAACATTTATCAACCTCGATAATTAAAGCAATACCTAATGTGAGAAATTTTCGAGAACTGAAAGTTTGGCAAGAAGCCAGAACATTGGTCAAAGATGTTTATACCCTTACCCAGCATTTACCTGAGTCTGAAAAATTTGGATTGACTTCCCAAATTCAAAGAAGTGTTATTTCAATTCCTGCCAATATTGCCGAAGGATGCGGAAAACATTCAAATAAAGAATTTATCCGATTTCTTCAAATTAGTCTGGGGTCCGCTTATGAACTTGAAAGTCATATCATTTTGTGCCGAGATCTAAATTTTATCGCTTCAGACCTATCAAAACCTGCCATAGGAAACATCCAGAAACTTCAAAAAAGAATTGCTTCGTTAATAAATTACAACGCATCAAACTTTTGAACCTTTAACCCTTTGCCTTTCTCCACAGTTAGTTAATAAAGTTTTCATAATTCAAACTATTGCCCTATTGTCCTTTCATGCATAACTATTTACCTTTAACCCCACTATGAAACAATACCACGACCTTCTTAAACACGTATTGGAACACGGAAACGCCAAAGGCGATCGCACTGGAACTGGAACCCTAAGCGTTTTTGGCTATCAGATGCGATTTGATCTTTCCGAGGGATTCCCTATGGTGACCACTAAAAAGTTGCACCTTAAATCCATTATCCATGAATTGTTGTGGTTCTTGAAGGGAGATACAAATATTGAATACCTTCAAGAAAATGGGGTTCGTATCTGGAATGAATGGGCTGATGATAATGGCGACCTAGGGCCCGTATATGGTCATCAATGGCGCAATTGGAACAGTGAGGAGATCGACCAAATCAAAGAAGTTGTCGAGACCCTAAAAACCAGTCCAAATAGTCGAAGGATGCTGGTTTCCGCATGGAATCCAAGTGTGCTCCCAGACACTTCTGTCTCATTTTCCGAAAATGTGGCCAAAGGAAAAGCAGCCCTCCCCCCCTGCCACGCCTTTTTTCAATTTTATGTGGCCGATGGTAAATTGTCATGTCAACTCTATCAACGTAGTGCCGATATCTTTTTAGGAGTTCCGTTCAACATTGCTTCTTATGCGTTGTTTACCATGATGATGGCCCAAGTATGTGGTTATTTGCCCGGGGATTTTATCCACACCTTTGGTGATGCCCATATCTACAACAATCATTTGGAGCAGGTTCATCTGCAATTGGGTCGTGACCCACGCCCCTTGCCCACCATGAAATTGAACCCAGAAGTAACGGATATTTTCAATTTTACTTTTGATGATTTTGAACTGTTGAACTACGACCCGCACCCTCACATTAAGGGAGTTGTGGCTGTATAAATGTTAATCATCTCTATTTTTTCATTTTAGAATTACGTATTTTTCACACAGGATAATTTTTCTTCAAAACTGAAAAATTCAACCCTTAAAAGTTTTATCTGACCATGAAAAATCAACGTGTATTCCAAATGTCATTTGCTGGCGTTTACCCTCATTACATCGCCAAGGCAGAAAAAAAAGGTCATACCAAGGAAGAGGTGGACACCATTATTTTTTGGTTGACTGGATATAATGCGGAGTCCCTTCAACAAATTTTGGACAATAAAACCAATTTTGAGACCTTTTTCGCCGAAGCACCCCAACTCAATCCCAATGTATCCAAAATAACCGGGGTAATTTGTGGCTATCGTGTAGAAGATATTGAGGATAAACTCATGCAAAAGATTCGGTATTTGGATAAATTAGTGGACGAATTGGCCAAAGGAAAGGCCATGGAGAAGATTTTGCGTACCTAAAAACCAATACTATGAACAAAGGACGAATGGAGGCCTTCAGTGATGGGGTACTTGCAATCATCATCACCATTATGGTACTGGAAATCAAAGTGCCTCACGGTGTGGAATTTTCAGATTTAACTTCTCTAATCCCCATATTTCTGAGCTACATTCTAAGCTTCATTTATTTAGGTATTTACTGGAACAACCATCATCACATGATGCATACCGTCAAAAAAGTATCAGGCGGTATTCTATGGGCGAACCTGCACCTCCTTTTTTGGCTTTCGCTGGTTCCTTTTGTAACCGGCTGGATGGGTGAAAACCATTTTGCCCAAAACCCAGTGGCCCTTTATGGTTTTATATTATTGATGGCCGCTATTGCTTATTTTATCCTACAGGGACAAATCATTAAATCCAATGGAAAAGATTCCGTTTTGGCCAAGGCCATCGGAAAAGATATTAAGGGCAAACTTTCCCCTGTGTTCTACATCATTGGAATTGGTTTTGCTTGGATAAGCACATGGGTATCAGGGGCTATGTTTGTTGCCGTTGCCCTAATGTGGCTCATCCCGGACAAACGTATTGAAAAAATTCTCAGCGAATAAAATACATTCAACATCCCCCTCAAAATGAATAAAATCAGCATCCTGCACTTTTTTTTAATCGGAGTAATTTTAAGTAGTTGTAATGGAAATAAGACCAAGACGGCAGCCAAAGTTGAAGAAACCACGGAAATCACGGCAGCGTCTGATACGTTGACGAAACACCTTAAACCATTCGACGCTAATTTACCCACAATCGGGCTGTTGATGTACCATGGGGTGCTCCAAAGTGAGGTGGTGGCAACTTCCGATGTCTTTGCCAAGCCCACCGAAGATGGAAAACAACTGTTCAATGTCATTACCATTGCTGAAACAGAAAACCCAATCACTACGGAGGAAGGACTCCACCTAGTACCGGATTACACCTTTACCAATTGCCCAAAATTGACTGCATTATTTGTTCCCAGTGCCTATGATATGTATGCGCAAGTACATAACAGCAACCTTGTGGATTTCATTAAGCAGAAAAATGAGGAAACCGAGTATACTGTCAGTAATTGTGGCGGAGCCCAACTTATCGGGGAATCTGGAATTGCCGATGGGCATAAAATAGTGACGTGGATTGGAGGGGGTGAACAACTTCAAAAAGACTATCCCAACTTAAAAGTTCAAGATGACGACTCCGTGACCTTTGTGAAGGATGGAAAGTTTGTGTCATCCAACGGAAATTTGGCCAGTTATATCTCTGCACTGGAACTGGTTGAAATAATGACAAGCCCGGAACATAGAAAGTTTGTGGAGAGCTACCTCTATCTAGACCGACTTCAAGATTGGAAGCACTAGAAGGCGCGGGTCTGTGCTAAAAAGTGCAGTTAGGAAGATTCTGTTTAGAACCAACTTCTCTCCATTTTTATACTTCCAATTGGAAAATGAAATGTCCATTGAAAATTTAGTGGTATCTTTTAAAAGATTGTAATGATGGCAATTACAGTAAATTAAATTCCATTAAATGAAACGACTCATAACCACTATCTTTTTGTCCGTAGTTCTGATTTCCTGCAATTCTAGCGGCAAAGACAAAAATGAAACGGACACATCTTCCGCAACAGAGGCGGCAATTGACAGCGCTTCTATCGATAGGAAAAACAATTACGTCCCCATTGACACCCAAGAAGCCCTGATTGCAACCTCATTGATGGCTGCTCCCGCGGCAAGTCGGGCTGGATGCAAAGTGATTGGTTACAATGCCGCTGGGGAACTAGTGACCCTGAAAGAAGGGGATAACGAGTTCATTGTCCTAGCCGATGACCCTAACAACGCTACTTTCAGTGCCGCATGCTACCACAAAAGCATGGAACCTTTTATGGCGAGAGGTCGGGAATTGCGTGCCGAAGGAAAGACCGCCCCAGAAATCTTTGATATCAGGGAAGAAGAGGCAAAATCGGGTAAATTGGATATGGGAAAACCGGGAGCCACGCTTCACATCTACTATGGCCCCAATAATCGGTACGACCCGGAAACCAACAAAGTGGAAGGAGCAAAATATCGCTATGTGGTCTATTTGCCTTTTGCCACTTCAGAATCTACAGGACTTCCCGAAAACCCTGTCGGACCAAACCATCCATGGATCATGAACCCAGGAACTCACAGAGCCCATATCATGATCTCACCTTTACCGGAAAAGGAATAATATGAAAAGAATACTGATATTGGGATTACTTGCGCTGAGCGTTGGCTGTTACAAAACGGTCAAGTACGACACCGTAATCAAAAATGTGGGCTTGTTCAATGGATATGAAGACCAAGGCACGGTGTACATCGCAATCAATAGTGACACCATTGCCTATATTTCCACTGAAGAACTACAAAGTGACCAAATCATCGATGGTACCGGAAAATATATAATTCCGGGGATGGTCAATGCGCATGTGCACGTATCCGAAACCGAACAGCTAAGACAAGGATATCCTCTAGGAATCATGTACCTCCTAAATATGCATACTGGCTTGGAGGTAAGAGAAGCTGAATGGAAAAAAGGGTATCAAGATTCAACGGGCTATTCAATTTTATATGGTGCCGGACATGCAGCTACGGTCCCCGGAGGGCATCCAAATCAATATAGCCCAGACATGGAAACCATTTCCGATTCCCTTTCCATTGAAGATTGGTTGAATCATCGTATCGAAAAAAATGTGGATTATATTAAAATTATTCGTGAACATCACGAATGGATGGGTTACCCTCCCTTACCCACGTTGAGCTATGAACAAATCAAGGAACTTATAGATCGAAGCCATGAAAAGGGTTATAAAGTAGTCGTCCACGCCAATACGGCCGAGGAAATGATGAAAATAGCCGAATTTAAGCCAGATGGTTTTGTGCATATGCTGGACTACAAGGAAGACCTACCTGTTTCTGATAAATTTTATAACAGTCTGGTTGAAAATGACATTTTTGTAATCCCAACGGGTGGAATGTCCCTTAAATCTATGGATGGTGCACCACCTTTCATGATAGATTGGGTTGCCAACAACCTTTTAGATGTGGAGGAGCGTACCGCGATATTAAAAAAGATGTATGAAAAAGGAGTTCTTATAGTCGCTGGCACCGATGCACAAGAAGGACAGATGGATTTTGGTGCTGATTACTTCTTGGAACTGGAGCTCTACCAACGTGCCGGACTGACCAACCTTGACATTCTTAAAACGGCAACAGGCAACGCAGCAAAAGCATTTGATTTGCCCATTGGAGAATTAACCGTTGGCAGCAAAGCGAATTTTGTATTGCTGAAAGACAGTCCATTGAACGATATTTCGAACCTCAAAAAAGTGGAACAAGTTTGGAAAAACGGGAAATGGAAATAATAACCTCAGACATCCTTGCTTTTAAAAGTGGATATTCAGAAGTGAATGGATTGAACATGTACTACGAGATGTACGGCCATGGCAAACCGCTGGTGCTTATTCATGGTGGTGGTTCAACCATTCAGACCACCTTTGAAAAGGTAATTCCATTATTCGCAAAAAACAGAAAAGTCATAGCCATTGAATTGCAGGCCCACGGAAGGACCAACGACCGAAATGCCGACTCATCCTTTGAACAAGATGCTGATGATGTGGCTACGCTCCTTAAAAATCTGGAAATAGATAAAGTCGATTTTTTTGGTTTCAGCAATGGAGGTACAACGACGCTTCAAATTGCCATTCGCTACCCTCAAATAGTGAACAAAATGGTACTGGGTTCAGCCCTTGCCAAGCGAAACGGTGTTCCAGACTGGTTTTGGGGCATTATGGAAGAAGCCAAATTGGAAAATATGCCAGAACAACTGAAGACCGCCTACAAACAAGTGGCTCCCAACCCCAACGGTTTACAAACAATGCACGACCGGGACGCAAAGCGAATGGTAAATTTTAAGGGCATTTCAGATGATTTGCTCACCTCGATAAAGGCCCCTACCCTTATCATCATTGGCGATAAGGACATCATCACACCTGAGCACGCGTTGGAATTGCACAGACAAATTCCCAATTCGGAATTGGCCATCATTCCTGGGGGACATGGAGACTATATTGGTGAAATCACCACCTTAAAACCCGATACCAAAGAAAGTGAGTTTGTCGTGCCGATGATTGAAAAGTTTTTGAATACAGAGAAATAATAACAAGCCACAACAATCAAAAATCTTGAATTCAGTATGAGACTTACCCAAATTAAAAAAATGAGCGGATATGGGATACTACTGCTCATCATTTCTTGCAAGACGTACACCATACCAGTGGATAGCTTTAAAAAGCAGATGGTGCGTGCCACATCTGAAAATTTGAAGGAAGTGGAAATAAACAACCCATTGAATTACAGTCGTGGGATAAAATATCGCTCCAACACTATTGAACGACTTGAGGTTCTGGACAAAAAGGGCAACATGGCATATTTGGATAACTCCGCCGCCATTGAAATGAGGGTGACTCTACAAAATGGAAAAAAACGGATCATGTACTTTGACACTGTTGTTTTGGAAAATGATACGCTAAAAGGTGGCCGGTCTAGATTCGCCCAAGGGTTAACCCTAAAAATTCCGATGAATGAAATCGTTAAAATTGAAGTGCAGGATGGCGGTAAAAAATTCAACTACCAAAAATAACCTCCGAAAATAATCCAACAAATAGTTTACTTCACAAGATTTATGATAAGGATTATGTTAAATATATTATAAAATCTTCGCAAAAACCGCCAGATAACTGAATGTCTTTCAAAACGAATATTCATTTTTTTAGCAGATTATAAATGATGCTTTTGAAAACCACCAAAAGCTTAAGTGGTTTATCCCTAGCTGAATAAGTGTACTTTTTACGCCAAAAACTCGACAAATTCTTCAACCATTTCGGCTGAACCGTCTAAAACACTGACCTTTTGCAAACAAATCTGACTTTTTTGCAAGGGTACGTCAACCTTGATAATCTCAAATAAAAACTGTTACTTTAAGTGCCTTAAGCCGCATCAGGCTTGCATTGGATTGAAATTTTATACCAACCTCTCTATATCATGAAATACACATTCCCCCTTTGTATCCTTTTGGCTTTATGCCTAAGTGTACACACAACGGCTCAACAAAATTCAGAATCTCTCACTACCGATCTTCGCTGGCGCAACATTGGACCCGCCAATATGATGGGACGCATCGCGGCGGTAGAAGCATTAAATACTGACTATCGCACCGTTTTGGTAGCTTCGGCTTCAGGTGGAGTTTTTAAGTCTACCAACGCAGGAATTACCTGGACGCCCATTTTCGATGACTACGGAGCTGGTTCCATTGGGGCCGTGGCCTTCTTTCAACCGAACCCAGACATTATTTGGGTCGGAACCGGTGAATCTGCCAACAGAAACAGTAGCGCCTATGGTGATGGGATTTACAAATCCACGGATGGAGGGAAGACCTTCCAAAACATGGGGTTGGAAACCACCCATCAAATCGCTGAAATTGCAACGCATCCTACCAATCCTGATATAGCTTATGTCGCCGCAGTAGGACATTTGTGGGGATACTCAGGAGAAAGAGGCCTATTCAAAACCACGGATGGGGGCAAAACTTGGGAAAAATTGACAAATGGACTTCCAACCGCTGTTAGTTCAGGCTGTACTGAAATCATCATGCATCCTGAAAATCCTGATGTGCTCTTTGCAGGTTTTTACGAACGCCTTCGGCAACCCGCCAGTTTTAAATCAGGTGGGCCAAATGGTGGTCTGTTTAAATCCGAAGACGGCGGAAAATCCTGGCGTAAGATCACCAACGGTCTCGCTGAAGGTGAAAGTGGCATGATCGATGTATCCATCCACCTCAAAAATCCAGATATTATGGTGATGGCTTACGAGGCAGACGAAAATATTCCCGAAGGGAAACCGGGTTCAGGGGTTTATCGCTCTGATGATGGAGGTGAAAGCTGGAAATTTTTGCTGAAACATGCTGTTCGTCCTTTTTATCACGGACAAATTCAAATAGATCCTTTGGATGACGACCTCATCTATGTAGTCTCTCGTGGATTTATGATATCAAGGGATGGTGGTAAATCCTTTCAACCACCAAGATGGAGAGCAGATGGCGGTGATGACCACGACATGTGGATCGCACCTTATGATAGCAAGATCATGTATATGGCCACTGATCAAGGTGCACGGCTCACCATTGATGGTGGACAGAACTTTTTGTCGTTCAACAATATGGCGATCGGACAGTATTATGCTGTCGGTGTTGATATGCGCAAACCGTATTGGGTAATTGGCGGTTTGCAAGATAACGGCCTTTGGATGGGTCCCAGTAACAGCCGGGAACGCCGGGGCATCTTAAATGAGCACAATACCTGGGTCGCTGAAGGGGATGGGTTCCACGCTCAGATTGACCCCACCGACTGGAGAACCATCTACACCGTGAATCACGTAGGCTTCGTGGCTCGACAAAATGTAGAAACACGTGAATATGCATTCATCACTCCTACGCCTGAAACTGTGGTGAACTTCAAGGATTATTTTGACCCCAACTATCCTGAAACACACAACTGGTATTCCATTTATCCCGGGGAAAGATGGTTCTTTAGGGAAGACCCTGAACGTCCATTGCTTCCTCCACAATTTAGGTTCAACTGGAGTACGCCTTTCATTATTTCACCCAATCATCCCCAAACCGTTTATTTCGGTTCCAATCATTTGTTCCGCTCCACGGATAGAGGGGATAGCTGGCGAATCATCAGCCCGGATCTAACCACCAATGATCCCAAGCTTAGAAATACCTCCAAAGGAGGTGGTTTGACCAATAGTAACACCGGTGGGGAAAATCATTTTACCATTATGACCATTTCCGAATCACCGCTCAATGATCAGGTGGTTTGGGTAGGAACGGATGATGGCAATGTGCAGGTGACCCGCAATGGCGGTGAAAGCTGGACGAATGTGAAGAAGAATTTTCCGGGTATTCCTGAAAAAATTTGGGTAAGCCGGGTGGAAGCATCACACCACGTGGAAGGCAGGGTTTATGTGACCTTCGACAACCACCGATTTGATGATAACAAGCCTTACGTTTTTGTGAGTGATGATTTCGGTAAAAATTGGAAAGATATCAGCAGCAATTTGCCCGAAAAATATTCCGTTTATGTGATCAAAGAAGATCCAGAGCAGGAAGGTTTGCTCTATTTGGGCAGCGAGGAATCCGTGTATACGTCCTTGGATAATGGTAAATCCTGGATCAATATGCGAAACAACCTGCCTACCGTCGCTATTTACGATTTGGTGGTTCACCCTCGTGATGGCGATCTTATCGCAGGTACGCATGGCCGAAGCATCTGGATCATGGACGATCTTTCGCCATTGCGCCAAATGAGTGCCGAAGTCGCCAAAAAGCAGCTTCATCTCTTTAAACCCAAAGAAGCCACCAAATGGATCACTATTGATACAGGCCGTAAACAACCCGCTTTTGAATTTCGAGGCGAAAACCCACCCAGTGGCGCCATTGTCAATTTCTATGTGGGCCAGCAAACATCAGATTCCGCTACCATAGCGGTAAAGACGTTACAGGGTGAAAAGGTGTTCGAACAAAAAATCGCGGTGCACCAAGGCATCAATAGAACCATTTGGCCGTTGAGCGGAAGAGGTATGGAGCGTTTTTATCCTGTTTCACAAGAAACGATGTATACTTACAAAACTCACCTACAATGGGTCATCAACGAACTCAAAAATCGGGTTAAAAAGAAAGAGTTGATCGCCGGGTTAAAACCTATCTCCGACAAATTGGCAAAAGCAGCCACCATTGACGAACTCAATGCAGTGCGCAGTGACTTGGTCACGGGGTATGCCAGCTACGCGGGTGGTGAAACGTTCTTTGGACCAAAACCTAAATTTTCCATTGATGAAGGGAACTATATTGTTTCCATTGCATTGGGCGGAGAAACGGTCGAGGAATCCATAGAGGTGGAGAACGATCCTTTAATCGAGGAATAACCCTTTTAAGCCAGTACAAACCTTAGTGGTTTTCGTCTATTCTTTTACGGGAAGATGAAAACCACTTTTTTTATGCCCATAACTGTCGGTTAGAAGAAACCGTTACTTTCCCATCACAGGTTGCACTTCTCTACAGGAAAAATGAACACAAAAATTTAGTGTATCTTTTAACATCGTTTAGCACCTAATTGGGGTAAACATATCTATATAAACAAGTTGTGTGTAAACTAAAAATGAAAACGGAGAACACTGTAATACCGCTAATTTTAATGGGAATCTTGGTTCTCGGATCGTTTGCGCCAATAATCCAAATTATTTTACTTCACGGAAGTGCAATTTATCTATACCCCTTCGAGAACATTTTGGGAATTGAAAACTTTAAGGTTCTAAACTTCATGCATCTAGTTGGTGGAATTTTAACGGTTTACGGGTTCTACAAAGCTGAAAAAATTGAATTTAAATTGCTTTGGGCAATCTTGACTGTATTCTTTTTAAACTCATTTTTGACCTTTTTATGGGACGATAAAGGCGGAGACCCTGACCCCTACTTTTTGGGCTTTATGATTTCAGGCTTTCTGACTACTCTGCCACTGTTAGTGATTGGATTTGTCAAAGAGAAACGAATAAAAAAATAAAAGCCTAAACACTACACTAGCTATAATCCATTGTCCGCTCCCACCCCAAACTAAATTCCTTACTTTTAAGAAAATCTGTAACATTCCCCTCCATTGCGAGACCTACTCTAAAATCAATCAAAAAAATGAAAAAAGGTTTCTTGGCCTTGTTGGCCCTATTAATTTGTATTTCGTGTGACCATGACAAGCATGAAAAGGGAAGAATACTCATGATCGTTTCAAACACGGAAGATATGGGAGACCCCGAAAAACACTTTGCCGGGAACAATCTCTGGGAGGTGGCGCCTCCCTACCATATTTTTGTTTCCCACGGCTACGAAGTGGATTTTGTTTCGCCAACCGGTGGAAAAGTGCCGTTCTCCATGGATACCCTAGGTATTAGTAGTTATACCATCAAGTATGAGAATTTTGGTAAGGTTAAAAATTCATTGACGCCCGATCAAGTGGATCATACAAAGTACAAAGCCGCTTTTATTGGCGGTGGATACGGCCCTTTATTTGATGTGGCCAAAAACGAAGCTATCTTACCACTCATAGCCAAAATTTATGAAAATGGTGGCATAGTGGGCGGTTGCGGACACGGCCCCGGTGCTTTTGCCAATGTAAAACTCAGCAATGGAGAGTATATGGTCAAAGAGGTGAAATTGACCGGATTCCCAAATTCCACGGAGGTGACCAAAAGTTGGGCTGCAGAGGGGACTTTGTTGCCCATTATGTTAGAGGATCAACTACGACAAAATGGAGCGTTGTTCCAGACCAAAAAAGATCTGGCCGATAAACACGATGTGGTCATTGACCAGCGAATTGTAACCACCATGTTTCTCCCCTCCTCCACGTTGGTGGCCAAAGAAATGATAAGGGAGATTGAAAAAAACTGAGTGTTAAAACATGAAACTATTTATAGTCGAGACAATTAATAAACAAGTGAAACAAGCATTCATATTTGCTTTTTTTCTTTTTATTCTATCATGTAATTCTAAACCAGAAAAAATAAAAATTGAAGAAAGAATTAGCATGCAGGTCGAGACCGATTCTTTGGTCGGAAAAAATAGGAAAAAATTTGTCATACTGGCCAGCGATGTAAGGGATAGCATTGTTGAATACATCAAAATTGGCGGAAAGGAATATGCCAATCAAATATGGTTGGTTAATGAGAGCAAGGACACAATTGGAGGGAACTATTTTAAATCTCTTATTAATGACACGACCTCATTGGGAGAAATAACACGATTAAGATTTGCATTAATTGAACCATCCATAAGTAAGGTGTCTGATTTATTTATACTTCTTCCGCGAGACGATAAAAAGTTAGCAAAAGATTTCTCAAATATTTTTGAAATTGAACTGGACACAATTCAAAGTTTAAAAAATGATGGCATACCCCATCCTGAATTGTCAGATTTAGATTTACCATTGAATCACATAATCGAGTTTGGTATTGAATATGAAAAACCAGGTATGAAAAGAGTTCGAGGAGTAATCATTGAAAGAGGAAAATTAAGCGGCAAAGGTTATGAAAGAAGGTTGTTTTTTGACAAATCGTTTTACGTTCAATGATAAATTAAAAAATTACTGCTTACAACATTGGCATTTGCTACTCGGTGCCTCCCTCAACCACTCCCCAATTCCTTTTAGTGCTTCCACCACACTTTGCACTTCCCTACGGGAAAAGGTGTCTTCTTCCAAATAGAACAGCATCACCACCCCCAAGTCCAAAATTTTGGCCAGTTCTTCGGGAGAGCCGTAGCTGTCTTTGATAAATGCGTTCAACCTATCCCCTTTTTGTGCCATATACCAAAAGTAAATAAGGTCTTGGGATTAAGGGTCATACCAGATTATGACACTATTCATTTTTATCTTACCTTACTTGACCATAAACTTTTTCTAAACACCGACCCTCATGAAAAACCTTGCCTTCGCCGTTTTAACCGTATTTTTACTGTCGGGTTGTGGCAATAAAACCCAAGAACCAACAAAAGAAGAACCTGTGGAAAAAACCGAAACGGTAACGACCGAGACCACCCAACCGCTATTGCGCCATGTGGTATTGTTTAAATTTAAAGACACCTCTTCTGAAGCCGAGGTGGAAGAAGTAAAAGAGGCGTTCAATGCACTGCCTTCCAAAATATCCGAGATCAAAGGCTACGAATGGGGCCTCAACAACAGCCCAGAAAACCTGAACAGGGGGCTTACCCATTGCTATTTCCTCACCTTTACCAGTGAGGCGGACAGGGATGCGTATCTTATCCACCCAGACCACAAAGCGTTTGGCGAAGTGGCGGGTCCGCACATAGGCGATGTGCTTGTAGTGGACTACTGGGCCAACTAGAACATGTGCTCTACCTTAATCTTTTAAGGATGCTTTTTTTATAGTAGTAACTCCAGACTCGTATTTGATAATATATGGAGAAGTATTATTACCCCATAGTAAGCTCCTTGCTTCTGGTGCTCTCCGTTCTTGCTTTTTCGGACAATCTGTTTTGGGATATAGGCCAGCAAAGCAACAGCGACCCTAAGTTTATAGTTCACGGTCTATTTATGTTGGCCTGGTTTATCACCTTTGTGGTTCAATCCTTTTTTATTTATAAAAAGAACTATTAAGCCCACATGAAATGGGGGAAAATTGGGTTTCTTATCGCCATTGGTGTTTTCCTCAGCACTGTCTATGTTTTTGTAGCCGTTTTTAAAGGATGGGATGCCATGGAACCCTTTGTCAGGGCCAATCGGTTTTTCATGTTGAGCTTTGCGGTCTTTCTGGTATTGGCCTATCGATACCGAAAAAACAAGTACTATCACAAACGATTCATTTTTTGGGCCTTTGCACTGCCGATAGAACCCATTATGGGAAGATTATGTGATGTGTTCCATATTTATGACAACTGGGAACTTTTTTACATTCTGGTCTGGCATGCCTTTTTTATTTCCTTTTTCATCTATGACTGGAAGATCTTAAAGCGAATACATATAATCAGCTGGTTTGGATTGGGATGGTTCTATGTGGCCTGGGCCATTTGCTTTGTTTCTTGACCTAAAACAGACCTTAAATTAGGCTCCTAAATCCTTCAAAACCCCACTTTTATTGAATATCTTTAAGTGGAGTCCAGAAACCACACAAAACGGGGCGTAACCCAAAAGCCAAACGAGTAGGAAACTTAATTTTAACGTCATGCCAAAATATGTCATTGAGCGGGAAATTCCGGGTGCCGGAGATTTAACCGCAGACCAGCTCAAAGGAATATCACAGACTTCCTGTGGAGTATTGCGCAACATGGGGCCAGAAATTCAATGGGTACAAAGCTATGTAACCGGTGGTAAAATCTACTGTGTGTACATAGCACCTAACGAAGACATGGTTCGCGAACATGCCAAACAGGGAGGGTTCCCTGCAAATTCAGTAAGTGAAGTGGCCACGATTATTGACCCCACTACTGCTGAGTAGATCTTTCCTGAAATTCTTCTTTAAACTATGACCAACATGGTTATGGTAACATGCATTTCTTGTCGCAACTGTAACAAACCATGGTTTCTTCTGTCTTTTTTAAAACGATACCAAACCATGATATACAAAACTGTATGGGCCTTTGCAGTATTCTTCGTATTGTTGAGCTGTAGCCCAAAAACCAACCAACCTGAATCTCAAGAATCCCAGAACACGAAACAAGTATTACTCATTGGCACCTTCCACTACAACAATCCTGGGGCAGATGTGGCTCAAACCAAAAGTTTTGACATTCTAAGCGAAAGTGCCCAAGCTGAATTGGAAGAGATTTCAGAAAAAATAAAGGAATATAAGCCAGACCAAGTTTTGGTGGAATGGCCTTATAACGAACAACAGGAACTGGACTCGCTCTATCAGTTGTATTTGGCAGACAATTATTTTACCAACGATAACCTTTCCAGTTATTACCAAAAAAGTGAAACCTTCCAATTGGCATTTCGGGTGGCTAAAAAAGCAGGTTTACCATCCGTTAAAGCCGTGGATTACCGCAACACCGACTTCCCTTTTGATAGTTTAATGACCGTGACCGCTCAACAAAACCAGACCACTTTGCAAAAGAAGTTCACGGAGGGCATAGAGCGTTTTACACAAGAGTTTGATGAAAAGATTGAGTCCGGTGCCTCTTTGCTGGACATGACCTATTACCTCAATACGGAAGAACTTAGACAGTTCAGCAATGAATTTCATACCCAAGTGCCGCTTTTGGTAGGAGACCGGGACAATTTTGTGGGAGCCTATCTTGCTTCGGAATGGTATCGTAGAAATTTGTACATGTGGGCCTTGGCCCAAAAAGCCACCCAACCCAATGATAAACGGATAATGTTGCTCCTCGGTTCCAGCCATGTTGCCATGATCAAGAATTTTATAGATAAAAACCCAGACTGGGACACAGTGGAATTGGAGAAGATAATGCAGTAGTATTCCTGAAGACCAAAACTCTCCAGAAAAAAAACCACCATTGAAGTTGGGGTGCTTCAATGGCGATTCTAACTATTATACTTCCAGAACGGCGTTTTCGGTTCCAGCGTACTCGTTCCATTGGAAACGATCAGCCTCTTCATCGTTGGTGTAAGCACCATCGATGATGTACCTAAACTCATACGAGTTCTCTTTGGGAAGTTCAAAAGTTCCCTTAAAGGTTCCGTTTTTCAATTTCTTTAAAGTACTGCCTTTTGGGTTCCAATTGTTGAAATCACCAACTACAGCAACTTTGTCAGCCTCCTCTGCAGGAACAGTGAAAGTTACCTTGCAAATAGGCTTGCTTTTCAGGTATTGTTTTTTAATTGCCATGGTACCAAAAAATTTTAATTCCGGTACAAAGCAATACATAAAAGTGTTTATTTACAATTAGTTAAGTTCGATTTATCATATTGATAAAATGCCCCTAACAATTGGGTTACTTTTATCAATTTAAATCTGCGTTTTTTATCGATTAGGCTTTTGGTGCCCAGCGCTTTAAAAGTGTTGCAATAACATCTATTTCTTCCTCGGTATTGTAAAAATGGAAGCTAAAACGCACCCCTCCGCCACGAGGTGAAGTAACCACATTTTCCTCGGTAAGCTTATGGAACAACTTCTGGTCGCCCTTTATATTGAAGATGGTGCTGTGCTGTGTTCTATCGAGTACACTTTGTTCCAAAAGCCCTAGATCTGAAAAGACATTTTTGGCCTTGTTGGACAATTTATCTAAATGTGCCTGAATGTGTTCTTGACCGATATCGTCCAAAAAATCAAGTGCAAATTCCAAACTTCCGAAGTTGAAGGAATCCAAATGTCCTGGCTCCAAAAACTTGCAGAATGAAATACTGTTTCGCTTGGATTGATCATTATCCACCGAACCATTGCCTATGCCTTTCAGTTCAAATTGGTCCATAACCGCATCCTTTACCAAGTAAAAACCATTTCCGTAGCCGGCCAGTAGCCATTTATAGGCACTTGTTCCCAAAATATCCACTCCAGATGCTTCAAAATTGAAGGGTTCCGTACCGCAGAACTGGGTGCCATCGCCAATGATGATTAGATCTGGAAAATCCTTTTTCAATTGTTTTAAAAAGTCAAGATCAATCTTTATCCCGTTCACCCACTGCACCAGACTCAGGGCAAAAACGTCAATTCCTCCAGACTTTACCTTGTTATGGATATTTTCTTCCATGTTCGCATCGATGGCGACATATTCCCTATTGAAATTTCGGGTTTCAAAGGGCCAGTTCACGGAAGGGTAATCATTTTCCAACAGCAACACCTTTTTGTCCTTGGAGAGTCCTTCCAACAGTAGATTGAGTCCCAAACTAAAATTGGGCACCAAAGCCACATTTTCAGGCTTGCAATGGAAAAACTTCCCAACGGTTTTCTTAATCTCTGGCATGTGTGCAAAGCCTTTGGCCTTCATATCACTACCTCCAATAAGAAAATCAAGGTCATGCCCTTGACGCCATTCCATCAAATCTTCATTTAGAAGTCCGGCGGAGGCAGTGTTGGCATAAATACATTGGTTTAGGACGGGAAATTTTTTTCTTAGACTTTGCATTACCGAAGTTTTGGGTACAATTCAGTTATATTTGTTGCTAAAGATAGCCATTCCATGTTGTCCTTTGGTAAAAAGAAAAAAACAGAAATAGACTTGCAGCAGCACGAGCTTCTGGAAAATGCACAAAGGCGTGTGAAGCAGAAGAAACGGTTGTTCTCCCATCTGGTCATTTTCTTGATAGGAAGTTTGTTTTTGGTCCTAGCGAACAAAATCCTGAACTACGGCGAAGCGTATGATTGGTCTGTTTGGGTGATTCTCTTTTGGGCATTTTTACTGATACTTCACACCTTCAATGTCTTTGTCACCCACAAATTCATGGGGAAGGATTGGGAACGAAGACAACGGGAACGCTTGGTAGCACAACAGAAAAAGCGGATTGCCGAAATTCAAAAGGAAATCGACACGGATTTCCCCTTATCCAACATCAATAAAAAAAAAGAGCTGTGAAGCGACTGATTATTATTGCCGCCGCCGCAGAGAACAATGCTTTGGGGAAGGACAACGATTTGGTGTGGCACCTTCCGGACGATTTTAAGCGATTTAAAGCGCTCACCACGGGACATAAGATCATTATGGGTCGAAAGACGTTGGAGAGCTTCCCAAAGCCATTACCCAACCGTGAACATATTGTAATCACCCGAGATACGGAGTATACGCCAAAATTTCCCTGTACGGTGGTGCACTCCATTGAAAAGGCTATTGATTTGGTCAACGATGGGGAAACTGCCTTTATCATTGGTGGAGGCGAAATTTACAAGCAATCCATGCCCCTTGCTACGGATATGGAACTTACGCGTGTGCACGGAATTTTTGAAGCGGATACCTTTTTTCCGGAAATCAATAAGGATGAATGGGATTTGATCAAGGAAGAGCATCATCCAAAGGATGATAGGCACCAATACAGCTTCACGTATCGTACCTACCGGAAAAAATAAGGATTAGAAATCCAAGTAGGAAATTTGCGCATTGGAATCGTCCACTAAATTTTTGAGCACCTCTATTTCTTGGTTGGAGTAAAAAACATGCTGTCCCTCATGGTCTGACGGGTTCAACAGTCCATTTTTTTCCAGAATTGCCTTGGTCTGTCTCGCAACGGCTTCGCCAGAATCAATTATAGTGATGTGTTCAGGCAGAATATCTTTCAACAAAGGAATCAAATACGGATAGTGGGTACAGCCCAAAACCAAACAGTCGATATCTTGTTCCAACATAGGCCGTAAAAATGACAGGAGCAATCCGCGAGTGACCACCGAGTTTATCTGGCCCGTTTCAATCAATTCCACTAGACCTTTCCCCTCTTGCTCAATCACAGTAATCCCCTCTGCGAAGAGTTTGGAGGTATTGTGGAACAAACTACTGGACAAAGTCCCTTTTGTGGCCAGAATGCCCACTTTTTTGGTCTTGGTATGAAGCGCGGCCGGTTTAATGGCGGGCTCTATTCCAATGAATGGAATGCCGTAGTTGGCTCGAAGGTAATCTATGGCATTGGTGGTGGCCGTATTGCAAGCGACAACAATCATCTTGCAGTTTTGCTGAATCAAAAACTCGGTGTTCTTGATGCTCAGGGCTAGGATTTCCTCCTTTGATTTTTCGCCATACGGAGCATTGGCGCTATCGGCCAGGTATATGGTATCTTCATGGGGCAGCATTTTTTTGATTTCCTTCCAAATGGAGGTGCCCCCAACACCAGAATCGAAAATACCTATGGGTCCTTGCATATCCAAAAATAGATACTTAAAGTGTCACTCAATAAAAAAACCGCTTTCTCTTTTGAAAAAAGCGGTTCGTAACGTTTTAAACTATTGTTCTTAGAAGCCTAATTCCTGCTTAACGGCTGGCAATAGGTCTTTTCCTTTTGAAACGATCAAGCTCCCTCCTGGGCTAGCATCAACAACATAATCGAATCCTTGGGCAGCAGCCACTTTTTCAATGGCATTCTTTGCCTTTTCTGTGATAGGAGCGAAAAGTTCTTGTTGTTTCTTTTGCAATTCTTGCATAGCAGCTTGTTCGGCTTCTTGAATATTTTGCTCAAACCCTTGAAGCTCTTGGGCACGTTGCTCATTTTCTTCCTGAGTTTTGGAAGTGGCTTCATTTTGGTATTGTGTCAACTTGTTTTGAAGTTCTTTCATGGAGCCTTGTATATCGGCTCTGTACGTTTCTTGTAATTTTTTCAACTCGGCTTGGGCAGCCTTCATCTCCGGCATATCAGACAATAATTGCTGTACGTTAACGTGGGCAATTTTGCTCTGAGCATTTACAAAACCAGTAGCCGCTACAAACAATACAAGGGCTACAGCGATTCTTTTTACATTTTTCATGATTCTAAGTTACTATTTTGATGTTAAATTTAGTGCTCCACTATTTATTGTTGTATGGAATCCTTTTGTTGTTCTAGCGCATTTTCACGCTCTTCCAATTTGGCTTTGCGTTTGGCGTCGCGCTCTTCCAGTAATTTTTTTCTTCGTTCTTCGTAGGCTTTTTTTCGTTCTTCTCTAAGCCTTAATTGCTCTGCTCTTCTATCTTCCACTGCTTGGGCATTGGCCTGCTGAATGGAATCTGTTCTTTCTTGTCTTTCTTTTAGCGCATCACTGATTTCGTCCTCACCTTCTTCCTCTTCAATGAACTGCTCCAACCTGTTTCGCTCTTCTTGTTTTCGGTTGGATGCGCTTATTTTTCGCGTGCGTCCTATCTCCCTTAATACCAAGTCACTGATATCGTGTCTTTTTTCGGAGTACAACATTACAACATCTGCTGATTTATCTAAAATAAAATCGTATCTTTTATTCACTCCGATTTTTTGGACTTCATTGAACACTTGGTCTTGAATTGGCTGAATCAGTTGCTGTTTTTGCAGCACCAAATCTCCTCTTGGTCCAAAACGGTCTTGTTGGTAATCCAACATTTCCTTTTCCAATAGCTGAATCTCCTCTTCACGCTCGGTGATCAGTTCATCAGTCAGCAAAACCTTTTCCGCCATTAAATCCTTCTTCATCTGCTCAATGACGCTTTGCTTCAGCTCAATTTCCTTTTTCCACTTTTGCGCCTTGGCTTCAAGTTGCTCTGTAGCATCTCTATATTCCTCTACATTCTCGAGGATATATTCCATATCTACATAACCTATGCGCACTCCCCTACTTTGGGAAAAGCTATAAAAGGATGTCATCAACACTAGTAATGACAAAAGAACCTTGGTATTCATCGTTATCCGCTTTTTACATAGAAAAAATCGTGCCAAAATAACTAATTAATTTAAAATGAGCTATTTATAAATCACTACGATACTATTTTCCTTTGATTAAAACTGCTGCCCGATGATGAAGTGCGTTTGCCAGCCACTGGGTCCTGTTGAATTTGGCTGGGCATCGGTATCAAACCCGTACCCAAAATCAATCCCCAAGAGACCGAATGCCGGCATAAAAATACGTAGCCCCACTCCGGCAGATCTTTTTAATTCAAACGGATTAAACTCACTAAAATTGTTGAACGCGTTCCCAGCTTCCAAAAATGACAGTGCATATATGGATGCGGAGGGCTTAAGCGTAAGCGGATAACGCAATTCCAAAGAGAACTTGTTGTAAATGGTTCCCCCATCCCGTTCTGCGTTTCCAGTAATGGGATTGGTGCTATACGGGGTTAGGGAGCTGTTCTCATAACCGCGCAACTGGATAACATCCCTACCATCCAAGGTAAAGTTTCCAAGACCATCACCCCCAACAAAGAAGCGCTCAAAAGGAACATCACCGATATCGTGGTTGTAGGCGCCTAAAAATCCAAATTCTGCATTGGTACGCAATACCAATTTATCCACGATTGGGGTATACCAATCTCCTTTGAATTTAATTTTATAGAATTCCAACAGTTTAAAACGCTCCTCCTCCATACTTTCCAAATTGTCACTCAACTGGGCAAACTCAAGCTGTTCTTCAATATCGGAAGGGTTTTGTCCTATTTCCAAAAGTCGTTCTGTGGTTGTCCTGATGTCATTTTTCAGTTGCTTATAGTCCTTCGAGCTGAACAGCGAGTAAGGCGGAGTAAATTTTGCTGTAAGCTCAAAGTTGGACCCAGACATCGGGAATATTCTATTTGGCCCTTGCGAGCTTCGTGATATACCGAAAGTATAACTTAAGGAATTGGAACTACCGTTACCAAAATTGAAGAGTCCGTTGTTAAAGTCATTGAAATCGTACAACTGATAGCTAACCGAATGTGATACGGTAAAGAAGTCATCTGGCCAGGTCACCCTCTTAGCCAAACCGGCGGACACCCCTGTTATGGAGAATCCCCTATCCTTGTTGACATCAATCCTACCTCTACTGGTATAATTCGTGGCAAACTGTTGGGTCCTTGAAAGTGAAAGGTTGAACCTCACCGGCTTTTTACCTCCCAACCATGGTTCGGCAAAATTCAAACTATAAACCCGGAAGGTTCTACTGGCCTGCAGACGAAGGGCAAAGGTTTGACCATCACCCATAGGTACCGGCTTGTAGGCCTCTCCGTTGAAAATATTCTTTAAAGAGAAATTACTGAATGAAAGTCCCAATGTTCCAATGAAACCACCTCCACCAAAACCACCTTGCAGCTCAATTTGGCTTGACCCTGCTTCAACAAGGCTGTAGTTTACATCTACTGTCCCCTCATTGGGTTTAGGATTTTGAATGTCTGGTTTTATGTTCTCAGCATCAAAGAATCCTAACTGACCCAATTCCCGGATACTTCTTACCAAGTCGTCCTTGCTATATTTTTGCCCTGGTCTGGTGCGCAATTCTCTAAAGATTACGTGGTCATTGGTCTTGTCATTTCCAGTTACGGTAACATGGTTTAGGAATGTTTCCTTCCCTTCAATGATTCGAATCTCAAAATTAATGGTGTCATTCACTGCGGAAACCTCCACAGGGTTGATACTGGAAAACAGGTATCCGTTGTTCTGATACAAATTGGTCAAATCGTTAGCATCGGGTTTGGAATCGTCAGCAATACGCTCCTTAAGCAACACCCCATTATAGGTCTCACCTTTTCTAATTCCCAGAACTTGACTTAGCTGCCGATCCGTATACACGGTATTCCCTACAAAATCGATGTCCCCAAAATAGTATTTGTCGCCTTCCTCTAATTTAATCTTCAAATCGATGTTCTTTTCATCGACCTTAATAAAAGTATCGGAGAGTATTCGAGCATCCCTGTACCCTCTTTCGGCATAGGCGTCCACCAAATTGGAAAGGTCTTCCTCATAATCATCCTGAATGTATTTGGACTTTTTCCAGAATCGGTAGAATTTTTTCTTCTTGGTATTTTTGAGCGCTTTTCTTAGTCGCTTGTTGGAAAGCATTTCATTTCCTTCAAAAGCAATGCTTCTAATCTTTACCTTATCTCCTTTGTTCACATTGATCACCATATTTTCGGTATTGGTGGCCGATGTATCAGGTGAGGTTGCTATGTTAACCTTGGCATTGAGGTAACCCTGCTTTTTGTATTTGTTCTGAAGAAAGTTCTTGGTGTTGGCTATTAAACTTTCAGTGATTTTTTTACCTTTTTTAAGGTCGGTATCATTGATGATGTCCTCAACCTTACGTTTTTTGACCCCATAAACGGTTACATTGGCAAGTGTTGGACGTTCGGTGATGTTCAACTCCAAGAAAATCTTGTCATCCTCGATCTTGGTGTAGTACATCTCCACATTGCTGAACAGCTCCAGACCCCATAACTTTTTGATTACCTCACTGATTTCATCACCCGGAATAGTAATGGGCTGGCCCACACGCAGTCCGGTATAGGTCTTTACCGTCTGCTCATTGTAGCTTTGCAGACCGGTGACCGTAAGTCCTCCCAAGATATATTGCTTTCCGTTCTCAAAGGGAATTTCCTGGGCTATGCCCTGGCCGGAAAAGAATAATAAGGGGAGAAGTAACTTCAGGTATGGTTTAATGCAGTTTTTTATACCTTTAATTGAGTTGTTCGCTAGTTTTTCCAAATCGTCGTTCTCTATTTTGGTAACTTAATATTGCCTCTACCAAATGATGCTCTCTAAAATCAGGCCAAAATACATCAATAAAATATAATTCGGCGTATGCAATTTGCCATAATAAAAAATTGCTTATCCTTCGTTCACCACTAGTGCGGATAAGCAAGTCCACATCTGGCAAGAAATGCGTGTAAAGATGTGTATTTATAACGGCTTCATCAATATTTTCTGGTGAAATTATATTATTTTTAACTTTGATACTTATCTCTTTTACAGCGCTTTTTATCTCATCCCTAGAGCCATAGCTGAGCGCCAACGTAAGGATCATGCCTGTATTTTTTGCTGTTTTTGAAATAACTTCGGAAAGTTCCTTTTGGGCTTTTTGGGGCAAAGAATCTATTTTGCCAATGGCCATAAGTTTGATGTTATTCTTGTTGAGGGTTTCCAATTCCTTGCGCAATGAGGCCACTAAAAGCTTCATCAAGGTCTGTACTTCCACTTTGGGACGGTTCCAGTTTTCGGTGGAAAATGCGTAGAGGGTCAAACATTCTATTTGGAGTTTGGCGCAGTTCTCAACCGTGTTCCGTACGGCCTCAACCCCATTTTCATGTCCAAAAATACGAAGCTTGCCCCGTTCTTTGGCCCATCTACCGTTACCATCCATAATAATGGCAACGTGTTTTGGCAATTTCTCTTTGTTGACCTCGTCTAGCGTGTGCATTTTATTGAAAACAATCCTGGCAGGGCTTGCGTCCAAAGGTGTACGTTAATGTAAACCCAGTGAAAACATACCAGTCATCGCTCAATATATTGCCGAATCTAAATTGCTCAAAATTGGAACCTTCGGGGTTACTTGCGTCCAAATTGTCCGTAAATGTATACCTGGCTCCAATTTCGGCGCCAAGAATCAGGAATTGATTTAACCGATACTTTGCCCCAACCGTCATTGGAATTGCAAAACTACCTTCTTTTTGGTTAATATCCTGCACTTGAAGGGCATCAAAATACATAAAATCATACCGGAAGTAGGTCAAACCCGTATAAAGATAGGGTGTGAAGGCGGGTCCGAGCTTATGAAGATTGTATTCCACAAAGTTAAATTCCAACCCCAAAGAAGTCTCTAGGATGGAATTATCCAAAACATAGCCCCTTTGTTGACGGGATTGCATGTGAGATTTTGTATCGTCCAATTTTACATCGCCATACAAAACACTGGCACGCCAAGCATACCTTTTGCTCTTGTTCCATTTAAAGATACCGCCAAACGCAGGTCCGGAGGGCAAGATATAGTTGGTCCTTCCCACATCTCCAATTACGTTGGCTCCACCTGCAAAGACTCCAATCTCATAGGTCTGTGCACTGACCTTGAGCACGCAGCACAAAAAAATAGCCAAAACTATTCGCATACTATCCAAAAAATTTCACGTATTAAGAGTAAAGGAAGGTCAATAAGTATTCCGTTATGATTGTTCTCCTTTGTTAAACAGTTTTTACTCTCATTTATTGTTGTTGAAGTGCTCAATTCCTTCTATCCTCCCCCCAAAGTAATTTATTCCGAAGTGTTTTTAAAAAGCTCTCTGATGTATACTCAATCATCTTGATGGTAAAATTGGACTTTTTTATCTTGATTTCCTTGCCGTTGGGAATATCCGCTATTCTGGAATCCAAGGATACCAAATGGGTCTGCTCTCGACCGGAAACCCGTAACCGTATCTCGGTATCATCTGAAATGACCAACGGACGTGCATTTAAATTATGCGGGGCAATTGGAGTGAGCACCAAGGCTTTTGCCGATGGCGCAATCACAGGTCCACCACAGCTCAACGAATATCCTGTAGACCCCGTTGGCGTGGAAACAATAAGACCATCTGACCAGTACGATGTGAGGTATTCATCATTCAAATAGGTTTCAACGGTGATCATGGAGGTGGTATCCTTCCGGCTTACCGTGACTTCATTCAGGGCAAAGTTGAGTCCTTTGAATTCATCCAAATCGGAATTAAGCTCTACCTCTACCAAGGTCCGTTCCTCTACCATATAATGTCCGGCCACAAATTCAGTGACCAGTTTTCGTACACTTTCCTTTTTAAAGGTGGACAAAAATCCAAGTCGACCTGTGTTCACCCCCACAATAGGAATACCATAGTCCTTAATATAAGTAACGGCACGCAACATGGTTCCGTCACCCCCAAAACTCACGAACATATCAAAAGTGGAATCCAATCCTTCGGATTGCGAAAACGTACCCTTAAAAAGTTCCTTGGAAAATCCAGAGACCAGTTGAACAAATTTTTCTTCAATATAAACCTTTGCGGTTATCTTTTGGAGTTCATCCAAAAGTTCCAGCATACAGGTTCTGTCATCGTCCAGAAATGTTTGACCGTAAATAGCGACCTTCATGCTAAACGTTAAGGTATTTTTCCAAATAATCTGACCGTTGCTTTAAATCTTCCAAAAACTGGTCATCACTATTTCCAAAGACAATGCTGTAGTTATATCGTCTGAAAGTTTGGGCCACTTCATTAAAATTTTGGGAACCTATTTTTAAGGTAATTTCCACAATGTCATTTTCCGTATCGGTAATGAAAGCGCCCAAAAGACGGGCATTGTTACTTTCCACTATCTGTGCAATCTCGCTGAAGGAATAATCCTTGATTCCGGTGGAAACCACAAGCATGGCCCCGGGTTCTTTAAAGAAAGGCGTATCTATGAACACGCTCACCACATCTTCCAGATCGTAATACCCTGTAATGATTTGGTTCTCATCCAAAATGGGCAAGATGTTGGCTTCATTTCGCGAGAACATTTCAAGTACGTCCAACCAAGAGGTTTCCTTGGTCACAAAAAAGCTTTCCAGCTCGTACCTGAACTCCTCAATCTTTTTATCGGGCTCAAAACAGAGTAGGTCATTTTCGGACAACAAGCCCAAATAGACCCCATTTTCCGTAATGGCCACATGGGAATACGTGGTCTCTTCAAAAAATTGAATAACATCCTTTAAGGTTTCGGACACCTCATATACAGGAACGGTAGTTACAATTTGGCTTTGAATCTGCATAGAAACGCTATTAGGTGCAAAATACTAATTTTAAATCGCAAAAGGCATGCCTAATTCTTATTTTTGCCAATCTAAAAAAGAACTTCATGACAAAGTTAAGTGTCAACATAAATAAACTGGCAACTTTACGAAATTCAAGGGGCGGCAACGTACCCAACCTCATCACTTCGGCCCAAGATATCGAGTCTTTTGGCGCACAGGGCATTACCATTCATCCAAGACCGGATGAACGCCATATCCGTTACCAAGATGCCCGTGACCTTAAAAAGGTGGTCACTACAGAATACAATATTGAAGGCAACCCCATTCCCAGTTTTATCGATTTAGTGCTGGAAGTAAGGCCCACCCAAGTGACCTTGGTGCCCGATGCCGAAGATGCCATTACCTCCAACGCGGGTTGGGATACGCTGAAACACAAGGATTTTTTGGTGGATGTCATTAAAACCTTCAAAGCAAATGGTATTCGCACCTCCATTTTTGTAGACCCCAACGTTGAGATGGTGAAAGGTGCTGCGGAAACTGGAACGGACCGCATTGAGCTCTACACAGAAAGTTTTGCCCATTTGTACGACCAAGGAAAAACAAAAGAAAGCATTCAACCATTTATTGATGCTGCCAACATGGCACACGAAGTAGGTTTGGGCATTAATGCGGGACACGACCTTAGTCTGGACAACATCAAGTTCTTTAAGGAGCATATTCCCCATCTATTGGAAGTTTCCATTGGCCACGCCCTTATTTGTGAGTCCATTTACTTGGGGATAGAAAATGTCATCAACATGTACTTGAACAAATTGAAATAATGGAGATTTTACATTCCAAAATAGAGGGCGAAGGAAAATCATTCATCATCCTACATGGCTTTTTGGGCATGTCGGACAATTGGAAGACCCTTGGCTCCCAATATGCGGAGCATGGACTTCAAGTGCACTTAGTGGACCAACGTAACCACGGTAAAAGCTTTCATTCCGAAGCGTTCAACTATGAGCTGTTGAGTGAAGATGTCATCAATTACATGGACCATCACCATATAGACTCTGCCTTTGTTTTGGGTCATTCCATGGGTGGAAAAACAGCAATGCAACTGGCCACTTCACATCCAGAACGGGTCACTAAACTGATTGTGGCCGACATCGCTCCAAAATTTTATCCACCCCATCATCAATTTATATTCAATGGTCTTTCCCATTTGGATTTTGACAAAATAACGGACCGAAGGGAAGCGGATGACGAACTTTCAAACTACATAAAGGATAGAGGGGTTCGACAGTTTTTACTCAAAAATCTATATTGGGTCGAGAAAGAAAAGTTGGGATTCCGTTTCAATTATGACGTGCTGAAAGACCGCATGGAAGAGATTGGGGAGAACATCGTTTCCAACGCCATTTATGATGGCCCTGCCCTATTTGTTCGCGGGGATCGTTCTGAATATATCCAACCGAATGACTTCCCGGAAATCCGTCGCCATTTCCCAAAAGCTGAAATTGAAACCATTGATAAGGCCGGGCATTGGTTGCATGCAGAAAATCCAAAGCAGTTTTTTGAAAAGACCCTCAACTTCCTAAATTCATAAAATTTCCACCTTTTTATTATGCATGCATAATTTTTTTGTCCATTTTATTGTCTGTATAACAAATTTGACCTAGTTTTGGTTAATTCTGGTTTAAACACAAACTTAACTCAAACAGATTTTGGATATGAAAAAGTTGTATGCCTTACTTCCCTTCTTAGGCTTATTCTTGATTGCATGTGAAGAAGATTCCACCCCAATTGACAACACACCAGACCCCATAGAGTACACTGCTGGAACCGCAGACTTTTCAAATTATGTTGCCGTAGGAAACTCCCTAACGGCAGGTTTCTCTGACAATGCGCTTTTTAGAGCGGGCCAGGAAGCGTCATTTCCCAATATGCTGGCAGCCAGTTTTGCACAAGTTGGTGGTGGCTCTTTTGAAATCCCCTTTATGGCGGATAACTTGGGAGGCGCAACCATTGGTGGAGAGACCGATGCCAACATGGATGGTTCACCAGATATCGGCAACCGATTGATTTTGGCCTTTGCTGCCAGTGGTCCTGCTCCTACTCCGGTAGCTGGAACGGGCAGTACCGAAATCACCAACAAACTTTCCGGGCCTTTCAACAATATGGGAGTACCTGGTTCTAAAAGCTATGAGCTTCTTGCTCCCGGATATGGTAGCTTGGCCGGTTTGGCCATAGGTGCCGCAAACCCGTATTTTGTTCGGTTTTCATCAGGAGAAAGTGCAACCGTAATTGGTGATGCCGCAGCGCAAAACCCCTCGTTTTTTTCCCTTTGGACGGGAGCCAATGACGTATTGTTGTATGCCACAGGTGGAGGGGCTGGAATTGACCAAGCTGGAAATCCTGACCCAAGTAGCTATGCTAGAAATGACCTTACGGACCCTATGGTTTTTGCTGGATCGCTTGATGCCATTCTGCAAGCTTTGACCGCCAATGGAGCCGATGGGGTTATTGCCAATTTGCCCAACGTCACAGACATACCTTATTTTACAACCGTTCCACATAACCCTGTTCCTTTGGATGAAGCCACCGCTACCCTTTTAAACGGTGCCTACGGTGCTTACAACGCAGGATTGGCCCAGTTACAACAATTAAGCGTCATCACCGAAGATGAATTGACACAAAGAACCATTACCTTTTCACCAGGTGAAGGAAATGCAGTGGTGATCATAGATGAAGACCTTACCGATTTAACAGGATTCAATCCCGCTTTAATCAATATGCGACAGGCTACCGCAGAGGATTTATTGGTCCTTACCGCAAGTACTTTTATAGGCACTTTGGCCAATCCAGCTGATCCAACCTCCATAAATGGTGTTGCGGTTCCTTTAGCAGACCGATGGGTGTTGACTCCCGAGGAGCAAACATTGGTTGAAAACGCATTGGCAGCTTACAACCAAACCATTCAGGCTTTGGCAACTGCCTACGATTTGGCTTTTGTTGATGCCAATTCCCTTTTGAACGAATTAAAAGCGACTGGATTTGTGCAGGCTGATGGAAGTCTTGTCACTGCAGATTTTGCTACAGGTGGTGGTTTTTCCCTTGACGGTGTACACCCATCGCCCAGAGGCTACGCTATTCTGGCCAATGCCTTCTTAGAAGCAATTGAAGACAAATACGGTGCCGTATTGCCCGATGTTGAACCATTGAATTATACAGGACTGTACATTAACTAAACAACGTTTTATTTCATTATCTTGAAGGCACCGTTTTTACGGTGCCTTTTTTAGTATAACAACCTTAAAAATATATTTATGAAGCTAATTTTAAGACTCTTATTAAATGCTTTGGCAGTAGTCATTCTATCCTATATTCTACCTGGTGTAGGTGTTGATTCCATGCTTACCGCCATTATAGTTGCCGTGGTTTTGAGCATTCTCAACTTTATCGTAAAACCCATCCTAGTCATTTTAACCCTCCCCATCACCATTGTCACGCTCGGGCTTTTCCTTTTGATCATTAATGCAATCATTATTTTGATTGCCGCCAATGTCATCGATGGCTTTCAAGTAGTGAACATTTGGTGGGCCCTAATTTTTAGCCTTTTACTCTCCTTTTTGCAATCCATTTTGCACTCTATCCTCAAAGAAGATGCATAGAATGTATTTTGTTTGACATTCAAGGCTTTAAAAAGTTGCTGCCAAACCAAAAATGCATTACTTTTGCCACCCATTTTTGAATAGCAAATTAGGTAGGAGATGAACATTACTAAAGAGCAGATTGACGATCTTAATGCAGTTGTAAAAGTCGCCATCAGTAAAGAGGACTATCAGGACAAAGTAGAAAAAATCCTGAAAGACTATAGAAAACAAGCCAATATTCCAGGGTTCCGAAAAGGACAAGTGCCCATGGGACTTATCAAAAAACAATACGGTAAAGCCGTTTTGGTGGATGAGGTGAACAAATTATTGCAAGACAATCTCAACAAATACCTTACCGAAGAAAAATTGGATGTTTTGGGTAATCCACTTCCCAAACAACAAGATAATTTCGATTGGGAAAACGAAAATCTCGATTTTGAATTTGAATTGGGATTGGCCCCTAACTTCGATGTGCAATTGAAGACTAAAAAGGCCGTCACCCAATACAAAATTGTGGCCGACAAAAAAATGATTGACGAGCAAGTGGAACGTATTCAAAAGCAATACGGGAAACTGGTTTCCAAAGATGAAGTAGGCAAGAATGATGAGGTAACCGGTTCCTTTGCCAATGAAGCAGAAGACATCGACCACAAAACCACAATTGAACTTAGCAAAATCAAGAGTAAAAAAGCAGTTGACGCCCTTGTTGGTAAAAAAGTCGGTGACATTGTGACCCTTGCCACCAAAGGTCTTTTTAAAGAGGATTACCTATTATCAAGCGCTTTGGGCATTGCCCGCGACAAGGCTGATAAATTGAGTGTGGATGTGACGTTCACCATTGAGGAAATCAACGAACGGGAACCTGCAAAACTTGACCAAGAATTGTTCAATAAACTTTTTGGGGAAGGCAAAGTGTCCTCTGAAAAAGAATTGAAGGACCGAATCAAAGAAGATTCTGAAAAACAATTCGAGCAGCAATCCGACCAAAAATTGTTGAACGATATCACCGAAAAGCTGATTGACGAGACCAAATTTGAGCTTCCTGCGGACTTCTTGAAAAAATGGATTCAAATCAGTGGAGAAAATGTTCTTTCTGAAGATGAAGCCAAAGATGAGTACGAGAAATCCGAAAAAGGACTTCGTTACCAACTTATAGAAGGTAAAATCATTCAAGACAACAACCTTCAGGTACAATTTGATGAATTGAAGGAATTTGCAAAAGGTTTCATTAAATCCCAAATGGCCCAATACGGTCATCTAGACCCAAAAGAAGAAGAGTTGGAGAACATTGCCAGCCGCGTTTTGGGGAATCAGGATGAGGTAAAACGCCTATCAGAACAATTGATGAGCCAAAAGCTATTGGATCTTTACAAAGAAAAGGCCAATCTTAAGGTAAAAGAGGTCACTTATGATGACTTTGTCAAAGAGGCATACAGCTAGCCTTGGGCTAAAAGAAATATTAAGTATCTTTACGGTGCCGAAAAGCTAATTTTTCGGCACCTTTTTTTTAAGATAATCTCAAAGAAATCCTATGGATTACGGAAAAGAATTCAAAAAATACGCTACCCAGCATCATGGAATAAACAGCATGTACTATGATAAGATCATGAGTACCATGTACCCCATGAACATGACCCCCAATATTATTGAGGAACGCCAGTTGAACGCTATCGCCATGGATGTTTTCTCCAGATTGATGATGGACCGAATCATATTTTTGGGAACTGGCATCAATGACCAAGTGGCCAATATCGTTCAAGCACAGTTGCTCTTCTTGGAAAGTTCGGATGCTTCCAAAGACATCCAAATATACATCAACTCCCCCGGAGGAAGTGTTTATGCAGGATTGGGTATTTACGATACCATGCAATTTATAAAACCTGATGTTGCTACCATCTGTACCGGTATTGCCGCTTCTATGGCCGCCGTATTGCTTTGCGCTGGACAGGAAGGAAAACGAAGTGGATTGACACACTCTCGTGTAATGATCCACCAACCATTATCTGGTGCACAAGGCCAAGCTAGCGATATTGAAATCGCAGCAAAAGAGGTGCTTAAGATAAAAGGGGAATTATATGAGATCATAGCGAAACATTCTGGCCAGTCTTACGACAAAGTGTATGAGGACAGTGATCGTGACTACTGGATGAAGGCAGATGAAGCCAAAGAATATGGTATGATCGATGAAATTTTAGTAAGGGAAAAATCCTCCTAAGAGTACAATTAATTAAATATCAACTACTTATTTTTAGACCAAAATCATTTTTTTTGCGTTATTAGTGGTTGAAGAATCATGAGCTAGAGATATATGGCAAAGGAAAACTTGGAATGTTCATTTTGTGGAAGAAAGAAGCCAGAGACCAATTTATTGATTGCCGGTCTTGACGCCCACATCTGCGACAGATGTATTGAACAAGCCCATAGCATTGTTGCGGAAGAGTCCAAACAATCTAAAAATCAAGATTTATCATCAGAGCTGGTATTGAAGAAACCCATGGAAATCAGTGATTTCCTGGACACCTTCGTTATTGGACAGGAACGTACCAAAAAAGTAATGTCCGTTGCCGTTTACAATCACTACAAAAGACTCCTGCAACCTAAAAGCAAGGATAGCGATGTAGAGATTCAAAAAAGTAACATTATAATGGTTGGGCAAACAGGTACAGGTAAAACCCTGATTGCTAAAACTATAGCTCGAATGTTAAACGTTCCTTTGGCCATTGTTGATGCTACCGTACTTACAGAGGCCGGTTATGTAGGTGAAGATGTTGAAAGTATCCTGACCCGTTTGTTGCAGGCCGCCGATTACAATCTTGAAAAAGCGGAACGGGGCATTGTTTTTATTGATGAAATTGACAAGATTGCCCGCAAAAGCGACAATCCATCCATAACCCGTGATGTTTCTGGTGAAGGGGTGCAACAAGGACTTCTTAAATTGTTGGAAGGCACTACGGTGAATGTTCCACCAAAAGGAGGTCGTAAACACCCAGACCAAAAATTCATCGAAGTCAATACTGAAAACATACTTTTTGTGGCCGGAGGTGCCTTTGATGGTATTGAGCGCATCATCACCAAACGCTTGAACATGCAGGCCGTAGGATATGCCGCCTCAAAAGCCGAGGATAAACTGGACAACCAGAATATCCTTCAATATATCATTCCAAAGGACTTAAAGGAGTTTGGCTTGATTCCAGAAATTATCGGAAGGCTTCCCGTACTTACTCATATGAACCCTCTGGATGCCAAAACGCTTCGCGCCATACTAACGGAACCCAAGAATGCCATCATCAAGCAATACGAAAAGCTTTTTGCCATGGACGGTATCACCTTTACCATTACCGAACAGGCATTGAACTATATCGTTGAAAAGGCTGTTGAATACAAACTTGGTGCTCGTGGACTTCGCTCACTTTGTGAGGCTGTTTTCACCGATGCCATGTTTACATTGCCCAGCAGTGATGAAAATGAGTTCAAGGTGACCAAGGCCTATGCTGAGGAAAAACTTTCCTACGAGACCATCAAAAAATTAAAAGTGGTATCCTAAGGCTAAACCGCCTTTTTGGTTACTTGCTCCAATAGATCCAAGCACACTTGTGAGATGATTTTTTCATCAGTGTACAGGTGATGACCAAAATTGGAAACAACGTTAAGGTCTGCTCCTACTGCTGCAGCCCAATCAAGTTCCGGTTTAAAGGGGTCATGTTCGCCATAAATTAGATTCATCGGCACATTTGGCCTTTGGTCTTCCAATCGTATTCTGGTTGATGAGATAGCCGTCAACGATTTCATGGGAAGTCCCTTTAAAGCTGCTTTGTACGCAATGGTTCCTCCAATACTGAACGCCAGGTAGTGGCTTGGTTTTTTCTCTATTTTGAGCAAATGTGCCACCGCAGTGTCAATTCCTCCTTCTACAAAGGCTTTGTGGATATTCTCCTCAGTGGATACAGGTACATCAACATTGCCCAATTGTTGGCAATCGTAAAAAGCAATATCATAATACTGTTGTAGGTATCCAAAGTAAGACGCGATCCAGAGACCTTTCTTAACGCCCCACATGTCTGAGATGACGACTAATTTTTCTGCCATGATGTTAACGGTTTAGTGTTTATACAAAGATTTGATGAGGGAAATTTCATTATTTAGGCTAGAACCACCTCTTTTATTTGTTTAAAAGAAATGTTTGTTCGATAAAGCGTTCAAACCTACGAAAACGTTTTCGCAACCTGTAGTTTAATTGTACAACAGGTGTAAATCCCTATATAAATGGTTGGATTATGGGCAGAATTGAAAAAGTAGCAACCCTATATTTGGAAGAAAAGCCCCATTCTTGGGTTTAATTCATCTGAAGCAATTCATCAATATAATCACGGTTGTTGGACAACCTTGGAATTTTATGCTGTCCGCCCAGCTTGTTTTTGGACTTTAGCCAGTCATGGAATAGATTCTTCCGTGCCACATGCACTTTGGGCATTCTCAACGTAATGTTGTTATATCGCTTAGCTTCATAATCTGAGTTGAGCGACTTTAGGGCATTATCCAAAAACTCCGTGAAATAGGCCACATCCTCCGGCGGTTTCCGAAACTCAATAATCCATTCGTGCCCCCCTTTTTCACTTCCGTTCATAAAAATGGGAGCTGCAGTATAGTCCATAATCTCCGAATCCGTCTTTTGGCAAATCTGCTTTAAAGCCTCCTCTGCATTTTCAATGATCAACTCTTCGCCAAAAACATTAATGTGATGTTTGGTCCTTCCTGTAATTCGAATGCGGTATGGATTTTTTGAGGTAAATCGTATCGTATCGCCAATCTTGTAGCGCCACAAGCCAGCATTAGTAGTGATCACCATGGCATAATTGACCCCCGTTTGCACTTCCCAAAGCGGAATGGCCTCCGTTTCGGCTCCTTGGGAATCCATCGGCATAAACTCATAGAAAATGCCGTAGTCCAACATCAGTAAAAGTTCATCGGAATCATTTCGGTCCTGAATTCCAAAAAAACCTTCCGAGGCATTGTAGGTCTCGTAATAATTGAACTTCTTGCGGGGTAACAACTTTTTATATTGATTTTTATACGGTGTGAAGCTCACTCCTCCATGAAAATACACCTCCAGATTTTCCCAAATCTCAAAAAGATGGTTCTTTCCTGTTTTTTCCAGCACTTGATTGAGTAAAACCAACATCCAAGAGGGCACTCCGGCCAAACTGGTTACATTCTCGCGAATGCTCTCCTCAATAATAGCCTCCAACTTGGATTCCCACTCACTCATTAGGGACACTTTATTGCTAGGTGTGCTGCTGTATTCGGCCCAAAGGGGCATATTATCAATCAAAATAGCAGAGAGGTCGCCAAAAAAAGTACCATTATCCTCATAGAGTTCCTTGCTTCCGCCCAAACGCAGACTTTTACCCGTAAATAATTGGGAGTTTTCATTATTGTTCAGATAGAGGCACAACAAGTCCTTGCTCGATTTATAATGGCAATCCTCCAAAGCCTCCATACTCACCGGAATAAACTTACTCTTGGCATTAGTGGTGCCGCTGCTCTTGGCGAACCATTTTATGGTGGTAGGCCAAAACAAGTTCTGCTCTCCCCTACGCGTTCGCTCTATCAGGGGTGCAATATCTTCATAACTCACGATGGGCACCCGGTTACGAAATTCCTCATATTTGGGAACATCTTGAAATCCGTATTGCTTCCCAATCATAGTGTCTTGTGAAAAATCAATCAAATGCCGCAAAACCTCATCTTGAACATCCAACGGATACTTCAAAAAGAGCTCAATTTGATGATACCGCTTTCGCAAAAGCCAAGAAGCGATGGAGTTGAATAATGGTATTGGCATTTTAGGTATATTTAACCAAGAAACAGAGTTTGGCGTCATAGCTAAAATAGCTTTTCTCGCCTTCATTTTCAAATCCATAAATAACATTCATTCCAACATGCTTTACGAAGGAGTTCTACGCAAGATGCAAACTGAAAATGGTCATCCCATTCAATATTTTATGATTTTTGACAACGGTTTTTTGAATGTGAACCAAGCCTTGAACAGGGAACTCCAGATTGATTTCATTAAATACCAATGCCTTAATTGTGGGGAAGACAGACCCATTTACCGTCAAGGATTCTGCAAAAAGTGTTTTTACGAAACTCCACATGCCGGGGATTGGATCATGAAACCCGAATTGAGCACCGCTCATTTGGATAAAGAGGACCGGAACCTCGAATATGAGAAAAAAATGCAGTTGCAGCCCCATATTGTGTATTTGGCCAACTCAAGCAATGTTAAAGTGGGCGTCACGCGAAAATCCCAAGTACCCACCCGATGGATAGATCAAGGAGCACACGAGGCCATTGAAATTGCCGAAGTGCCCAACCGCTATTTGGCCGGAATCACGGAGGTTGCCCTAAAAGACCATGTAAGTGATAAAACCAGTTGGCAGAAAATGCTGAAAAATGATATTGAAGACCTCGACCTGACCGAATGGAGGGCCAAATTGAAGCCTTACATCCCCGAGGAAGCGGCTCAATATTTTATTGAGGATAATACCGAGACCAATTTGGAATTCCCAGTGTTGCAGTACCCAGAAAAAGTAAAAAGTCTCAATTTGGACAAAACGCCAAGTTACAAAGGTGTGCTCAAAGGCATAAAGGGACAATATTTGATTTTTGAGGATAGCACCGTGTTTAATGTTCGTGGGAATGAAGGCTATTACGTCGGGATAAGCATCCAATAAGCCTTCAAAAGTCTTGACAGTATAAAAGAGACCTAAAGGTCTTTTCTTTTAGATAACCAAAACCAAACCGGATGAAAAAATTTCCCAATGCTTTCGTCATACTCATTGCTGTCATCATTTTTGCTTGGATTCTCACCTATATCATTCCCCAAGGAAGCTATGAACGGATACTTGATGAGGCTACAGGAACAACAAGGGTCCTAAACAACTCCTATCAACAAATCAATTCTGAAAGTCTGTCAATATTGGACTTGATTCTTTCCATTCCTAGGGGCCTTATTGAAGGGGCAGAGACCATTGTACTTATCTTTTTGATTGGAGGCTGCTTTTACGTGATTGAAAAAACCGGGGCACTGAATGAAGGACTCGCAAAACTGGTCAAAGTTTTGGACGGAAAAGAGACCTTGGCCCTTGTTTTAGTCGCTACACTCTATACCGCAGGAGGTGTCTCCATTGGAATGCAAGAAGAAGTCATTGCCATGATTCCCATTTTACTTCTATTTGGGAAAAGTCTGGGCTACAACACCTTCACCATCATACTTATGAGTTATGGGTCTACGGTTATGGGCAGTTCCTTTAGTCCATCCAACCCCTTTGCGGTGCTGATTGCACAAAAAGAGGCTGGGCTTCCACTACTTTCCGGAAGCGAATTGAGATTGGTGGTCTTGGCCGTGGCCTTCTTGGTTTGGCTCTTATTTCTGATTCGGTATGCCAACAAAAATCGGATTGAGAAAATTAAGATGCCCACCGCCCATGAATCCATGACGGCCCGAAGTAAAATTATACTGTCGCTACTTGTACTCACCTTTTGTGGTGTCATTTATGGCATTCTCTATTTGGATTGGGGTTTCAATGAAATGTCCGCCTCATTCTTTGCGCTGGGCATTATAGTCGGACTTATTGGCAAACTTGGAATCAATGGCACTGGCGAATCGTACGTGGAAGGTTTCAAAGAGATGATGTTCGCCTGTGTTATTCTGGGATTTGCCAATAGCATTTCATTGATTCTAAAAGAAGGCATGATCATGGACACTATTGTGTATGGACTTTTTGGCCCTTTGAAATATCTTTCACCCTCATTGTCTGCCGTATCCATGATGGTCGCTCATGCATTTTTGCACTTTCCGGTCCCAAGTTATTCTGGGCAAGCCGTATTGACGATGCCCATTTTGGTTCCCCTCTCCGATTTAATAGGTCTCTCCCGACAAATTTGTGTCTTGGCCTTTCAATATGGAGGGGTCATGGCCGATATGATTGTCCCTACCAACGGGGCACTTATGGCCGTTTTGGCCCTTTGCAATATTCCTTATAACAAATGGTTAAAGTTTGCCATCAAACCAACTTTGTTGCTTTTATTGATTGCTGCCATTGCCTTGGTTGTAGCCGTAGCCATAGGTTACCAATAAGCTTGAATCCAAATGATGTGCAAAAAATAGTTAGTTTAGTTTTCAAAAACCAACCAGAACAATCAACCAATAGCCATGTTAAAGCTCTTTAGAAAAGTCAGAAAACAACTGATTGCCGAGAAAAAATTCAGCAATTATCTTATTTACGCCATTGGCGAAATTTTTCTGGTGGTTATCGGAATATTGATTGCTTTAGCGATTGATAATGCCAACGACAACCGAATCAAACGGGAAAAAGAGCAGGTTTATCTTAAAGGGTTGAAAGAAGAATTTGAAATCAGCAAAATAAAGCTGGAGGAGCTCATCAAAGTCAACCGGAGAAGTTATGAAGCTGCCCAACAGATTGTTTTGTTGATGGGCAAGGAAAATGAAGCTTCGGAGGAAACATTTTCCAATTTACTTTCTGATGCTTTTACCAACGATATCTTTTTCAACCCCAACAACTCCCTATTGAATGAGATGATCAATTCGGGTAGTTTGAAAGACATTACCAACGACACCCTACGCATCCGACTTACCAATTGGATATCAACCATTGATGATATCGCCAATCAGGAAAAAATGCTTGGTGAAGAGCGTAACAATTCTGTAAACGTGTTGCGAAATGAAGGGTATAGCATTCGCACTTTGTTGGATTACACGGGAATGTCCGAAAAATTGGGAATTCCCCCTAACAACAATCCGGTCAGTAATTTAGGCGCCTTGGAATCCGTCGCTTTTGAGAACAATATCCTACTGTTCATCATTACCAGCCAATCTACAGAGATTGACCATTACAATCCCTTGATGTACAGCTTGAATTCCATATTGGAAAACATCAATGCGGAAATAAAGGAATAAAAAAGGGCGGTTAACCCGCCCCTATTTTTAGTTCACCGTATCCTTTTTCTTCTTGCCCAAAAGACCTCCCAAAACGGACTTTGCAGCACTTTTTACTTGGTCCTCCTTCGTTTCGGTCTTGGTAGTATCAGTTGTTGTGGTCTTTTCTCCACCCAACAAACCGCCAATGGCCTCTTTTACACCATCAGACTTGGTAGCGGTTGTATCGTTTTCATCTTTTTTGAACACATCGGATAACAAATCCTTGGCTTTGTCCTTCCCTTGGTTGACCAATTTTTGTTTTTGGATTTCAACCAACTGGGTGGTCAACGTTTTTACGCCAGAAGTGAGGTCCGTGGTCACCGTGGGATTGGTATAATTACCTCCAATATTTGCGGTAACCGGAATGGTCAAGTCTTTTAAACTATCGTCATTCATCTGGGCGATAAGCTTGTTCACCTCAGTCCCCAAATATTTTGTGGGCACGTCCAAAGTGGCGCTGTATTGCAGTTGCTTGTCAAATGTGTGACTTCCATCCACATTAATGGCAATATCTTTATACTTAAGGGTAAACGGTTTTACCTTAACTGAACCGTTGTCAAAGCTCAAAGCGGTTTTTAGGTCGCTCAAATCAATCTCCTTGGTGTCCAAAAAGTTCAATTTACTGTCCAAAGCAGAAAGTAATGGTGCTTTTTCCGTGGTCACTTTGGTGGAGAGCAGTTCTGCCAACAAGTTTCCAGAAATTGTGGCTAGATTCGGCGTGAAATCCTCCTTTAAGTTTCCAGAAATTTTTACGGTAGAGTTTAATTTTCCTTGAAGTGCATTCGCCAATGGCGCCAATACCTGGAACATGTCCAACGCTGCAAAGGATTCACTGATACCAAAATTGCTCATCCCCAGGTCCACATCAAAGGTGGAGGCAGTTTCTTTGGTTGATACCGAACCGTTCAAAGCTAGAGAACCGCCAAAAAGGTCCGAAGTCAAGTTTTTTACTGTGGCGGTCTCGTCTTTGATGGTCAACGTACCTTTTACATTCTTCAGTTTAAGATTGTCGTACAAAACGGTGCCGGCCGCGGCCTCAATGGTGCAATCCAAGAAAGATGGAATCTTAATACGCTCTTCTCCACCCGAAGTTGGGGTCTCGGTTTCACCAGTTTCAGCTTCTGTGGTTTCCTCCATCATAAAATCGTTTAAGGCAAAGGTGTTGGAAGTCAAATTAAAATTCCCTTCCACATTTTCATTGTTGAACATAAAACCAAGTAAGTTGGTCAAGGTTCCTTTGGCATCAAAATCCGTGCTTCCTGTTTTTCCTTGGAAGGAATCCAAAGTGACCGTATCTGGATTGAACGAAACAGCAGCGGTATTGATTACCACAGGATTTTTCAACTCCTCCGAAGCATATTCAAATCCAGATACAGAGGCTTTACCCGTTGTCCTTGTATTCTGATAGCGCTTTTTCTCCAACGATTCCATATCAAAAGAGGTGGCAATATCAGCATTCAAAATTCCTTTCAGATTATAATCTGCTGGTACCGGATACGCTTGGGAAATATTGGCCAGATTGATTCTACCATCCATGTCGGCATCTACCTTGGTGTTGCCCATTAAATCCCGAATTTTGGCTACCAAATTGAATTTATCCTGATCAATGGTAAATGACAATCGTTTGATGTCCACAAAAGTGTCTTCGGTAATTCCCGTAGTGTTGTTGATTTCGGTATCGATGTATACGTTTTGCACAGATTTTGGCAAATCTGGATATTTAAAAGAGGCATTATCCGAGTTGATGGCAATGTGGAAAGCTGGAATATGCTCGTCATCCACAATTCCCTTAAACTCACCGCTCACCTCAAAATTACCCGTAGTCTGAACTGTTTCGATGTTCTTGGAATAGGCTTCTGGGATCACCGCCAAAAAGTTCTTAAAATCTGAGGATGGTGTCTTAAAGGTGATATCCACCTCTTGATTATCCTCATTGACCTTTACAAATCCATCAAAAACCAAGGGCAATTGATTGATAAGGGCTTTGTTTTCCAAAAAGGTGTATTTGCTCTCTTTTAGGTCAATTCCGATGAGGGCATCCAAGGAAATTTTGTTGTTGTTCAAGTATTTGGTGCTATCCATTTCAAAGGAGACCAAAGCATCGGTCATGGTCTTCAATTCGGATTGCTCCAAAGAAAGGTCACCTGTTCCAGAGTGGTTCATCTCAGCCAACAAAAAACGCATCCCGCTGGAACGGTCATCGTAGATGATTTCGGAATTGGTAATGGCATAGGAATCCATGTTCAGGGTGAAATTGTCGCTGGACTCTTCTGTCGCCTCTGCTGGGGATTCATCATCAGCCTTTGCGATATCATAATTGGCATTTGAATTTTCATCCACCAAAATGTGCAGTTTTGCTTTGTCAATGTTCAACTTCTGAATCACGATGGGCTCATCCGCCGATTTAAAAAGTTCTTTGATGGATAGGGTCAATTCAATATCCGAGGAAGAAAACAAGGTATCCCCTTCAAAAGGGGCCTTGTTCACCAAGGATAGGTTCGTGAGTTCCACATTGGCATTGGGAAAACTTTTGAGCAAACTTAGGTCTGCATCCTCAAAATCCAACGTAGCATTGATGCTGTTGTTCACCTTATCCTTAATAATCTGTTTGATCTTACCTTGAAGGAACAGCGGAATGGCAACAAGCAGGGCAATAAGTACAAGTAGGGTTATTCCAGTAATCTTTAGGACTTTTTTCTTCATAAATGAATGTTTTACAACAAAATAAAGGAGAAGTCGTCAATCCAAAGCTATTTCCTCCCCTATTTTTAAGTTAAATCTTTTACGTATTAGATATACGAAAAGATAGAGGAAAGGGGTGTCCAAAACTGCTATAATTATCTTAAAAATAAATCCACTGACCACCAATCCGTAGAATTTATCCCAAGGAAGCACACCAAAGATGCACAGTAGACTTACCACTGTAAGGGTGTCCACAAATTGAGAGGAGAAGGTGGAAAAGTTGTTTCTGAGCCACAGCATTCTGCCTTTGGTAACCCGTTTCCAGAAGTGGTAAATGGAAATATCAATGTACTGAGCGGCCAAATACGCCAGCATGGATGCCAGTACACCTAAAGGTGATAATCCGAAGACCTTGGTAAAGGTAACATCATCCACTGGGGATGAAGGAATCGCAGGTGAATAATTGGCAATCAAAATAATGCCCATGGAGAAAAAAGAGGCGAAAATACCTGCAGTGACCACTTGATTGGCCTTTTTCTTCCCATAGATTTCGGAAATAAGGTCCGTGATCAAAAAGGTGACGGGATAGGGTAAAATCCCAACAGAAAGCTCAAAAAGCGGTGCTCCAAAAACTGTGACTTCTCCAAAAGGATTCCAATAAAAGAACTTTTGAAAGATGAGATTGGACACCACCAAAGAGGTGATGAACAACGCACCCATGTACAAGTAAATGGAAAACGCTTTTTTTCTGTCGGTTTGCGTCATTCTTATTTAATGTTTAAACTGAACGGCATTTTGGCCTGAATCCCTTTTTGTTTGGACAATTGCTTGAACTCTGAAAACAATTGATAGGCTTCCGTACCTAGTTGCTCCTTGATGGCCTCTTCTCCTATTTTGGATTTCATACCGCCCAAATCTTCCATAAATCGTTCAAAATCTGACTTGTACTTAGGATATTTACGAATGCTGTATCCATCCAACCCTACCATTTCAGCTGCCGCGGCAATAGCATCATCTAAGTTGCCCAACTCATCCACCAAACCGTTGGCCTGGGCATCCACACCGCTCCAAACTCTACCTTGGGCCAAAGCATCCACTTGGGCAACGCTCATGTTTCTTCCAGTGGCCACACGTTGCAAAAAGGTTTGGTAAGTTTCTTCAATACCTTCTTCTATGGTGCTTTTAAAAGTATCTCCCATGGGTTCAAACACCGAGTAATCCACGGAATTTTTATTGGTGCCCACTTGTTCTGCATTGATTCCGATTTTTCCCGCCAGTTCATTCACGTTGGGAATGGTTCCAAAGACACCAATGGAACCCGTAATGGTAGTGGGCTCCGCAAAGATTTTATCGCCTCCCACTCCAATGTAATAGCCTCCAGAAGCCGCCACATTTCCAAAGGAAACCACCACTGGTTTCACTTCCTTGGTCAACTCCATTTCGCGCCAAATAATATCGGAAACCAAAGCACTCCCTCCGGGAGAATCTATCCGCAACACAATGGCTTTTATGTTTTCATCATCCTTGGCTTTTCGCAGGGCATCCATCATCAGCCCTTGGCCTATATAATCCTTACCGCCTTCTCCGTAGAAAATTTCACCTTGGGCATAGATTACAGCGATTTTGTCCGCTCCTGTGTGAATTTTTTTGCGATTTGCACTGAAAGCATAATCTTCAAAGCTGATGTAATTAAGGTCTTCACCTGTATCCAATCCTGTCTTGTCTTTGAGGAGGTCTTCGTATTCATCAAAATGCAGGTTTCCGTCCACAAGTCCGGAAGCCAAAGCATATTTTGGGCTTCTTCCGCCAAGGGTGTCGGCTATCACATTTAAATTCTCAGGAGTAATATTTCGGGATTGGGAGACATCATCAACGATCACATTCCAAATGGACGAAATCAATTCTTGTATCTGCAAGCGATTCTCATCACTCATGGTGTTGGAAAGAAACGGCTCCACGGCACTTTTGTACTTTCCATGGCGAATCACCTCCATCTTCACCCCTGTTTTTTCCTGAAAATCCTTAAAATAGAGCACTTCCGTGGAGAGTCCTTTAAAATCCATAGCGCCAACGGGGTTCAAATAGACCTCATCCGCTACGCTGGCCAAGTAATAATCCTTTTGGGAATAGAAATCGGAATAGGCATAGACAAATTTGCCCGAAGATTTAAAATCCAGCAGTGCTTCCCGAATCTCCCGAGTCTGGGCAATTCCAGCCTGTAAAAAATTGGTGGTCAAGCTAATTCCTTCAATATTGGAATCCTCTTTGGCTATTTTAATGGTGTGTAGAATTTCATCCAACCCCACCTCATTGTTCCACAATCCTAAAAAGGGGTCCGTATCATCCTTGCCCGTGTAATCCTTGACCGGGGCCATAAAGCCAAACTCCAAAATGGAATTGCTCCTTACCACCACACCATCATCCACATTGCTCACCAATGCAATGAAAATAAAGAACATCGCCATTAGTATTCCAAAGGCCATGAGAGACCCCAAGATAGAGGCCAGTAGGTTTCTTAAAAAGTTCATGCAACAAAATTTATTCGGTTTCAAAGATAACCATTGTTGCATTGTTTTGTTACTTTGTTCTTTTCATCATGAGTCAATCTCAACAAGTATATCTTTCACTGGGCAGCAATTTGGGGAATCGGTATGCCACCCTCCAAAAAGCCATTTTTCATATTGATAAAAAAGTGGGAAAGGTTTTGGCCGTTTCCGCAGTTTATGAGAATCCGGCAGTGGGGTTTGAAGGCGATGATTTCTTGAACATCTGCTTGGTAACCTTGACCAAACTTTCACCATCGGACCTTCTGGATGCGATTTTGGAGATTGAAAAACATTTTGGCCGAGACCGCTCTGGGGCTGAGGGATACAAATCCCGGACCTTGGATATCGACATTATTTTCTATGGGAAGGAAATTATAGACCTCCCCTTTTTGAAGATTCCGCATCCCCACATGCAACACCGCAATTTTGTGCTGAAACCCTTGGCCAACATTGCACCGCAATTTTACCATCCGGTGTTGCACAAAGATATCCGGAACCTGTTGCAAGAATGCAAGGACCGCAGTAAGATGCTGAAAACAACCTATAGGTTGCATCGTGATCGGGCGGAGCTGTTTTCCAAATTGCAGTTTATTGCCATTGAAGGAAACATTGGTGCCGGAAAGACCACCTTATCCAAAATGATTGCGGATGATTTTAATGCCAAGTTGGTCTTGGAACGCTTTGCAGACAACCCTTTTTTACCAAAATTCTACGAGGACCAGTCACGATATGCCTTTCCGCTGGAAATGTCGTTTTTGGCGGACCGATACCAGCAGTTTACGGACGACACCTCCCAGTTTGACCTCTTCAAAAACTTTATGGTGAGCGATTATGACATTTTTAAATCGCTCATTTTTGCGAAGATCACCTTACAGAATGATGAGTTTAATTTGTACCGAAAGGTTTTCAATTTCATGTACAAAGAGGTGAAAAAACCGGAAGTTTACCTCTATCTCTATCAAAATACAGAGCGATTGCTACAAAACATTAAAAAACGGGGAAGGGATTATGAGCAAAAAATACCACCTGAATATCTAGAAAAAATCAACCGCGGTTATCTAGACTTTATCAAGGACCATCCCGAGCAAAACAGCCTAATTTTGGACATGGGCGAGCTGGATTTTGTGAATAATCCTTCGGATTATGAACATATTTTAGAGCGGCTGGAAGACAACATTATTTTGGCTACCCTTTAAGAGAATTTTCACAAAATGTTTGGATATAACGAATGGTTTTATTTTATTAGAGCCCTCTAATGGAGGAACTAACTAACTCAAACTATATATCCAGCCCTGTTTTTACAGGGCTTTTTTAGTTTTTAGGGTTAAATTTTGTCCAGATATCCCAGACCACTACACCCGCACTTACCGAGATATTTAAAGAATGTTTGGTACCAAACTGGGGAATCTCCACAACCGTATCGCTGGCTGAAACCACTTCTTGGGAAACGCCTTTTACTTCATTGCCAAAAACCAAGGCGATGGTTTCCGTGGAGTCAATGGTAAAATCATTGAGCATAATGGCATTTTCAGCTTGTTCCACGGCAACAGTTCGGATACCTGACTGTTTTAATTCCTCAAGGAGTTCCAAAGTGTCTTTTCGGTATTCCCATGCAACACTCTCCGTGGCGCCCAAAGCCGTTTTACGGATGTCTTTGTGCGGTGGAGTCGCTGTAATACCGCAGAGATAGACTTTTTGAATGAGAAATGCATCGGCTGTACGAAACACGGAACCAATGTTGTTCAAGCTGCGGATGTTGTCCAAAATGATAATGATGGGCGATTTCTCCGTTTGCTTGAACGCTTCCACATCCAATCGTTCCAATTCGCTGTTTTCCAGTTTCCGGTTCATTTTTTTAACCATTGGGTCTAAAATATCAACAATCGTTCTGCGTGTATCGGGAAAACAATATATTCGTCTTCCTCCCATTTTGGGACAAAAGTAACAGAATAAAATCGCCTACTAACTGTCATTCCTGTGAAAACAGGAATCCACTTAGGCAAGATTGAATAGATTCCGCATCAAGTGCGGAATGACAAACTGTTCTAAGGTTTTATTTGAACATAAATGTGCAATTCAATTTGGAACCAATAATTTCAAATAAATAAATCGCTTTGGCAGCCAATAAAAAAACAAAGAAGGTAACCCCGTTGATGCAACAGTACAATGCCATCAAGACCAAACATCCTGATGCTTTGTTGTTGTTCCGTGTGGGTGATTTTTACGAAACCTTCGGGGACGATGCCATCAAGGCTGCCAAGATTTTGGGCATCATCCTTACCCATCGAAATAATGGGGGCGACAAAACTGAACTGGCCGGATTTCCGCACCATTCCCTAAACACCTATTTGCCAAAATTGGTGAAGGCTGGGCAACGCGTTGCCATTTGCGACCAATTGGAAGACCCTAAACAGACAAAGAGCATTGTAAAGCGAGGCGTAACTGAACTGGTAACGCCCGGTGTGGCATTTAATGATGATATCCTTTCTGCCAAGAGCAATAATTTTCTCTGCGCGGTTCATTTTGGACGAAACAAATTGGGAATTTCATTTTTGGATATTTCCACCGGTGAATTCCTTACTTCGGAAGGTTCAGCAGAGCAAATCGATAAGTTGCTTCAGAATTTTGGCCCGAATGAGGTCTTGGTTTCCAAAAGTCATCGCAAAGAATTCACCGAACTTTTCGGGAACCAGTTCCATAGCTTCTTTTTGGAGGATTGGATTTTCCAGGAAGACTATGCTAATGAAAGCCTGAACAACCATTTTGGGACAAAAACCCTAAAGGGTTTTGGCATTGAACACTTGAATCACGGCACTATTGCTTCCGGGGCAGTGTTGCACTACCTTTCCGAAACACAACACAGTCGACTGCAGCACATCAACAAAATTCAGCGTATTGCGGAAGAGGAATATGTTTGGATGGACCGATTTACCATCCGCAATCTGGAACTGTACCATTCGCCCCACCAAAATGCGGTGACCTTGTTGGACATTATCGACAATACCTTATCTCCGATGGGTGGGCGCTTGTTGAAGCGTTGGTTGGCCCTTCCGTTGAAAAATATCGACAAAATCCGGCAGCGCCATCAGGTGGTTTCCTATTTGAAGGATAAAACGGAACAGCTGGAAAAGACACAGCACTGGATCAAGCAAATGGGCGATTTGGAGCGACTCATTTCCAAACTGGCCACGGGTAAAATCAACCCGAAAGAGGTCGTTCAGCTTAAAAATTCCTTGGAAGCCATCGTTCCCATCAAAACATTGGCGCAATCGAGTTCCAATACGTCGCTGCAATCCATTGGCGAGCGATTGGATGCCTGTGATGCCCTTCGGAACAAAATCAAGGAAACGCTCAACGAGGAAGCTCCTGTAAACCTTGCCAAAGGCAATACCATTGCAACAGGTTATTCCGAAGAGTTGGACGAGCTCCGAAATCTTGCCATTTCTGGGAAGGACTATCTAGACAAAATGTTGGAGCGCGAAACGGAAATCACTGGAATTTCTTCACTTAAAATTGACTCCAACAATGTGTTCGGGTATTACATCGAGGTGCGCAACACCCATAAGGATAAGGTGCCTGAGGATTGGATTCGCAAACAGACCCTCGTCAACGCCGAACGCTATATCACCGAAGAACTCAAGGAATACGAAGCTAAAATCTTGGGTGCGGAGGAACGCATGCACCTATTGGAGCAGCAATTGTTTGAGCAGTTGTTGGTCTGGATGCAGGAATATATCGCCCCAGTGCAACAAAATGCCCATCTTATTGCGAAATTGGATTGTCTCTGTGGATTTGCCCAGCTTGCCAAAGAAAACCACTACGTAGAACCAGTGATGGAGGAATCCACTGCGTTGGATATTAAAGAGGGACGGCATCCCGTGATTGAAAAGCAATTGCCGTTAGGCGACAGTTATGTGACCAATGATGTTCTTCTGAACCGTGAGGAACAGCAAATCATCATGATCACTGGGCCCAACATGAGTGGTAAATCGGCCTTATTGCGGCAAACCGCACTTATTGTGCTCTTGGCCCAAATGGGCAGTTTTGTCCCTGCATCAGAAGCCAAAATTGGAGTGGTGGACAAGATTTTTACCCGAGTTGGGGCCAGCGACAACATTTCTATGGGGGAATCCACTTTTATGGTGGAAATGAACGAAACGGCCTCCATTCTCAACAACCTTTCCGAACGTAGTCTGGTATTATTGGATGAAATTGGTCGTGGAACCAGCACCTATGATGGGATTTCCATCGCTTGGGCCATTTCGGAATACCTGCATGAGCATCCGGCACGGGCGAAGACCCTTTTTGCGACGCACTACCACGAACTCAATGAAATGACCGCCACCTTTCCGCGGATTAAAAACTACAATGTTTCGGTGAAGGAATTGGAAGACAATGTGCTTTTCCTCCGAAAACTCGTACCCGGCGGCAGTGAGCACAGTTTCGGAATCCATGTGGCCAAAATGGCGGGAATGCCCCAACAGGTCATTCAAAAAGCGAATAAAATCCTCAAAAAATTGGAGAAGTCTCATTCCAGTGAGGAGATGACAGACAAATTACAGTCATCCCAAAACGAGATGCAACTCAGCTTTTTCAATTTGGACGACCCATTGCTGGAAGAAATCAAAGAAGAAATCCTGCATTTGGACATCGACACGCTTACGCCCGTTGAAGCCTTGATGAAACTCAATGAAATCAAACGGTTGTTGAGCAAAAAGAAAAAAGCGACCTCCTAATCCACTCGGCGAAACTCTTCTTTCTCTAAATTTCTGGAAGATTTGTTGCCATTTCCACCAAAACTTCGGGAGTACGTGATTCTAAAAATTCGGGTAAAAGCCGATTCGTCCCTGTAGCGCGAACGGGTATCAATATCAAAAACAATAGGTGCCATTCCGCTGATGTGCGTATCAATATCCAAGGATTTGAACAAGTCCGTAACACTGAACTGCAGCGTGCCCCAGTTCTTCGTGAACTGTTTGGACACGCCAAAATTGACCATGCCAAAGCCTTCGGTGAAGTTGGTGCCGTTGTAATGATCAAAATTGTACCAGCCCGAAAATTCCATATCCATTTCCCACGGCAATTGAAAGGTCTGCGTGAAATTCAGACTTTGATAGAAATAGGTCTTTCCTTTCGGTTCAGGATTATAGGAAATGTGATAATCGCAAATGGCCGAGGTTGTGGAAAGGTTCAGTTTGGCCCAACTAGCCCATTGCAGGGGAAGGTTGAAGAATAAGTTCAAACTTTTTTGATAATCCGCATTTTGGGGTGAAACCACCAAAATATCATTCTGTGGTGTGGAGGTCAGTTGATATCGGATGATGGGATTGATTTCCTTTTGATAGGATAACCCCACACTGAAACCATTTTTCACATACTCCAATTGCATGGTGTTTGTGATGCTGGGTTTCAAAAGTGGATTCCCGGTAAAAATCGCAGTGGGGTCGTTGTAATATAAACTGGTCACCAAATCGGAATAGACCGGTCTACTTATACGTCGATGGTAATTCAGGTTTATATTCCTGTTTTCAGCAAGTGCATACTGATACGAAAATGACGGAAAGAACTGCCGAATGACAAAGTCATCGTCTGCGGTGGTCAAGGTACGTTTCCAATCCTCATATCGTAAACCGGCATTGATTTTTGATTTTTCACCCAACGAAACATGAAACTGCGTGTACGCCGCCCATAATTTTTCCTCACTCTCAATTACGCTTTGCGAGCGGGGGTCCACTTCCCAAACCCCGTCGAAATTGGTTTCAATTTTACTGTCATTGGTATTGGTGGAATAACTGCCCTTTGCCCCAAATTCGGTTTGAAGGTCCTCATTTATGGTTAGGGAATAATCCGCTTTTGCGACACCCAAGCGGATGGTGGATTCACTGGTACCGCGATTTCCATCGGTAAAAACCTCGTTTTCGGGTGTAATGGGTTCGTCATTGGCATCAAAATATGCACTTTGGGTAATGGCCGGACTGTCATTTTTATAGGTGAGATAGCCCACATCAACATTGATATTGGAGCGCTCCGAAAATTTTCGGGCCACATAAAGTGATGAAATAAGGTTATTTTTTTGTGTGGTTCCTGAAGTCACCAAGTGCGACCTAAAAAAATCCTGACCTTCAATGGTCCTTCGGTTATTTACATCAGAGGTGGAGTGATTTTTCGCCAAGGAAAGGCTGAGCTCCCCCCCTATCTCCGTTTTGGAATCCAGTTGATACCCCGAGCCCAAATTAATGTTATGGGAATTGTTGTTGTAATCAAAATAGGTGGAAAATTCAGTATAGCTAAAGGCATCAAAAATGGGACTATTGCTGGTTCCCGAGCCTTCAAACCCATTTTTACCATGGTCATGGAATACCGAATATCCCAGATTCAATCGAAATTTTTCCGTGCCATGTGCATAGTTCAAAGATGTACTGGCTTTTTCACGATACCCATACCCCAAACTTCCGCTGAAATTGAGTTGGTCCCCAGTGTCCACCCTATTTTTGAACACAATGTTGATGATCCCCGCACCGCCATCAGCATCATATTTAGCCGTGGGCGAAATAATCAATTCCACCTTTTCGATGTTATCGGCCAAGGTACTTTCCAGCAGCGCCATGACATCTTCCATGGACATCGGCATCCTTCGCCCATTGAACATGACCGTCACCCCACTTTGTCCATTCATAGCAAATTGGTTATTGCGCCGGTCCAAAATCACACCCGGCAACCGCTCCAAAACCTGTAGCGCATTGCTGCCTTTGGTCATTACGCTACTTTGCACATTGATTACCTGTCCCTCCGGGGTGCGCTGAATGATATTTTTCTTTGCGGCCAAAACCACCTCATCCAATTCGTTGTATTCCTCTTCGAGAACCAAAGTCCCTAAATTATACGAATCGGATGCAGAATCCACCGAAATAGGTCCTTCATATCGGTCGGCATAGCCCAAATTACTAATCCGAACCAAAAAGTTGCCTGCGTTTGCGGGACGTACGGAAAAATTTCCATCCTCATCCGTGATGGCACCCGTCACCAAAGTAGTATCCACGGCTTGGTAGAGCACTACGTTCGCAAAGGGCACCGGTGCTTCGTCAATACCCACTACTTTTCCTTGAATTTGACCAAAACAAAAGCTTATTCCCATTCCAAAAAATAGGGTTAAGCTCAGAGCGGTTGTCATTTTTTTCATTTGGATTGTTTGAATGTTGCTCCAAATGAAGTTCTTCATCAACCTTATTTAAAATGATATTGACATTGAGCTCCAAAAGATTGACCAAGGGTACAAAGCCCTTTTCTGTGAAAAAATAGGTCAGTCATCAATTAATTACAACAGGATGTCAATTTGCTTCAAACGCATTGGCAAAAAGAATAACTTGTACCATTATTGCCCAAATTTTGATGAAAATCAGTAGTTTAAAGGACTTTATATTAAAATATAAGCTCTACCATATCCCCTTTTGGATGTGCTACCACTTGGTTTGGCTTACCATAAATATTGGAAGTCTTTCCGAGGTATATGACTATCTACGCTTTAGTGATTCCTCACCCAAATTCTATTTTTATGTGGTTTTTCAGCTGATTGGGGTCTACTTTAATCTCTATTATCTTATTCCGAAGTTGCTCTATGTTGGGCGTTATTTCAGCTATGTGTTGGCTGTTTTGGGAACTATTTTGCTTTGCAATGCCTTTATCACCAGCGGCTATTTTTTTGCCACCCTGACTTCCGGAAAAACGTTGTTTGAACTCTTCGGGGTGTATCCCAACGAGGTTTTCAAAATCTATTTTGTGTGGGCCCTGCCATCTACCGTTGCGAGCATGACCTTGGGAATGAGTATAAAATTGGGCAAAAACTGGCTTCAGACTGAAAAAAAACGACTTCGGTTGGAAAAAGAGAATCTGGAAACCGAACTCAAATACCTCAAATCGCAAATCAATCCCCATTTTTTGTTCAACACCATCAATTCCATTTTCGCGTTGATCCATATTAATCCGGATAGAGCTTCGGAATCCCTAGCCAATTTTTCGGATATGCTCCGGTACCAACTCTACAAAAGCGAGGATGAAACCATTGCATTGGAAAAGGAACTGAACTTTATCGAGAATTTTATCGATTTGGAAAAATTGCGATTGGACCATGGACACACTGATATGCAATTTGACATTCAAGACCGCACCACCCATAAAAAAAATATTGCGCCATTTATCCTTATTCCCTTTATAGAAAATGCGTTTAAACATGTTTCCAAAGGAAAAGGGCAACGCAATTTTATTCACATGGGATTGGAGGCCAGTGACAAATCACTTCAATTGAGTATTAAAAATAGTAAAGGTTTAAACGGACAGACTTCAGAAGAAATAGCAGAAAGTAGCGGTATCGGACTGAAAAATGTGAGCCGCAGGCTCAAGTTGCTTTATCCGGAATCGCATTCCCTGTTGATTGTGGATGAAAGCGATAGGTTTTCCATATTATTGAAATTGGAATGGCAGAAAAACTAAGGTGTATTATTATTGACGATGAGCCTCTTGCACGCGAAGTGCTGGAAGAATACATCCATGTTGTGGACCACCTGGAATTGGTTTGCACTGCTGAAAATGCCTTGGAGCTGGACCAACAATTGGGGCAGCATTCCGTGGATTTGATTTTTTTGGATATTCAAATGCCCTACCTGACCGGTTTGGATTTTTTAAAATTGCGGTCAGAGCTACCAACGGTCATTATTACCACGGCATACCCCAACTATGCGCTGGAGGGTTTTAATTTTGATGTGATGGATTATCTGCTCAAACCCATCACCTTCAATCGCTTTTTTAAAGCGGTGAGTAAGGCCACCGAATACCATAAATTGAAAAAAGGCCCTGTTGAAACTGCCGAACAGCCCAAGGAAGAACCCTATTTCTTTGTAAAGTGCGATGGAAAGTATCAGAAAATAGTGACTTCGGACATTCTTTTTGTAAAGGCTTTGGAAAACTATGTTCAGATTCAGACCACTACCGATAAGCACCTGTCCTTGATGCCTTTAAAGACCATTGAAGAAAATTTGGACACCGCTGAATTTGTTCGGACCCACAAATCCTACATCGTTCCCATGTCAAAAATTCAAACCTTGGAAAACCACGAATTGATTTTGGAGCAAGGCCATACGATTCCCATCAGCAGAAACTACCGAAAACAACTGCAGGAAAGGGTGCTGAAGGATAAAGTCTTAAAGAAAAAGTAAACTTGAGTCTGATTTTTACCTTGTTAGCGGCAAAGAAAAGGGATAGACTTTATTTTTGCCAAAACACTTTACATTTTAAAGAATTGTTTTAAATTTGCATCCGCACTTGAAAAAGGTGTTGGTTCTTTAAAATGCGAAAATAGCTCAGTTGGTAGAGCATCACCTTGCCAAGGTGGAGGTCGCGGGTTCGAATCCCGTTTTTCGCTCTAAACGCTGCTTGCCAGCGTTTTTTTGTTTAAGTCCTGTTTTGCCTACGGCAGACAAGCTCGAGTGGTGGAATTGGTAGACACGCCGGACTTAAAATCCTGTGGGCATTTGCCCGTGCGGGTTCAAGTCCCGCCTCGAGTACACCTTACAAAAGCCGAATCTTAAGATTCGGCTTTTTTGTTTCCCTTCACAATTTCTTCTACATCATATCAGTCCAAAAGCCAAATCCATCAACTGGCAGGGTTCATACATCAATTGCAGCCCATTTTATCCCAAAACTCAAGGTATTTTCCTGCCCAAATCAGTAAAATAAATAACTATGAAACTAATTAGATTTTTTGGTGTTGCCACCCTTACATTGGCTTTGTGTTTAACCTCTTGCTCCGGTGAAGACGGTATGGATGGAGCAGATGGAGACTCCATAATAGGTCCAGCCGGAAATGCCGGCATAAACTGTTGGGATACAAATGGAAATGGCAACAATGACCCAAGCGAAGACATCAACGGAGATCAAAAATGGGACGCTTTGGATTGCCAAGGTCTTCCCGGAAGCGATGGAGATCCAGGAACTCCGGGAACTCCAGGAGAGCCAGGAACCCCAGGAACAGACGGCCTCAACGGTGTTGGCTTTGATGAACTTACTCAATATGGGTATATGACCTTAGAATTGGACGGCACACGGATTGATGATGTTGTTTTCCAAGATTCCAACAGCTTTAAATTTACCAATGTTGATGCAAATTCAATATCTCTAACATCTGGTGTACAGGTCAATGGAAACGACTATAATTTCAGTTTGGTGCGCTTTTTTAGTACGCCTGACAACGTATACCAAGACACTTATTTATCTTTAAATGTTACTGTATTAGATCTTGGTGAAAACAGCCAGTCCGTGGAGGGTTTCACTTTTGCCATTTCCAACTATGCAGTGGTTGGGGAGGACAATAAATACTTTATTTTGGATGAATCCTATACTGACGCTTCTGCTGGAATTACCAATGTTGAGTTTACCGATATTGTATTCGATGATGAAACCAACCACCTTACCTTTTCCTATTCGTTGACCGTAGATGGAGAGAACAACCCCACCACATATGAATTGACCCTATCTGGGATGGCTGATGTTACCGTTCTTGAAGAGGCAGAAGCAGTTCTTCAGGCAAAAAGTTTTCAATAGAGAATTTGATATTCTACACCTATTAACCAAATCATAAAGAAAAGTCCTTAGAAAATAAGGGCTTTTTTTGTTCCAAAATTTGTCGATGACTTTCTTGTAAAACATTATAAAACTATACCTTTAGTTTACTCGAATGACATGATTGTGTATGAACCTCATTGACGGTGTAAAAACAGCAGAACTTAAAGTCTCTTCCGAAGCCAAGGAACTCAGTGCCTTTGTCAAAGATAAAAGCAAATCCTTGGTAGATCGGCTGGAAAGTTTTGAGGATATCATCAATATTGAGGTGGGCGACACCTCCATGACGCGGGCCAAATCTCTGGAAAGGGAGTTTGATATTCGACAACTCTACGTCAAATATGAAGGCGACAATCCCTCGGGTACCCAAAAAGACCGCATTGCCTTTGCCCAAGTGTATGACGCCCTCAGACGCGGGTTTGATACCATCGCTCTTGCCACTTGCGGAAATTACGGAGTGGCGGTAGCCTTGGCCGCAGATTTGGCCGGATTGGAATGTATCATTGCCATTCCTGCCAGCTACCATACGGAAAGAATAAAGGAGATGGAATCGCTTTCGGCCAAAATCATGCGCCTTGATGGCAGCTACGAAGATGTGGTCACCAAAGTAAGTGAAATGGCGGCAGAAGAAGAATGGTACGATGCCAATCCCGGTGGGGCCAACACACCTTTGCAAATTGCTTCCTACGCCCAAATCGCAACCGAAATTGTGGACGATTTAGGGGACGCCCCGGAATATTGTGCCGTGCCCGTTTCAAATGGTACCCTGTTGGCAGGAATTTATCGTGGTTTTGCCAGTTTGTACAAGCGGGGAAAAACCTCCAAAATCCCCAAAATGATTGCTGCTTCCTCTACCCATAAAAATCCGATCATCCAATCGTTTAAAAAGGGGCTGGACCATTGTCAGGACCTTCAACCCGAAAAAGTAAAGGAGACCAAATACAACGAACCGCTCATCAATTGGCATAGTTTTGATGGCGACGAAGCATTGTATGCCTTAAACCAGTCAGAAGGGGAAGCCTTTAACATCAGCGACAAAAAAATGAGGGACATGAGCACCTTGTTGGTCAAAAAAGAAGGCTTACGAATTCTTCCTGCCTCAACCGCCGGTTTGATTGCGCTTTTGGAACTGGATGAACAACTAAATTTTGAACCCAACAGATTTGTCGCGGTTCTCACCGCCAAATATTGATAGCTATGAAAAAAATAGACGGAAAAGCACTTGTTTATTGCGAAGGAGCATTCAACACTCCCAATGGAAAAACGGCCCATGGACTTGTTCGCTTTACAGAACGCTATGAGGTGGTCGGTATTTTGGATAGTATCTATTCCGGCAAAGATGCGGGCATGGTTTTGGATGGAAAAACCAGTAACATTCCCCTATTTTCAACGATTGATGAAGCAGTCAAAGAACTTTCCAAAAACAACCAGACCCCATCGTATTTGGTCATTGGATTGGCTCCAGATGGTGGTCGCCTGCCAAAAATTGCTAAGGAATCCATAAAAAAAGCCCTGCAACTGGGCTGGAACGTGGATAGTGGTCTGCACGATTTTCTTTCCAATGACCCAGAATTGGTACAACTGGCCAAAGAAAACGATTGTACAATTCGAGATGTTCGAAAAACCCCAGACCGGGATAAGCTGCACTTTTTTACAGGTGATATTGAAAAAGTGGATTGCCTTAAATTGGCAGTTTTGGGAACCGATTCTGCTTTGGGAAAGCGAACCACTTCGTGGTTTGTGGTCCATGGGTTCCGGGATGCCGGCTTTAAAGCTGAAATGATTGGAACGGGACAGACCGCTTGGATGCAGGGCGCCAAATACAGCATGATCATGGACAGCTGTATCAATGATTTTGTTTCAGGGGAGATTGAACACGCTGTGGTAAGCGCCTACAAAAATGAAAATCCAGATGTGATTGTCATAGAAGGACAAGGGAGTTTGATGAACCCTGCCTATCCCGGTGGTTTTGAGATTTTGGCTGCAGGCCGACCTGATTATGTCATTCTTCAACATGCTCCCAAACGATTGGAATACGACGGATTTCCAGGCTACAAAATGCATCCCATCCAAGAGCAAATTAACGCCATTGAGGTCATTTCTGGAAAAAAAGTCATTGCCATCACCGTGAATCATGAAAATATGGAGCCTTCTGAAATTCTACCTGCCTGCAAAGCTTTGGAAAAAGAAACCGGTTTGCCCACCTTTGATGTTTTGGCCTATGGTGCTCAAGACCTCGTGGAATTGCTTAAAACAAAATTGAGGTCATGACTATCACCAATGTGGGTTATGAGCGTCTGGAACTGGAACTCCTGATTCCGTATACCATCGCTTACGAGGAAATCTCCCAAGCTACCAATTTCATCCTTAAAATAGAGACCGACAGTGGAATTGTTGGTTTTGGCTGTGCGGCTCCGGATATTACAGTGACCCATGAATCTGCAGCGGATGTGGAGCATGCCATTCAAAATATCATCATCCCCATTCTTAAAGGAAGAAATCCGTTTATGGGTTCGTTGATTTTGGAGGAACTTTCACATCAATTACCTCAAAAGTCGTCGGCTTTGGCGATGGTGGATATGGCGCTTTTGGATATTTCCGCCAAGAAAATGCAAGTACCGCTCTATCAATTGTTGGGAGGTTATCGCACAGAAATTGCCACTAGTATCACCATTGGCATTCTTCCTTTGGAAGAAACCTTGAAATTGGCTTCGGATTACATCAAACAAGGCTTCTTTATTTTAAAAATTAAGGGCGGCCACTCTTTGCAGGAGGATATCGAAAAACTGAAAAAAATACGGGAATGTTTTCCCCATATCCAGCTTCGGTTTGATGGTAATCAAGGCTACTCGGTTGAAGAAACCATCGCTTTTAACAAAGCCGTAAAAGAAGTGAATATTGAAATCTTGGAACAGCCCACTAAGCCGGGATTCGATAAACATCTGGGCGAAGTCAGGGATAGCATCCATATGCCTATCATGGCCGATGAAAGCCTTAAATCGGTAAAAGATGCGTTCCGGTTGGCCAAAAATCAGCGGATAGACATGGTGAACATTAAATTGATGAAGGTTGGAGGCATCCATGAAGGGTTGCGGGTAAATGCCGTGGCCAAAGCCGCTAATCTTGAAGCCATGGTAGGTTGCTTGGATGAATGCAGTCTGGGAATTTCGGCAGGGTTGCATTTTGCATTGTCTCGGTCCAATGTAAAATACGCTGATTTGGATGGCCACTTGGAATTCAAAAATGACCCGTTTTCCGGCTTGTTCCATTTAAAAAATGGCATTCTTCGCCCTAATGAACGGTACGGGCTTGGATTAAAGGGTTAGCTGCCTTGGGCATCCTCCTCTTCTTTACTTCGCAATGAAAAAAGTACGCCCAAAGTCAAGGACAAAGCAATGAACGCCAACGAAACCCACTCTGGCAATTCTATATGATGTGATAAAATCAACTTTACCCCCACAAAGAACAGAATAGCGGAAAGACTGTATTTTAAATATTTGAATCGGGATACCATGTGGCTCAAAAAGAAGTAAATGGAGCGAAGACCCATCACTGCCAAAATGTTGGAACTGAACACCAAAAAAGTATCCGAAGTAATCCCCAAAACCGCGGGAATACTGTCCAATGCAAAAAGAATATCGGTAAATTCTATCACCACCAAGGCCAATAACAGAGGAGTGGCCATCAACACCTTATCTTTTCGAACAAAAAATTTCTGCGAATCAATGGTGTGCGAAACAGGAATAATCATATTCACCCATCTGAATACAATGGAATCTTTTGGTTCATAGACTTTTTTATGTGACCGCAGTAATCGCAATGCTGTTATGACCAAAAATCCACCAAAAACATAGGTGATCCATATAAACTTATTCAGTAGGGCCACACCCAAATAAATGGCTGTAATCCGAAATAGGATGGCACCCACTATCCCCCAAAAAAGTACCCGGTGTTGGTATTTTTCGGGTATGGCGAAGGATGAAAATATCACAGCAATGACAAAAATATTGTCCATGCTCAACGACATTTCCACCAAATATCCCGTGATGTATTTTAGGGTTGCGTTCCAAGCCGTTAAACCATTTGGGTTGGCTATCCATTGGTTTTGGTAGATAAAATAGATCAAGACTGAGAATCCCAGTCCCAAGCCTATCCAAAATGTACTCCAAACGGTAGCTTCCTTTAATGAAATGGCATGGGCCCTCCTATTGAGGACTCCTAAATCAAAAGTCAATAACAGGGCTACGGCAGCAATAAAAAGTATCCAAACGGTCATTAATAAGCGAGATTATCAAGGCTATGCAAAGCTGTGAAAAAGAGTTTTCCCAGCCATGTGTATTGTGAAATAATTAAGCAAATCCGAAAAAATGAATGGTTACCCCCACTTTTTATGGAATGCCATAAAAATACTACTTTTAGTGCTGTGCACTATTGACTACACATGACACAACTGAAAACGCTTCTCAAAGCTTTGGGCCCAGGTTTGCTCTTTGCGAGTATGGCCATTGGAACTTCGCATTTGGTATTATCCACCAAAGCCGGTGCCCAATATGGATGGATTATGGTCATCCCCATTATATTGGCCAATCTTCTAAAATATCCATTTTTTGAGTTTGGGGTGCGATATACCACAGTCACGGAAAAAAGCTTGGTTGAAGGCTATCTGAATTTAGGCAAAACCTATCTATGGATTTACGCTTTTGTCACCTTGATTTCCACTTTCACCATTTTGGCCGCGCTTTATGTAGTCACAGCTGGGCTTTTTATGAACCTTTTCCAGATTTCCAGCATGGGTGCAGGGGGAGTTGCTTTGTGTCTTTTTGTGTTTATAAGTCTTCTGCTCATCATTGGAAAATACCGCTTTTTGGAAAATTCCTTAAAGGCCGTCATTGCCATTCTATTTGTGGCACTTTTGGTGACAACCATACTCGTCATACAGAAAGGACCTGTTCCCGATGCAGATTCTTACCAGCGTCCAGAAATTTTCAACAAAGTAGGTATATTCTTTTTAATACAACTTGTAGGATGGATGCCCACCGCTGTTGAAGCCTCCGGCTGGGTAAGTATGTGGAACATGGAAAATTTAAAATCCATGAAGAAGAAGCCTACGCTTAAATTAGCGCTTCAAGAATTCAATGTAGGGTATTTTTTAACGGCTTTACTTGCGGTTTTCTTTTTGATCATTGGCTGGATGACCCTCTATGGTACTGGAACAGAACTCAGTGGCCGGGCCGCAGTGTTTGCCGACCAATTGGTAACCCTGTTCACCGTGCATATCGGGGACTGGGCCTATCTTTTTATTGCAGTTGCGGCTTTTGCCACCATGTTCAGCACCTGCATGACTGCCCACGATGCGGTTTCAAGAGTCAGTATCGATGTTCTAGCCAAGCTCTATCCTGAACAAGGAGCGTTCAAGAGTAAGAATGCATTCGCTATTACCGTAATCATTATGGCAGTCATCAATTGGCTGGTCATCACCGTTTTTAGCGCCAACATGACCAATTTGGTGTCACTGGCCACCTTTGTCTCTTTTGTATTGGCTCCATTGTTGGGGTGGATGAATCTGAAAACTGTTATGAGCAAGGATATTCCCGAAATCCATCAGCCCAAAATTGGGCTACAGATACTTACTTGGTGCGGAATGGTTTTCCTATCTCTTTTTGCGCTATACTACTGCTGGATGATCTGGAGTTAATCAAAAAGAACGTTGTCATTAAGCACAACAATCAATGATCTTTGATTTTGTTTGTGGAGCATCTCCAAACAGAAAACCCCATTGGTACAATTGTTCAAAATTTTATCCTCGCCATAACCTATGGAATACAACACATTAGCGGCAGGAACCCCATGCTGAACCAAATAGCGCTTGATGGCATCGGAGCGATCCTGCGTCAACTTAAAATTGGTGGAGCTTCCTCCCCTACTGTCCGTATAGGTTTCAACCCGAAGTTGGGCTGATGGGAAACTTTTCACAAAATCGACCACTTTGTCCAATTCGGTTTCAATTTCCGGAGTCAATTGGGTTTGGCTGTTTCCAAAGAAAAACTTCTTCAGTTTTACTACTACCTGCCCTTCTTTTTCCTCAACCAAATCTTCGTAAAGGGAAAGTCCAATATCAAAATTTTTGCTTTCGGCTCCTTCAAAATCGGCTTCCGTAAATTCCTTGGAGAATGTTGAATAATGGTCCTTGGTGGATTCCAAAACCACTTCATTTTGCCAAGGAATTTCCAATCTGTAATTTCCATTCTCATCAGAATAGGTCTCTGCCAAAAGTGCTCCGCTTGGGCTCTTTAAACGAACCACGGCCTTATCCACTATTTCGGATGCATCATACGGTTTTTGCACAACTCCCTTAAACGTGATGGTCTTTAACCCCGGTTTTTCGTCCAATTTAAATCCATACACGTCGTCCTTTCCCTTTCCACCTGCTCTGTTGGATGCAAAATAGCCCAATAGACCTTCACCCTCGTTACGCATGATCAATCCAAAATCATCTTCAGGTGAATTGATGCCTGTTCCCAGGTTGATGGGGATACTAAAGCCACCATCCTCCATATTGGATTTGTAGATATCCATCCCCCCCAATCCATAGAATATATCAGAAGCAAAATAAAAACTACCTTCAAAAATAAAAGGTGCAATCTCGTTTCCAGGAGTATTGATGCGAGGGCCCAGATTAATGGGTGCTGACATCACCTGCCCGCTGTTGGTGTACACATAATAAATATCCGTGCCACCGTAGCCATCCTCAAAATTTGCAGAAAAATAGAGTTTGCCACTGGCCTCATCGTAAAAGGGATAGTAAAACGATATGCTTAAATCCTTTAGCAACAATTGAAACGAACCTCCAATCGACTGCTTGGCTATGGCCAGTGCGTTTTTACCCTGATCATCGAAGGAGAGCTCGCCATTCTGGGTATTGGAGAGCACATAAAAAATACTCTTTAATCCTTGGGAATAATAGGGCGTGGCCTTGTGATATTTTGAACTGGTTATTTCCGTAAAAGGTGCGATGCCTGAAATTTCACCGTCGGGTTGCACGCTAGCTGAATAGATATTGAAGTAATCCTCGTTTCCGGGTTCATATCGGTTACCTTTTTGCTGTAAACGCCCACTGGTGAACAAAAGTTGGTCCTTGTAGAAGGCTGGGGCAAAATCTGTTTGAGGGCTATTTCCTGAAAGATTAAAGATTTGATAGTCCAAAGCAGGTTCAGCCGCACTGTTTTGCAGCAACTGCTGATTGAACTCCATATTCTCCATGAGTTCTTTTGAAAAGCTTGAGGACATGGTGGATAAAAAGGCATCCTTCCGTTCTTTGTTGGTGGTTTTGGAAAAGCTCTGCAACATTTTATTAAAGTGGTGCCCTTCCATCAAGGTATCTTTTTTGTACAAGTCCAAATACGTTTCAGAAGCCTTCTCAAAGTTATTGGTTTCGAAATACGAATCGGCCAGGTTCAAAAACTGTTGTTCCGTTAAAGTCCCCTCCCGCAATTGGGTCTCATAGGCATTTATGGCCTGCTGGTACTGGTACTGAAAAAACAAATCGTCTCCTTTGGACTTCTTTTGACCAAAGCAGAACACTACGCCCAAAAGGGTTGACAAAAGCGTTAACTGTATTTTTTGTGCCTTGTTCATATTAAAAGAATCTTGGGGAATCTATCTGTTTTCCTTTGTTGTTTGTCTTTTTATCCTTGGTCCTTGTTTTGGAACCTCCAGAACCAAAACCTCCACGCCCTATGTAAAACTTTAAGATGGCCTCGTGCGAGCCTCCACTGTACTCGCCCAAGCCATTGGTGTTGTAATCGTAGGAATATCCAATAAACATGGCATTGGATATCTGAAAACCCGCCAATCCACTTACGGCATTGTCAAATCTGTAGGAAGCACCAATGGTAAGGGCATCAATAAATTGAAAGTTGGCTGATAGGTTCACATTTACCGGGGAACCCTGCAGGTAATTCACCAAAAAGGCCGGCTTGAACTTGGTCCTGTCCGAAATCTGGAACACATACCCGCCTATGGCATTGAACTGCATATTGTCTTCCACAATCGTGGCTACTTCATCATTGTACAGAGCATTCGTTAAAAAATTGGGCACGGAAACCCCTAAATACCAATCCTCTTCATGATACATAAAAAGACCTGCACCTACGGTGGGATAGAAGTTGGTATACTTTCCTCCTAAAATCGACTCATCCGATGGATTTACGAATGTCCCCTTGGAGTAATCGATGTTCAACGAAGAACCTCCCGCATTCAATCCGAATGAAAGTTTGGTGTCATCCGATAATTGAATTTGATACGAATAGGCCACATCAAAATAGGTTTGTGTGGAAGGACCGAGTTGATCGCTCACAATATTGATTCCCAATCCCATTTTTTTATCGCTAAAGGGAATATTTGCCCCTGCCCTAATGGTAGTAGGTGCTCCTTCAATATCCACCCACTGCGCCCTGTATAAACCGATGATTTCCGGGCTTTCCACCGTACCTACGTAGGCCGAATTAAAGCTACCGATATTGTACATGTACTGGGTATATTGCGGTTCTTTCTGTGCTTTGACGGTTATGATGGCCATAAAAAGCACGAAGAGAACAATTCTGTATTTGGGCAAACCTGTTTTATTTGGCATTTTAATTGTTCCTTACGATTTGAATCCATCCTTTTACCACGTCCGTTCCATCCCCATTAAGGTCCAGGATATAGAAATAGGTTCCTTTGGGCAAATCCCCATTCTTTCCTGTTCCATCCCATGAACTATCATAGCCATCCATTTGGAAGACACTGTTACCGTAGCGATCAAAAACCTCTAAGGTATTATTTGAATATTGTTCGTGACCAACCAGTACCAACCTATCATTCTTGCCATCCCCATTGGGTGAAAAAATGTTGCAAATGGTTCCTGGATCCTCGCAGGCACTTCGGTTCACTTGAATGGAAACCGAATCTGAATTGTTATCGGTTACTACGCCATCAGCGGGCAACGATGAAGTCAATGTTACTGTATTCTGGAAAGTACCTGAGGTATTGACATTAACCCTGATTCTCAGTGTTGCCTCCGCAGTTGTTGCCGTCAATTCGGGAATGGACCATTCCCCAATAGCCTCATCATATGTTCCCAATGAAGCATCACTGGAAACAAATTCAAAAGCATCATCCAAAATATCAGTCACAACAATATCCAAGACCCTGGCCATTTCAACATTTTCAAGGGTAATGACAAATTCGATTTGCTCTCCTAAAAGTGGTGACTCCTCATTCACTGTTTTGGTAATACCCAAATCAATATCAGCCGGATTACAATCCACGGTCAAGAAAGGATCACATGCATCCAAAGGGTCTGTAGCACTTTCAGGGACAGCAGTGGTGCTGGGGTCATCAACAACCAATACTTCCTCTCCATCGGTTAATCCGTCTCCATCCGTATCGGGATTATTGATATCCGTACCCAATATATTTTCTTCGGCATCGGTAAGTCCGTCGCCATCGGTGTCCACATTACAAGCACCAACAGAAATAGTCACTTGCACTGCGTCATTGGTACATGGTGCTACCGCTCCAGTAGTGGTAAATTCAAACACATAATCTCCAACGGGTAATCCATCAAAATCAACAGTGTTTCCACTTCCAATAGTCAATAAACCTCCGGATGGGTCGGTTATAATGGCCCACGTTCCAGCATCCGCGCGGGTCAACGTACCATCCAAATCAATGCTGTTTGGGCCTCCATTGCCCACGGTATTACAAGCTACCGTATCAGAAGGAGTTCCTGCGGAAGGTGTATCGTTTATCGTTGCTACTACTTCTACCCGGTCAGAAACACATCCGTTGGCCGTTGATGACACGTAGAATGATGTTGTTGTTGAAATGGATGGTGTAATAAACGTTCCTCCACTGCCCAACATGGCTCCACCTGTTGGTGCATCGTACCAATTTAAAACGCCATTGCTGGCAGTTGCCGTTAGCGTCAATGTTCCTTCACCACAGCGTTCAGCGCCAGTAGTGTTTGTAATGGCTGGCCTCGTGAACAACTCCAAGGTTACGGTGAGTACTGGACTGGCACATCCGTTGACTTCATCATAAAAGAAGCCAAAGTAGGATGCCGCGTTGGTCACTTCACTATCTCGGTGCTGATCCGTTTGCAGCGGATCAGGGTCGGTGCTCCATGTTAATACTGCTCCGGGAGGTGGGGTATTGGTGACATAATCGTTCAAGTCTGCGATAACCTCGTCACAGAAAATGGTAGGTTCGCTGGTGTCCAATAAAGGAGCGGTATCTCCCGCATCACAAGGAAGGGAACAATCTTGTATAGTTACAGTAAGACTAACGCTTTGATCCGTACAAGGTGCAACAGCGCCAGTGGTGGTATAGGTAAAGGTATAGGCACCTATAGGTTGTCCATTAAAATTGACAATGTTACTACCATCAATAGAAATAGAAGCCCCGCCTGGAGCGGTGGTCAAAGCCCACGTTCCAGGATCCGCACCCGAAAGTGTATCATCCAAGTCCAAGATACTGTTCCCATCTGCTGAGTTGCTACATCGAGCCGCGTTGGTGGTGGTTCCCGGGTCAGGGGTAGAGCCTTGGATTAAGGTCACCGCCAAAGTTGGACTTGCACAGTTATTGACTGAATCGTAGAAGAAACCATAATACGTACCTGCTGAAGTAACCACAGTTCCTCCTAAAAAGGCTCCTGTTACTGAAGTATCTGCATTCGTACTCCACCGTAAGGTAGAACCAACTGGAGCCACACTTGCAGTATAATCATTTAAATCTTGGTTGATCACATCACAAAATGCTGTGGCCGTGCTATTGCCAACAGGTGCGGTGGAGCCCGCAAAGCAGGTTTCCTTTTGAACCGTATCCGTTACATCGGGACCATCACCATTGGTGTTCGATAAGGACGCCGTTAGTGTTATGGTGCCATTAGTCAATCCGCTTAAATTGACACCTGTTATTTGGTCTGTAGGTGTTGCTATTGTGCCTGTTCCATTCACAGGAGTACCTCCTCCGCTGCTGGTAAACGAATAACTGAAATCAGCATCTACCTCCGCATTGGCAAATGTGAAACTAACCATATTCTGGTTCGTTTGGTCTATAGGGTCTTGGTCTATATCGACTGTATAACCCGTTGGAAGAGTGGTAAGCTTCAAAGCCGTGTCCGTAGTTTCTGGTCCTTCTGTTCCCAAAACATTGGATACCGTTACTCGAAGGGTAATAACACCATCAGGCAAACTACTCAAATTGATATTGTTCACTGTCCTATTTGCGATAAGCACTGCGCCACTACCCGTTACCGTAGTGACATCTCCGTCACCACTACTGGAAAAGGTATAGTCAAATGTTGTTAAAAAAGTAGGCGCCCCTATGAATGAGAAGCTTATATTATTTTGATTAGCCGCATTGATAGGATCATCGTCAATCGTTACAATATAGCCCGATGGTTGCACATCATCATCGCTGGCAATGGTCACCGTGGCATTATCTGGAGCTCCAACCGTATAACCTGCACCAGGGTCCAGCGTTACGATTACGGTTTCATCCAATTCGGTTAATCCATCGTCATCCGGGGTCACTGTAATTGTGGCTGTCTGATCTCCATCAAGTATGTTGACAGTACCTGAAAGAGCCTCATAATCATCGACTGGGGTTGCATCGCCCGTAACTGTATATCCAACTGTAATTGGAGATCCTGTACTATTAATAGCACCAAGATTAACGGTAAACTGTCCTGTATTAACAGGACTCTCTGCCGCGGCGGCATCATTGGCTGTAATGGTAGCAACTGCCCCATCGTCGTTGTTGATCGTCCCGAGCCCAGAACCGTCAGTCAGCGTGGCATTGACCACATTGGTCAGCTC